>CAUQVC010000008.1:0-26392 GCA_963521715.1 uncultured Candidatus Saccharibacteria bacterium | reverse complement strand
CTATTTTGGTGGCAGCTCTAACGTTCACACTGAAGCTATTGACTATGAAGAAATCAAGAAAACTTTTTCTACACCAGATGGTGCGCGAGCATTTGTCGAGGCGACGGGGATTGATACTTTTGCAGCAGCAGTCGGTAATCTGCACGGTAAATATCCGGTGCCGAAAGTATTGGATTTGGTATTGTTAGCACGTATCCGCGAGGTGCTGCACTGCCAGATTTCGCTCCATGGTGGGTCAGGTACGCCACTGCATTACTTTGAGGATGCGGCGAAAATTGGCGTTTCCAAAATCAACATCAACTCCGATATGCGCTATGCTTTCCGCACCACACTGGAAAAAACCTTGCGTGAAAATCCAAATGAATATGCCATCGTTAAGCTGATGCCCGAGGTATATTTAGCAGTCCAGAAAGTCGTTGAAGAAAAAATCATGGCCTTTGGCTCAAGCGGAAGGGCAGTGATCTGATGGCTAAAATTATTACCATTGGTGCTGCTGTTCAAGACGTATTTTTGAGCCACTCGCCAGCACTAGCGCCTGTTTGTGAGAGCCCAGAACATTGCTTCCAGCGCTTGGAACTGGGTTCAAAAATTGATGTCAATCAGATCCATTTCTCTACTGGTGGTGGTGCTACCAATGCAGCAGTTACCTTTGCTCGTCAGGGTCATCAAACGCAGTTCATGGGGGTTGTTGGGCGCGATCCAGCAGGCCAGGCAGTGTTGGATGCACTGGACAGTGAAAGTGTTGGTACGCAGCTAGTGAAATTCTCTGACAAATACAACACGGGATATTCAGTCATGCTCCTAGCGCCAAATGGCGAGCGCACCATTTTGACCTATCGTGGTGCTTCGACGCATTACCATCCAGGCGACTTTTCTCTGGAAAATGTTCAGGCGGATTGGCTGTACGTCTCCAACTTGACGGGTCAAATGCAAACGCTCAGTAAACTGTTTACCCAAGCGCGCGAACGTGGTATCAAAATTTGTTTTAATCCTGGCAAAAAAGAGTTGGCGCAGCGTGAACTATTGCTTGGGCTGTTGCAAGACGTAGATATTTTGACGGTCAATAAAGAGGAAATGCAGCAGCTTGTCGAAGGCAGTGATTTGGAGAGTTTGATTCGGCATGGGCTGTATTTGGTACCGACGCTGTTGGTGACAGACGGCGCCAACGGATCCATGGCGAGCGACGGCAAGACAATCGTCCGCGCTGGCATGTATGAAGATGTCCCAGCCATCGACAGGACGGGAGCCGGCGATGCATTTGCCTCAGGATTTTTGAGTAGATGGGCAGAAGGTGGCAGTTTGCGAGACTCAGTTATTTTTGCCAGCGCAAATTCCAGCGCCGTCGTTGCGAAAATTAGCGCTAAGGCGGGAATTTTACATAAAGGCGCTCCCCTCCACGAGATGCCGTTACAGGAAAGGAGTATATAATCATGGCACAACACTTAGCTCGACTACTAGGAGAAGGAGCAAATGTACAGATTGCTCTACAGGAACTGAACCGGATGACACGTGACGATAGTGATATCCGGTTGATGTCGGATGTGTTGGCGCGAACACACAGTGTGCTGCGTGCCTTAGGTCTGGATCCACGCGATACGACAGCAAATGAAGTCTACCAGGCGCTGATGGCTATCGCGCCAGAGATCGACAAGCGAGCCTGTTTCAAAGCTAGTGACTGGGTGCTAGCGGACATAGACGGGTATATTATTTCATTTCATCCGGTAGATATCGTTGAGAATTATCACCATCAGTTGTCGCTTGGCAGGAATACCACCAAACATGGTAAAGTTGCCCTGGGGCAGGAAATTTACCGCCGTTTCCGGGATCATCCGCAGACGCACAACCCAGCCGTTAGCCGCATCATTTGTGATGCCGGCATTTGTCGGCGGGTTGATGACATCTTGGATTAGTGATCGCAATAGGTTTTATTGGCGGTAACGATGTCGATGATTTCGTCGACACTGTCAGTGATGGTGTAAATATCAAGGTCTTCTTTGACGATTGCTGATTCGGCTAACATGTGGTTGCGGAAGAAAGCATCCAAGTCGCTCCAGAACGCTGTGTCAAACAGGATGACTGGCACGCGATTGGTTTTCTGTGTCTGGATCAAGGTCAATATCTCCGCCAATTCATCCAAGGTGCCAAAACCACCAGGGAAATAAATGTAAGCATCAGCGTACATGGTCATGACGATTTTTCGGGGAGCAAAATGCTGAAATTCAAATGCCTCA
The DNA here is from genome assembly GCA_963521715.1 of uncultured Candidatus Saccharibacteria bacterium. Taxonomy (GTDB): domain Bacteria; phylum Patescibacteriota; class Saccharimonadia; order Saccharimonadales; family Saccharimonadaceae; genus Nanosynbacter. The sequence goes on along the minus strand of CAUQVC010000008.1, from coordinate 24,161 downwards.
GTGGCGTATTCATTGAGATCTTGCTCGTGGGGTAATTTGATGTTAAAGGCGATTGATTCACCACCGGCAGCGCGCGCACCTTTTTGGACCGCTTTGTTGGCGCCTTCGTTAGCAGCACCCATGATACCGTGGCCACCACCAGAGACAACCGCATAACCCAAGCTTGCCAAACGCTCAGAGGCTTCTTTGGCAGCTTGGTAATATGGGCTGTCTGGGCAGGTACGCGCCGAACCGAAAAAGGTCACCGTCTTATGGTATTTTTTGAGGATTTCATAACCCTTTTGAATTTCCTCGTTAATGTTGCCCAAACGGAACATTGCGGCTTGGAGTTCAATTTCGCGTGGTATACACACCAGATCTTTTTTGTCTGTCATTTTTCTGCCTTTTTATGTTTTAATTCACGTATCTTTTGATTATAGCACAAAAAGCTTGTGTTTGTCAAATAGTTGGTGGTTACCAGTGAACATCAGGGATTATTCACCCAGAAATGATTGTTTGACCTGCTGGTAGGCGTCGCGGAATGGCACGCCTTTTTCCACCAATTCGTTAATCTTGGCGACGGTGTAAAGTTCATCGGTCATCGCCTCGGCTAATCGCTCAGTGTTAGCCTCCAGCTCACTGACGCAGAGTGCCAGAACTTCCAGCGTGTCGAGTGCTGACGTAAAGGCGTCCATGGTGATTTTTTTGGTCAACTGCAAGTCGCGGTGATAGCCGCTACCAGCACCTGTCGAAATAGCTTGGAGTTGCAAAGCGTAGTTCGGATAAGCGTGGGCGGTGGCGCGCATGATCTCAAAGACGTCGTAGTTGCGTTTGTGTGGCATGATGGACGAGCCGGTGGTCATGGTGACGGGCAGTTTGAAATAATTAAACTCCTGCGAGGTAAATAGCAGCATGTCTTCGGCAAATTTACCAGCAAAGACCATGATTGGGTTGAGCGCTTGCACGGCGATCAGCTCAAACACGCCGCGCGACAAGCCGCAGTACATTGGGTTTTCCTGTACTTTGGCGAAGCCCAACTCACTGGTCGTCATCTGGCGGTCAAGTGGCAGGGTAACTCCAAAACCAGCCGCACTACCGAGCGGGTTTTGGTCGATGGCAGCGATGCTGTGTGCTACCAATTGTCGAAGGTCATTGAACGCATCGTGGTAGGAACCAAGCCACATGCTGACCGTGGTTGGCATGGCTTTTTGGGTGTGGGTGTAGCCAGGCATTTCGGTCTGACCGATAGCGGCAATTTTACCAGCGTAGGCCTGGGCGACTGCTTCCAACTTTTCGGCTACTGCTTCAAGTTCTGCTTTGATGAACAAGCGCATCATCACCAAGGCTTGGTCATTGCGGCTTCGGCCAGTGTGAACCTTTTTGCCAATTGGTCCAAGTTTTTCTGTCAAATACAGCTCAATGGCGGTGTGGCCATCTTCGTGCTCGCTGGTGAGGGTGAAGGCGCCAGTTTTCCACTCGTTGAGTAGCTCGTCCAAGGCGGCTGCTAACTGCTGATATTCGTCACTGGTCAGCACGCCGATTTTTTCTAGCATGTGAGCGTGCGCTTTAGTGGCGGTGATGTCATGCCCCAGCAAATGTTGGTCCAGCACTTGGTCGTCGCCAACGGTGTATGACTCGACTAGTGGGTGGAGTGAGCCGGTTGCGGTTGATTGCCATAGTTTATTTACCATATGAGTATGCTCCTTCAGCTGTTCGCTGACTTAATGAATATAATTCAATGAATCCGGCGGATGAATTCTGATTGAATGCGGTGTTGGAATCAAACGTTGCGAGGTTGATATCAAACAACGAATGCGGTGAGTCCACGCTGACCACGGTGATGGTACCTTTGTACAGGCGGACTGTCACCGTGCCAGTGACTTTTTGGTTCTGGTCATCGATGTAGGCGTTAATGTGATGGACGGCTGGCTCGTACCACTGAGCCGCGTAGGTGAGGTAGGCCCATTTTTTGTCCATTTCGGCTTTGAGTTCATTTTCAACGCGAGTTGACACCAATTGTTCAAGCTTTTGATGAGCGGCGATTAAGATGGTGGCGCCAGGGTTTTCGTAGACGCCACGTACCTTTAGCCCAACCAGTCGATCTTCGATGAGGGTCGATACACCTACGCCGTGTTTGCGGCCGAGTTGGTTGCAGTGCTGGATGAGTGCTTGGAGCGAAAAGTGGCGGTTATCAACCGCGACGGGCACACCTTTGATGAATTCAATGGTGATATCCTCGGCTTCGTCCGGTGTGTATTTGATGGTCGAGCACCAATTGAGAATGGCGTGGTAGTTTGGCTTGAGCGATGGCGATTCTATCTCGCCGCCTTCACTGGTGATACCCCACATATTTTCATCGGTTGAGTAGGGTGATTCCTGGGTGTGTGGCACGGGGATGTCGTGTTTCTTGGCGTAGGCCAGCTCTTCCTCTCGACCCATACTCCACTCACGCACTGGTGCCAAGATTTTGAGTTTCGGATTGAGTGTGGTGATGTAGGTTTCGAAGCGAACTTGGTCGTTACCCTTGCCGGTGGCACCGTGAGCGATGACCGTGCAATCGTATTTTTCGGCATACTCGACGGCCAATTGGGAAATGATGATGCGCCCGAGTGGCGTGCAGAGGGCGTAGCCACCTTGATAATCAGCGTTGGCTTTGATGGCTAGTGATAGCAGCTCATCAGCGAAGCGGTCGCGGGCATCAACCGTGATGGTTTCAATGGCGCCAAGTTTTTTGGCCTTTTCGGCGATGGCATCGAGATCGTCAACCGTCTGGCCGATGTTGACCGTTAGGGTGATGACCTTGCAGTTATATTTTTCTTGGAGCCACGTGAGCATGACGGATGTATCGAGGCCTCCGGAATAGAGCAAGAGGCACGTATCGAACTCACCGTTCACGGCTTCATGACTGGCAACCTTGGTGTAATGAGGTGCGTCGTGATTCATATCCTTCCTTTCTATACTAATTAAAAAGAGCCGCTCGGACGAGGGCTCTCTAGTTGGTTTTTACTATACGACTAATTAGCCCTCTGAGTCAGAGCGGCGACGACGAACAACGATGTTGTGTCGATATGTCATGTTGCTACCATACCACACTATTGGTGATCTTTCAAAATATTTTTATATATAAATTGTGATGCGTTACAATAGTAATGATATGAGCGCCTTTAATCTCGTCTCCAACTATCAGCCAACTGGCGACCAGCCGACGGCGATTGCTCAGCTGGTGGATGGTTTGGAGCAGGGTGAGCGCGAGCAGACGTTGCTGGGCGTGACGGGGTCGGGCAAGACGTTTACTATGGCGAATATTATTGCTCGGCGGAATGTGCCGACGCTGGTGCTGGCGCACAACAAGACCTTGGCGGCGCAGCTGTTTTCTGAGTTTAAGGAATTTTTCCCGGACAACGAGGTACATTATTTTGTCAGCTATTTTGATTATTATCAGCCGGAGGCCTATATCGCCAGTAGTGACACCTACATTGAAAAAGATTCGAAGATTAATGATGAAATCGATCGGCTGCGGCATGCGGCGACCTCGGCATTGCTAACGCGGCGCGATGTGATCATTGTGGCGAGCGTGTCTTGCATTTACGGCATCGGTTCGCCGGAGACGTATGCTGATATGGCGATTCAATTGACAGTCGGCGAGCGGCGGGTGCAGGATAAGTTCATCCGCCTGCTGACTGATATTCAGTATAAGCGTAATGATGTTGATTTTGCGCGCGGCACTTTCAGGGTACGCGGCGACGTGGTAGATATTTTCCCAGCCGGGCAGGACACGGCGGTGCGGGTGGAGTTTTTTGGCGATGAGGTCGAGAGACTCACGCGAATTGATCCGCTGACGGGCGAGATTTTGGAGCAGCCAGCTAGCCTGACGATTTTCCCGTCCAGCCACTATTCGACGCCGCGCGAGCGAATTGAAAAAGCCATCATCGGCATCGAAAAAGAGTTTGATGAACGGCTCAAATGGCTTGAGTCGCACGATAAACTGCTGGAGGCGCAGCGCCTCAGTCAACGCACCAAATATGACCTAGAAATGCTCAAAGAAACTGGCTTTGTCAAAGGTATTGAGAATTATTCGCGCTATCTGACTGACCGCGAGCCGGGCGAGCAGCCGGCGACGTTGATTGATTATTTCCCAGACGATTGGCTGCTACTGGTCGATGAGTCGCATATGACCTTGCCGCAAGTCCGCGGTATGTATAACGGCGACCGGGCGCGCAAGGAAGTGTTGGTGGAGCATGGTTTTCGTTTGCCGAGTGCGCTGGATAACCGTCCGCTGAGGTTTGATGAGTTTGATCAGCATATTCATCAGGCGATTTATGTTTCTGCTACACCGGGCGACTATGAAATTGCCCATTCGCCAAAGCCGGCTGAGCAGTTGATTCGGCCGACCGGGCTGCTTGATCCGCCAATTGAGGTGCGGCCGACTGAGGGGCAGGTTGATGATTTGATGGAGGAGATTCGCCAGACTATCGCCAACGGTCACCGCGTACTAGTAACGACCTTGACCAAGCGTATGGCTGAGGACTTAAGCGCCTATCTGACCGACAATGGTGTGAAAACGGCGTATCTACATAGTGAAATTGACACATTGGAGCGCGGCGATATTCTCAAAGATTTGCGGCTGGGAACGTACGACGTACTGGTTGGTATCAATTTGCTACGCGAGGGCTTGGACCTACCTGAAGTCAGTCTGGTGGCGATTATGGATGCCGATAAAGAAGGGTTCCTGCGTAGCGAGCAGGCGCTGATTCAGACGATTGGCCGGGCGGCGCGGCACGTGGACGGGCGGGTGCTGATGTATGGTGACAATGTGACCGACAGTATGCGCCGAGCGATTGACGAGACGAATCGTCGGCGTGCAATTCAGCAGCAATACAACGAAGAGCACGGTATCACGCCGCAAACCATCCAGAAGAAGATTGACGATGGCCTGCGTTCCATCATTCCGCAAAAAGAATCGGATAAAAAGCCAAAACTTGATTTGAAGAAAATTCCAAAGGACGAATACCCAACGCTAATCAAGGAACTGACCGGTCAAATGGAGCTACATAGCGCCAATCTAGAGTTTGAAAAAGCCGTAGAGCTGCGTGATTTGATTGCAGAAATTAAGCAAACAATGGTACACTAAAGATAACCATAATAAGGAGGAGAATTATATGGCAGAATTGAAAACAACAGAAACTCCAGTCGTCGAGCAAGCTGAGTACATGGCTCCACGCGCTGCTTCGCAAGCAAAATGGCTTACATTTGAATACGCATTAGCAATGGTTTCAGTAACATTTGCTGCAATCACCAGTATAGTACTCGTACCAATGTTGTTCGGCATGTGGTCTGCAAAAGAAGCGATGTCGTTTGGCTTGATGTTGAGCGGGTCGATCACTGCAAACATTTTGGCCGTTGGTATTTTGGCAGTACTATTCTCAGTGTTGGCATTTGTCCTGTTTGGTCGCGTAACACGCGCCATTGCCGCTGACCGTAGTGGTTACACTGGTCGATTGGCCTACAAACTGACAACCTATGGCAGCTTGTTCATGATCGTATTGGCGGCGTTGCCACTGGTCGCAAATCTCATCAGTGTATTGATTAGCTCGTTGCTATTGATTGGCGTTTCAGATGCTGGTTCAGTATACACAGCACTGTACTTGGGTAACTTCTTGCCATCACTCGTCTGCTTGGCAGTATTGGCAGTTGTGATATTCTTCATCGGCAAGATCATCAACGGCTACAACAAATCACGCCCATTGGCTATCACGTTGATCGCAATCACCGGTGTTGTCGCAGTTGCCTTGGCTATCACGCTGGCAGTGCAGGCTCATGACAAGCCAAGTATCAAAAAATCAAACTTCAAATACAACTCAAGCTACCTACTTGACTAGTTAGTTGGGTATCGCCTGTCACTCGCTCCTAGGCATGGGGCGAGTGATTTTCTGTAATTAATTTTCAAGTGGTATAATGAGTTCATGAGTGCAATTTCTAATAGTGATGTCCAGCGCTTGGCGGATTTGAGCGGTTTGCAATTGGCAGATGGCGAAGTGGATGGCTTGCGACAGGACGTGGAGAAAATCGTAGAATATATCAATCAATTGGGCGAGCTCGATACATCTGGCGTAGAGCCAACCTATCAAGTGACGGGACTAGAAAATATCTGGCGGGAAGATGAGGTTCAGTCAGGGATTTCTCGGGATGAGCTACTTGAGCTAGCGCCCGAAAAACAGAACAATCAAGTGAAAGTGCCACAGGTGTTTTGATGAGTCGGATTAGTGATTTTGTAGGTAAAAGTGCAGTTGACAATGTCAAGGAAGCATTGCGACGAGCGCGCGAGATTGAAGAATATCATGCACTACTGAGCTTGACAGAAGAGCGGGCGTTGGAGCGAGCAGCTAAGGTTGATCAGGGTGAGATTTCTGGGCGATTGGCTGGTGTGCCGTTTGTCGTGAAAGACAATTTCTTGGCCTTTGGAGCGCCGACAACTGCTGCCTCGAAGATGCTCGAGAATTTTGATGCACCACTACAAGCCACAGCCGTTGAAAAATTGGAAGCTGAAGGTGCAATTTGCATCGGCAAGGCAAACTTGGATGCCTTTGCTCACGGCGGTTCAACAGAAAACTCAGCCTTTGGTCCGACCAAAAACGCCGCGGATAAAACTCGAGTGGCTGGTGGTTCGTCAGGCGGCTCGGCAGTCGTGACGGCGCTTGACGTGGTGCCGTTTGCACTGGGGACAGACACTGGTGGCTCGATTCGTCAGCCAGCTAGCTTTAACGGCGTTGTCGGTGTCAAGCCAACCTACGGTGCGGTCAGTCGCTATGGCGTGGTTGCTATGGCCTCAAGCACCGACACCATTGGTTGTTTCGCGACAAACGCTGATGACGCCAATTTGGTGATGGAAATCATGGCGGGCCGCGACGACAAGGACATGACGACGCTGCCGGACTTTTGGCAGAACCAGCCAGAATTTACCAAGAAAAAGATTGGTTTGGTTAAGCAGTGTATGACTGATGACGTGGACGCGGTGGTTCGCCAGAAAACGCTTGACTATGTTGAAAAATTAAAGCAGCTGGGCTATGACGTTGAAGAAGTGGATCTTAGTATGATGCAGCATTCGCTGGCGATGTATTACATTATTGTGCCGGCAGAGATATCGTCAAACCTGGCGCGCTACGATGGCGTGCGCTATGGTCACCGGGCAACCGAGGTGAAAACATTGGCAGAATTGTATGGTCGCAGCCGCAATGAAGGTTTTACAACGGAAAATAAGCGACGAATTATGATCGGTAGTTTTGTGTTGTCGAGTGGCTTTTTTGACGCTTACTATATGCAGGCGCAAAAAGCGCGCACCTTACTCATCAACGAGTTTAAGCAATTATTTGCTGAGTACGACGCACTGTTGATGCCAGTTGCACCAACACCGGCGTTCAAACTTGGTGAAAATACCAATGATCCGATCAAGATGTACCTAGCGGACATCATGACGGTGCCGGCTAGCTTGGCGGGACTGCCAGCGATTTCCGTGCCAGCTGGAACTAGTGACGAAGGTTTGCCAATTGGTGTGCAGTTGATTGGTGACCGCCAGTCAGACAGCAACTTGTTGAAGTTAGCCTCAGAAGTGGAGGCTGCCTGATGGACGGCTTGTTGATTGCGCTGGTGGTAGCAGCGCTGGTGATCGGTGCTTTGCTGATTATTTTTATCCAATTGACATCACGCGGGCATCAAAAACTTGACAGAGAAATGTACCGAAAAGTCTGGCGGGCAATTCAACACGGCGCCAAGGCGGGCGGTTCGGATGGTCTGCAAATGGCAATCGTCAAAGCTGACAAGCTGCTCGACAAAGCCATGCGCGACTGCGGCGTGGCGGGTACGACGATGGGCGACAGATTGAAAGCTCGCAAGGGTGACTGGACGGACGAAAATGGGTTGTGGGCGGCGCACAAATTGCGTAATCAAATTGCCCACGAAACCAACGTGAAACTGACCGCGCAAAGTTTTCGGCGAGCCATGACAAGCTTTGAACAAGCACTAAAAGATTTGGGAGCGTTATGATGAGTGTATATGATGAATATGAAATGACCATTGGTATCGAATGCCACGTCCAGCTGGCGACCAAAACCAAGCTGTTTAGCCCGGCTGACAATGACGCGCGTAATGCTGAGCCAAATGAAAAAACGCACGAGATTGACTTTGGTCTGCCGGGCATGCTGCCGGTGCTCAACAAGCACGCTGTTGAGTTGGCGGTGCGTGCTGGCAAGGCGTTGAATGCGCCGATTGCTCGCGTTAGCCGGTTTGATCGCAAGCATTATTTTTACCCTGACTTGCCAAAAGGTTATCAGACCTCGCAGATGTACCAGCCGATCATTTTGGCTGGCTATGTCGACGCGCCGCTGGAGGATGGTTCACTCAAACGAGTGCGAATTCATCATGCGCACATGGAGGAGGACGCTGGTAAATTGACGCACCACGACGGCTATTCGCTGGTTGACCTCAACCGCGCTGGTACGCCGCTGATTGAAATTGTTTCTGAGCCAGATATTCATTCTGCTGAGGAGGCTAAGGCGTACGCTTCGGAGCTGCACAAATTGATGGTCTATGCGGGCGTGACACACGGTGATTTGTACCATGGCAATATGCGGTTTGATGTCAATATTTCGGTGGCTAAAAAGGGCGCGACTGAGCTTGGTAAGCGAGCGGAAGTGAAGAATCTCAATTCATTCCGCAGTGTCGAGCGAGCTGCTGAATACGAGTTCAAGCGTCAAGTTGACCTGCTGGAAAGTGGTGAGTCGGTGGTGCAGGAGACCCGCGGATGGAGTGATGACAAGCAAATTACTACCTCGCAGCGTTCGAAAGAGGACGCTCAGGATTATCGCTACATGCCTGACGCCGACATTCCGCCAGTGGTGCTGAGCGATGAGAAAATTGCGCAGATTCAGGCTGAAGTGCCGATGTTGCCGGGTGAATATCGTGAAAGGTGGAGTGGATTAGGTTTAGATAAGTCAGTGGTTAATTCGTTATTGTCCAACCCAAATTACGCATCCATCATGCTGGAAGTGCAGGAGAAATCAGGCGATGCGTCTGCTAAGCGAGTGGCGCACTGGTTTGCTAGTGCTTTGACAGCTAGCGGTAGTGATTCTGAGCGTGACTCCGCATCAGCTGACGGTAACGCGTCACATGTGTCGGTTGGTGATTTGGTGGAGTTAGCGGAGATGACCGATAAATCGGAGATTTCCAGTACCAATGCTAAGGAATTGTTTAATGAATTATTGGCGGGCGCTACGCATCCGCGCAAACTTGCCGAAGAAAAGAACCTATTGCAAGTGTCTGACGAGTCGGCTATCGCTGCCATCGTTGACGAAGTGCTCAGCGACCCAGCCTCGGCAGCTTCCATCGCCGACATTCGCTCGGGCAAAGACAAAGCCATTGGTTACCTCGTCGGTCAAGTTATGAAGCGTTCCAAAGGTCAGGCTAACCCAAGCTTGGCGCAAAAATTGATCCGCGAGAGGCTATAGCTGATGATCATCATTACTGGCATCCCTGGATCTGGTAAAACGACGTTAGCAAAGCGTTTGATGCAAGATGTGGGGGTGCGTGGTGTTGCGCAAGATGCTGTCAAAGAGTTTTTGGCTGATCATCTGGGCGGAACATATACTGATCAGCAGAGCAGTGCCTTGGGCCGCGTGACTCGACGGGCAGTCTTGGAGTTGGGGATTGAATTTGAAAAATTGGGTGAGCAAATCATCATTGAGTCTGCCCTGCAAACGTCAGCTGCAGAAGAGATTTTACAGCACAGCCCACATCGACCAATTCTGCAGATTTACGTGACGTGCGGCTTGGCGGAAGTAAAGCGGCGATTTTATGCTCGCAAACAATCTGGTAATCGCCACTCAGTGCACACTGATGATCTATATGATAAATTGACGGAACACGAAATTCGTGACAAATATCGTCCACTAGTTGCGGATAATATTACAACAGTGATCGTTGATTCGGAGAATTTGGATTATGCGGCACTGCGAGATACGGTGAAAGATTTTTTGATGAATAAGGCGATAACAAAGGAGAACGAGATATGAGAAAACCGACAAAAGCAGTGATTGCAGCGGCAGGATTTGGTACTAGGTTTTTGCCACAAACTAAAGCAATGCCTAAGGAGATGATGCCACTGATTGATAAGCCAATCATCCAATACGTTGTGGAAGAACTGGTTGCTGCCGGTATTCGCGACATTATCATCGTCGGAAGCGCCAACAAGCGTGCCATTGAAGATCATTTTGACGTGCCGAACGAAGATTTGTTAGCGAATTTGCGGGCTGGTGGTGACAAGAAGCGCCCGTTGATTGACCTGGTTCACTCACTGTCGGAAATGGCTAACTTTGTGTACGTTCGCCAAAAAGGTCCATATGGCAACGCGACTCCTTTGGCATGTGCTGCGCATTTGATTGGGCCGGATGAGCCAGTGATTTATACGTTTGCTGACGACTTTATCGACGCGACACCAAGCCGTTTTCAACAGATGATTGCTGCTGCGGAGAAATTGGATGGCGCAGTGCTGTCATGCAAGAAAATCATTGATGATGCAGAGTTTGATCGCTATGGCATCGCGGCTGGTCAGCAGCTTGATGACGGAACGATTGCCATTACGAACATTGTCGAAAAACCGGGTAAAGCCAACGCGCCGAGCGACTTGGCTAGTGTGAGTAGTTATTTGCTGGCAGCTGATTTCTTCCCGTACTTGGAGCGCGCCCGCCAGGAGTTTAACGGTCACGGCGAGTTTGCCATTCAGCCGATTATGCAGCGCATGATTGATGAAGGGCATAACTTCTATGGCGTGGAAATCACCAACGGCACGTATTATGACACCGGTGATAAGCTTGAATATCTTAAAACTATCATTGACTTTGGGCTGCGGGATAACAAACTTGGTCCGGCACTTCGTCAACATCTGACAGATCGGCTGAAATAGGCTATAATAGCACCATGAATGAGATCGTTATCATTTTGTCAATTGTTTTGGTTACCTTGATGATCATCGTCATCACATTGATGTGTTTGGTGATCAGCCTGAGTCGTCATGTCCAAAAAACCATGCAGCACTCACGAGCTATCCAGCAGAATTACACTGAAGCATCATCAATGCTTTCAGTTGTTTCTTCAGCCTTAGCGCTGGGGGCACTGATGAAAAAGTTTACGCGAAAGGCAAAACGTGGTCAAAAATAATACTTCAGAAAAGTCATTAATAAAAAGGGCTACTAAAAAAGTCATTCGTGACAATGAAAATGGCGCCCGTCAGGCAATTTTAGAAGACTTGTTTTTTGATTTTCACCGTTCTCGCCGTCAGGTTTACGGCATGAACTTTTGGCGCGGCATCTTTTTTGGCTTTGGTTCGGTGCTGGGCGCCACTCTTTCGGTGACTATTTTAGTTTGGGTATTGGGTCATCTAGTTGATGTGTTCCCACCACTTGCTGACTTCTTTAATACACTGATCAACACCATGCAGAGTCGCCGCTAACGTGCTATACTAATACTAATGACGACAGAGGGGAAAAATAACGGCGGTACGTCGGCGGTTTTGAAACCGTCTGATTATGTACACCTGCACAATCACACTCACCACTCACTGCTCGATGGATTAACCAAAATCCCTGACATGGTCGCCCGAGTAAAGGAGCTCGGCATGGAAGCTTGTGCTATCACTGACCACGGCACGATGTCAGGCGTCATTGAGTTTTATAAAGCAGCCAAGAGTGCTGGCATCAAGCCGATCATCGGCATCGAAACCTACGTGGCAGCGCGGAGTCGTCACGACCGCGACCCTGCCAAGGACAAGGCACGCTATCACCTGACGCTACTGGCCATGAATCACAAAGGCTATCAAAACCTGATGCAGCTCAGCACCATCGCCAACCTCGAAGGCGTCTACTATAAACCGCGCATTGATCATGAGCTACTGGAGCAATACAACGAAGGCATCATCTGTATGTCCGGCTGTATCGGTGGTGAGCTGGGCGAGAATCTGCGCAATGATGATTATGACAAAGCCAAGGAAATTGCTGGCTGGTATAAGTCAGTCTTTGGTGATCGCTACTACATGGAGCTCCAAGACCATGGCCACCCGGAAGCGCGCAGTCACTGGCCGGAGCAGAAAAAGGTCAATGATTACATCGAGCGCATCAGCGAGGAATTGGACATTCCGTGCGTGGTGACGAGTGACGGCCATTACCTCAATCACGAAGACCAAGAAGCGCATGAGATTTTGCTGTGCGTCGGCACTGGCGCGTATTTGAGTGATGAAAAGCGGATGAGCTTGAAAGATTTTGAGCTGCATTTGACGACACCAGAAGACATTATTTCGCGGTGGCAAACAACCAATCCGCAGGCAATCGCCAACACTAAGGCTATCGCCGACCGGTGCGATGTAGAAATCAAACTGGGCGATATTCTCATCCCGAAATTCCCGACACCAAACGGTGAGTCCGAAAAAGAATATCTGGATCACTTGGTGTATAGCGGCATGGCAGCACGCTACGCTGGCATGAAGTTAGAAGATGCCAAGAAATTGCCAAACGACGAGCTGCGCGCCATGTTGTCTGATGATCAAATCGAGCGGCTAGACATGGAGTTTGGCGTACTCGACAAGATGGGTTATAACGGCTACTTCCTCATCGTTCAAGATTTTATCAACTGGGGAAAATCTCAAGGGATTATTTTCGGGCCAGGGCGTGGTTCGGCGGCTGGCTCAATCATCGCCTATGCCCTGAACATCACCGACCTTGATCCGCTACATTACGACCTGCTGTTCGAGCGTTTCCTTAACCCTGACCGTATCTCCATGCCCGACATCGATATCGACATTCAGGATACCCGTCGCGGCGAAGTTATCGAATATTGTGCCAAGAAATATGGTGCGGAGCGAGTGGCTAACATTTGTACCTTTGGTACCATGGCGGCGCGCGCTTCGGTACGTGATGTGGCGCGGGTATTGCAGGTGCCGTACGGTGAATCTGACCGGCTGGCCAAGCTCATTCCGCCGCCCGTCCAGGGTCGCCATGTACCGATCAAAAAGTCGCTGGAGGAAGACCCTGACCTTAAAAAAGAATACGAAACTAACCCGACTGCCAAAACTGTCTATGACTTTGCCTCACGGCTAGAAGGGACTATTCGTTCACATGGTGTGCATGCCGCCGGCGTGGTGATTGCGCCGGATGATTTGGTGAAATACGTGCCGCTCGAGATGGCACAAAAGGGTGTGGTGGCAACACAGTATCCGATGGGCCCCGTTGAGGAGTTGGGGCTGCTGAAGATGGACTTTTTGGGCCTGTCTAACTTGTCCATCATTAACAATGCGCTGCGCATTATCCGTAAAGTTTACAAAACAGACATCGATCTGTCGCACTTGCCGCTAGACGATGCGGAAACGTATAAGCTATTCCAGCGCGGCGATACCACCGGCGTGTTCCAGTTGGAATCAGCCGGCATGAAGCGGTACCTGCGCGAGCTCAAACCGAGCGTCTTTGAAGACATCATCGCCATGGTGGCGTTGTACCGCCCGGGACCGATGCAGTTTATCGATTCGTTCATCAAACGTAAACATGGCGAAGAGGAGATTACCTATTTGCATCCTGGTATGGAAAACTCACTGAAGAATACCTACGGCATTTTGGTTTATCAGGAGCAATTTATGCAGATTTCCAAAGAGTGGTGTGGCTTTACCGGCGGCCAGGCTGACACCCTGCGTAAGGCAGTGGGTAAAAAGAAAATCGACCTGATGAAAAAGGTTAAGCCTGAGTTCGTCGAGGGCGCAGTCAAGGTTGGTGGTGCGACCAAGGAAATTGCTGAGCAGTTCTGGGATGCGCTGGAGGAATTTGCTAACTACTGTTTCAATAAGTCGCACGCGGCATGTTACGGCCTGATCGCCTACTGGACGGCGTACCTCAAGGCGCATTATCCTGACGCCTTCATGGCGGCGCTGATGACTAGTGATCAGGATGACACCGAGCGCCTGGCTATCGAGATGACCGAGTGTAAACATATGGGTATCGAGGTTCTCAACCCAGACGTCAATGAGTCATTTGTTGAATTTGCGGTCGTGCCTGGTGAAAAGAAGATTCGTTTTGGTATGGCGGCGGTCAAGGGCGTTGGTGTCGGCGCAGTCGAAGAATTGTTGCGCGCCCGTGAGAATGGCAAATTCACCAGCATCGAAGATTTCGCCAAACGCGTGTCAACCAGCAAGTTTAACCGCAAAGCTTGGGAATCGCTCATTAAATGTGGCGCATTTGATAGCTTTGGTGATCGCCACGACTTATTATTCAACCTAGACACTATCACCGCCTTTGCGCAAAAAGTTCAAAAAGAAGCGGCTAGCGGGCAGACTGATTTGTTTGGTATGTTGGGCGATGATGCGGCTGTGGCTCAGCCGACCATGCAGTTGATGCCGTCGCCAAACAAGAATGACAAGGAATACTTGACGTGGGAACGCGAGCTGATGGGCTTGTATATCTCGGCACATCCTTTGGACGCTTACGCTACGTACTTGCTTGAGCAAACGCAGCCATTGACCCAGCTGGTACCAGAATATGATGGCCGACTCATGACAATTGGTGGCATCATCACGAATGTTCGCACTATCATCACCAAATCTGGCAGTAAAATGGCGTTTGTGGGCCTCGAGGACAAATTTGGCGAAGGTGAAGTGATCGTTTTCCCAAATTTGTATGAGCAAGTTGGTGCCAAGCTCGTCCAAGACGCTGTTATTCGGGTGACTGGTAAAAATTCAGCCCGCGACCGTGACGGTAATTTGGGCTCAGAAAGCAAAACGATCGCTGATGAGATTGAGATTATCACCGACAACGATATCACCAGCTATGAATCGACCGGTCGTAAAATGGATGCGCCAAAAGTAAGCGCCCAGTATAAGAAAGAAAAGCAGGCAAACTTCCGCGCGCAAAAAACCAAGACCGTCGCTCCGGCTACCGCCAAATCGTCAAATCCATCCAAACCAGCTACCCGGCCGGCAGCTCCCGAGACGCCACCTGCGCGCTTGTTTCTGCAAGTGAAAGACCCGAGTGATCACGGCAAACTGATTTCGCTCAAAAAGATATGTTCAACGTCGCCAGGGATCACTGATGTTGTCTTGGTGCTTGGTGAGAATGACAACAAGTCCGCCATTCGCTTGCCATTCAAGGTTGATCCAGCAGCTCAGCTACTTGCAGAACTGAAGACTTTGCTAGGTGAAGAATGTATCAAATTGACATAATCATCAGCGGCATATCATCTGGTATAGTGCCATGCCGCAGGCGACACTGACATTGAATGATTCTTTATTGCCAAACATTGGGATTTCTACTGTCGCGGCGCAACGCGCTAAATGCTCGGCTGATATGCCATCGACTTCTTCGCCCAGCAGCAACGCGAACGCTTTTGGTGCAGTAAAATCTGGCAGTGAAATACTATCTGGCGCTTGCTCCAGTGCGATGACTGGTAGGTTGCCGGTGCGCTCATTTTCCTCCAGCCAATCTTCCAGCGTCTCGTAGCGCATAAACGGAACCGTTTGCTCAGCGCCCAATGCTGTTTTATGAATTTGCTTGGTTATTTTCTCAACAAGATGCGGCAGTCGCGGGTCTGGTTGGTTGATGATCGCCAAATCTGGAAATGGTGTATAGCCGCTGATGACGATGTGCTTTACTCCCAAGCCTTCTGCTGTGCGAAAGATGGCACCGACATTGTGGGTCGAACGGATATTGTGCAAAATAAGCGTAATTTCTGGTCGCATGAACTCATTATATCATTCGCTAAATCATAAGCACTTTGCTATAATGTTGGTGATGGATGAAGATTCTATTCAAGTACGTCGTCGCCAGCAAGACGAAGATGCTACCAGGAAACGAGCGTCAATTTTAGGCTTGCAATATTTAGATACCCGCAGTTTTGAGGCTGACTTGCCGCTGGAACGAGATATTTTGACAATTGAGGAGATGTACAAAGGGCGTATCATCCCCCTAGCGCACAATGACACTGATCTGTCCTACCGTTTTGGCGTAACTTCGCAGACACCTCAGTCGTTGATTGCTAAAATGACGAAGGAATACCGCGAAGTTGGTAAAGTTGCACACTTTTTCTTGATATCAGGGGCTGCTTTTCGTTCATTTATGTTGCGGTTCGATCCGCCAAAGAGTATCGTCTATGATGATATCGAAATCGCTAAAGAGGGTGACAGCGAGACGCTGCAACAGGTGAGCCAAACGTTAGCAACAGTCAGCTCAAATGATGTTTTTAACTACATTGTTGATCAAGCCGACAGATTGGGCGCGTCTGACATTCACATTGAAAATCAGCGTGAGTCAATTCGTATTCGCATGCGTGTTGATGGCGCACTGCACCCAGTGGCTGAGCTCAGTCGTGACCGCTACCGTGTTATCATGGCCACTTTAGCTTCCCGCGCAAATATTTCCACTGCTGCGACCGAACCGCAGTCTGGTCACATGCAGCAGGAGATCTATCGTGACGGCGCTTCGCACCTCCTGAACTTGCGTGTTGAAGCAGTGCCAACAGTGTATGGTCAAGATGTGGTGATGCGTTTGTTTAACTTTGATACCGCCATGTTAAATTTGGACCTATTAAGTATTACTCCGGCTGAGCGCGCTCAAATTGATGAAGTTATCTCACACCCACGCGGTATGGTTTTGATGGTTGGTCCGACAGGGTCTGGTAAGTCAACCACGCTTTACAGCATTTTGAACGCATTGAACACTACTGATCGTAAAATCATCACCCTGGAAGATCCAGTGGAAAACACCATTCCTGGCGTGACACAAATTCCCATTGATACCACGGCCGGTCAGGAGTTCGCTGATGGTCTTCGCAGTGTCTTACGTATGGACCCGGACGTAGTGATGGTGGGTGAGATTCGTGACAATGAGACGGCGCGTACTGCCATTCAGGCGTCGATCACCGGACACTTGGTCTTGAGTTCATTCCACGCCAATTCAACAGCGGCGGCGTTTAGTCGTATGATTGATATGATTGGGCAAAACCCCATCTTTAGTTCGGCGGTGCGGCTACTGATCGCTCAGCGATTGGTCAGGCGGCTGCATGACGAGAGCAAAGAGGAGTATGAGCCAGATGAGGCGACTCGCCGTTGGGTGAAAGAGACGCTAAAAGGGATTCCTGACACGGTTGATTGCCCGGATTTGGACACATTTAAGTTGTGGCGACCAGTGTCAACGCCAGAAGCACCGTTTGGTTACAAGGGGCGCATCCCAGTGATGGAGCAGTTGATTGTGACAGAAGAAATTCAGAAGTTTTTGCGTGGAGACATTGTTGATATTCACGCCGAAGCCATTGAAGAAGTTGCTAAAAAGCAGGGGACTATTACGCTACTGCAAGCTGGTGTGCTGGCGGCGCTTCGCGGCGAGACCACCATAGAAGAAGTGAACCGCGTCATTTAGGCGCGGCTCGTATGGCTCGTATAATTTAGCGGAAGATTTGCTACCGTATCACTGCGGCGACAGTCGATACCACTCGCTCATCAAACGGCGAAGGGATGACTTCGTCGGCAGTTAGATTTTCGACTAGCCCCGCTAGTGCTTCAGCAGCGGCCAGTTTGTGCTGGTCAGTGATTTTTTTCACGCCGTGATCGAGCGCTCCGCGGAAGATACCCGGGAAGGCCAGGGAATTATTCACTTGGTTTGGAAAATCACTACGGCCAGTGGCGACAACCGCTGCCCCGGCTTGTCGAGCGACGTCCGGCATGATTTCTGGCACTGGGTTGGCCAGGGCAAAGATGATTGGATCCTTGGCCATTTTCTGCACCAACTCCGGTGTGAGTAGTCCAGCGCGTGACACGCCGATGAACACGTCAGCGTCAGTGATGGCGTCATCAATTGAGCCAGCTTGCGACGCATCGACGTATTCTAGTAGCGCAGTTTTTTCAGCATTTAGATCAGTGCGAGACGTGCCAACGATGCCGCGGCTGTCTACTGCCACGATGTTCCTCGCACCGTATAAATGCAATAATTTGATGATGGCCGTACCAGCTGCCCCAGCACCAATAACCACAAATTTACAATCAGCCAGGTTACGCCCAGTTAGTTTCGCGGCATTGATCAGACCTGCCAGCACTACGACCGCCGTGCCGTGTTGATCATCGTGAAACACGGGGATATCCAGCTCGGCCTTGAGACGCTCTTCAATCTCAAAACACTTTGGTGCGGCGATATCCTCCAGGTTGATCGCTCCAAAGCTTGGCGCAATTGCCTTAACTGTGGCGATAATCTCTTCCGTGTCGTGAACATCCAGGACAACTGGCACAGCGTCGACATTGGCAAAATGCTTGAACAGTAGCGCTTTGCCTTCCATGACTGGCATGGCGGCTTTTGGTCCCAAATCACCGAGACCCAAGATGGCTGAGCCATCGGAAATGACGCCGACCAAATTATTCGTCCAGGTGTACTTTGGCAAGTCTGCTGGATTTTCGGCGATCGCTTGGCTGACTGCGCCAACGCCCGGGCTGTAATACGAGCTCAATTTGTCACGATCCAGTTCCTCTTGGTCGCGTAAACTGGTAGTAATTTTACCCTTATATTTTTCGTGTAATTCAAGTGCTAATTTGTTGTAATCCATATCACTATTGTACTCCATATGGCAGGTTTTCTCCATCAGCTCGATAGATCATGTAATTCGTACGTCCATATAACCGTCAGGCGCCTTGTATAGTTTCATATTCTATGCTAAAATACACTGAAGTTGTACAGAGTTAAATTATTCAAGCTTTGTTAGGTGTGGAGCCGCAGGAGTACAACTGCGTGGCCAGCCGAGGCGGGTTTGAAAGATAGGAAATATCATGAGTTTTGAGTTAATCAACAAAGTCAATCAAGCACAGAAAAAGCAAGCAGTTGTTGACGCCCGTAGCGGTGACACTGTTCGTGTCTACCAGAAGATTAAAGAAGGTAACAAAGAGCGTATCCAGATGTTTGAAGGTGTGGTCATCCGCACCGACAACAAAGGCTCACACACCTCACGCATTACCGTTCGCAAAATTGCGTCAGGTGTTGGCGTGGAAAAATCATTCTTGCTGCACAGCCCGCTGATTGAAAAGGTAGAAATTGTCCGCCGCGCCAAGGTTCGCCGCAAGTTCCTCAGCTTCCTACGTAAGCGTTCTGGTAAATCAGCTCGTCTGACTGCAAAAAACTTTGACCGTGTGGCTGTCAACAACGTGCACGACGCCAAGGCTGAAGCAGAAGCTGAACGCCTGAAAGAAGAAGCTGCACAAGCTGCCGCTGCCAAGCAAGCCGAAAAAGACGCTGCTCAGGCAGAACTTGACGCCAAAGCTGCTGAAGTAGAAGCACGCCACAAAGAAGCGTAATTAGTCTTGAGACACATAGACCGCTCTCTCTGAGGGCGGTTTTCTCATGGTATAATGCCAATATGTCGATCTTTCATTATATTTCCGTTTGTGTTCCGGTGACGTTGGCATTTGCGGTGCCGTATGTGCTACGCCGCCATGGCTTCACCAATGAAGCAAAACACCGCTGGCTGCTGTATATTGCCTGTGTGTTGTTCTGCATTTCGTGGTATTTGCCATCGCCGCTTATCGAGGGGCGAGACACTAGTTTTACCACACATTTTGTGGGTGGCGGACTGTTTACGGGGTTGTTCTGGGTATATCTGGTATTGGCGATGCGCTGGCGGTCGCACTGGCTAGTGATGGCGTTTTCGCTGTTTGCGCTGGTGTCAGCGCTTGGTTGCATCAATGAACTGGCGGAATTATATATGGTCAAAGTTGGTTTGGCGCGTATCACGCTGGACGATACCAGTTGGGACATCTTGGCGAATACATTAGGCGCGGCGACGGTGTGGCTGGGCTGGATGGGCTGTCGGTTCATAAAAAGAAAATAGCCCGTCGAGAGGCTCAAACAGAACAGTTGATAGTCTGTGAGCCGTCTCGGCGGGCTGTGACAGGCTCTCTTTAACGAGGGCCTGGGTATGGGCCGGTGTTATATAGAAGATCTAATAAAAAGATCACACCAGCGACTAATGTATCTACAATGAGCAGTAGACACGCAAGCGTAGCCCATCCCGTCACAACTAAACACCTCCTTCCTATTCCGGTGGGTTTAGTACTCTTTTACTATACCATAAAATATATAATAATGCAATAAGTTAGACTGTCTACTTCCATGTTACTGATGTGAGTCGATATTTATCTAATTTGAGGACCTAGTACTCTGTGTAGGACGCAACCTTTTGTTATAATGATGGGTATGATTCTCGGCATTGATGAAGTTGGGCGTGGGCCGTGGGCGGGACCGCTGGTGGTTGGCGCAGTGATTTTGGGTGGTGCTGAGATTGAGGGGCTAAATGATAGTAAAAAATTAACCAAAAAACGCCGCGAGGCTTTGGACGAGGTAATTCGTGAGCAGGCGACTGCGTGGGCGCTGGGCTGGGTGAGTGCCGGGGAATTGGACAACGTTGGTATGAGCCAAGCGCTGCGGCTGGCAACGCGGCGGGCAGTCAAGCAAATTCAGTCGCAGTGCAAAGAGAAGGGTCTGGCATTTGATGAAATCATCATTGACGGGACGGTTAATTTTCTGGCGGATACGGCGCTGGAGCGATATGTGACGGTGATGGCCAAGGCCGATGGTTTGATTCCCAGCGTATCGGCAGCATCAATTATCGCTAAAGTAGCGCGCGACCAGTTTATGACCGAACAAGATGCGGTCTATCCAGGATACGGCTTCGCGTCGAATGCTGGCTATGGTGTGGCCAAGCACCGTGCGGCGATTGAGCGGTTGGGTGTGACGCCGCTACATCGGCTGAGTTTTGCGCCGTTACAGAAGTATGTGGAGGCAGGTTCGCTACCGTCCTCCGCCAGAGTACACTCTTCACTCGCATCTCCGCTGGAGATGTCTCGTGAGCGTTCGGCTGAAACGTCCGCTACTCGCGAACATTTCACAACCTCTGTCGGAGGAGATAGCGAACCCGCTGCTCGCCTATCCACTACTCGCGACATTGGCAACGCGGGTGAGCAGGCCGCTGCGGACTGGCTGACAGCGGATGGACATGAGATTATCGCTCGCAATTGGCGGACGCGGTACTGCGAGATTGATATTGTCAGCATGAAAGACGATGTGCTGTGGTTTACCGAGGTGAAATACCGCAAAAATGACGACTTTGGTGGTGGACTGGCGGCAATTACCGCCAAAAAACAGCAGCAAATGCGCTTTGCGGCTGAATTATTCATGGCAAAGCATCCGCAATATGAAGGATGCGACATGCGATTATTGGCGGTGGCTGTCGAGGGTAATCCGCCGACAGTGCGAGAGCAGGTGGTGTTGGAGTAAAATAAAACCAAAGAAAATAGCCCGCCGAACGAGCTCAAGCTGAATTCTATTGTTCAGCGAGCTATTTCCCGGCGGGCGGTCAGCCCTCTTGCTCGTCCTCTTCGGCAGTACGCCGGTAGAGGACGAGCTTATCTTGATCAGGGAGGTCTATTGTGTAGACCTCCCCTTGTCTCAGAACGACGCTAGGAGTCGCTTCAGCTACGCTAATCAGCGCCTCAGCGAGGCGCTGATTGTCTTTTATCAATTCTTTAACATGGCAGTACGTCACCGCGTCAAAGAGACGCCTCTTAACCTGGTCCTTGTAAAGGATCCAGACCAGGGTGGCCGCGTATGACACCAGGGGGAGTAAAGCTAGAGCAAGGTGTCCTGCTCTAGCAGTGAGGTATGCCACCACAGTGGCGGCGATGAGGAAGAGATATCCGACAAAAAGACGCTTCATGACCCCTCCTAAGGACCATCACTCAAGCAAAAAGGGCAACTTCACGCCCTTTTTTGTGGAAACTCGAGAGAAAAGCTAATATATTATATACCACTAATAGAATAAAATGTCAAGAGATTTTGTCAAACATGTGGCATAATATATCACAGTGCCATTTGCAAAGCAGCGAGCACACCCGCCTTGTCTCGCTCAATCAACTCAACCCGGGCTGCGATTTCCGTGATACCCAGCTCAATCGTCCTGGTGAGGGCTGGGACGCTTAGCATTGGCTCAAAGAAGCGGCGGAAGTCAGCCAGTTCGTCGCTCGTTGTCAGCCCGATGGCAGCGTAGTGAATGAACTCATCGTAGCTTTTGTCACCAGCAAAGGTTGTCTCGACCCACGACCAATCGTCCTTCAGCCAATCCCACGTGAGCTGGCGGCTTTCGTGAGTGCGGATGAGATAGACAAACCAACGGCTGGCGTCTTGCGGACGAATGACGTCGGGGCGCTTGATATTTGCAAGGATTGTCTGCGTGGTTTCAGGGTTTTTAGTGGCAGTAAGTCCCAGGGTGATGTCAGCTTGTAGATCATTTGACGGCGTCTGCTGGTAGGTCTGGAATAGACTGTCAATCATCTCTGGTATTTCAAAATATCGCACGTTGGCACTGATGATCAGTGAACGGATTTCTGTTGGTAATTCCTCAAGAGGTTGGCTGTCGAAGCGTCGCTTGGCTTCCGCCAGCACCGCCTGGTCTTCGCTATAGATCATCAATCCCAGAGCAGTGACGCGCCGCTCGCGGTCGTCGTCGGACTCGCCAGGCGTTTCGTCCCAGCCTAGTTCGTCAAACGTAGCGCGGGCAAACTCACCGGAAATTCGCTTCAAGTGGGCTTTTGCGTCGTCATCATCGTCAACAAATTTTCGTAGCTCCGCCAGTGCACCAGCCGCCATGTCGAAAACCTTTTCGTTGGTTTCATGTTTCAGTGACAGCGCCAGTGGCAGGAGTGAAGCTGAATTTTCACATCCAGCCCGAGCTAGCAATGTAGCGTCTTGGAGTAGGCAGATTTTGTCCAGAGTCGGCAGTTCGTGAATGTTGGCTAGCAGTTGCTCACGAGTAGCGTTGTCATATTTGGTCACGAAATGCCCGTTCAGTCCGCAGTTCAGCTGCAGCGGTTTTTCAATGGTCAATGTCTTTTTGCGCTCGGTCAACATTGCGTCATCGAGTGGTTGGTTGGCAAACAGTGGAATTGGCCACAAGGCATCGGACGGTTGATGGTCGCCGATGAAAAAGCGTTCTTGGTGGAGGGTGGCGGCGGGTTGCTCAGCCGAATTGTCCTGCTCGACTCGCACGATTGGCAAACCTGGCTGAGAAATCCAAGTGTTCATCAAATCAACAATCGGCTGGCCGCTGGCAGTTTCTAACTCCTGCCACAAATCATCGCCAACAGTGTTTTGGTAGGCAAATTTCTCAAAATATGACTTCAAACCAGCTCGAAACGCCTCCTCGCCGATCAATCGCCGCACCATCACCAGCAGCCGCCCGCCTTTAGCATAGACAATCGCCGGGTCAAACAACGTGCTGATTTCGTCCGGATGATTAACGTCGGCTTGCACTGGCAGCACGCCGTCCAGGCTGTCGCGTCGCAGTGCCGCAGTGACTTCGCTCGTTGCAAAATCTTCCCACATTCGCCATTCAGGTTGTAGTGCGTCGACCGCCACGTATTCCATCATGTTAGCGAAACTTTCGTTCAGCCACAAATCGTTCCACCACTGCATGGTCACCAAATTGCCAAACCATTGATGGCTGAGTTCGTGAGCGATGACGGTGGCGATGAAGCGCTTGGACGATTCCGGTGTTAATTTCGGGTCAGCCAGCAGGCAACTTTCGCGGTAGGTGATGAGTCCCCAGTTTTCCATGGCGCCAGACGAGAAATCAGGCAGCGCTACATTGTCAGATTTTGGTAGCGGGTACGGTACGCCAAAGTATTCATCATAAAAATCAATGGAGCCAGTGGCGATGTCCAGCGCAAAATCCAGAGTCTCCTCGCTTTGGGCTGGTGTGGCCCAAACATTTACTTCAACACCGGACGTGGTGTGAGCGGTTTTCTTGTGGAGTTCGCCGACGACAAAGGCGAGGAGGTAGCTGCTCATACGCGGCGTAGTGGCGAAGGTGGTTGTCAGCGCGCCGTCTCTCTCAGATGCTTCAGTGATGGGCATATTACCAAGGACAGTTAGTCCCGGAGCAGTTACGAGCGTCACGTCGTATGTGGCTTTGGCTGCTGGTTCATCAACACACGGGAATACTTCGCGGGCGTGGTGCGACTCAAATTGAGTGGC
The DNA here is from genome assembly GCA_963521715.1 of uncultured Candidatus Saccharibacteria bacterium. Classification (GTDB taxonomy): domain Bacteria; phylum Patescibacteriota; class Saccharimonadia; order Saccharimonadales; family Saccharimonadaceae; genus Nanosynbacter. Next base: position 99 of record CAUQVC010000008.1, on the reverse strand, counting down.
AAACAGCTGCTTTTTCACGCCATCATGCGTGAAATAACATGGATCTAGTCCGTGCATGGCATCGGTGATGGTGCCGGAAAAGTCGATGCGAATAGTGTG
>CAUQVC010000007.1:0-26593 GCA_963521715.1 uncultured Candidatus Saccharibacteria bacterium | reverse complement strand
GTGTCAGGTTCAGCACGAATTGAGAAAGTTTTTGGCTACCGCGGGCTGAACCGCGAAGAGCTTGACGAGGCGTTTGCTGGCGACATCGTGGCACTAGTGGGCGTCAGCGAGGTGCACATTGGCGATACGATTGCCGACAAAGAACACCCCGAAGCCTTGCCGGCGATTGCCATCGAAGCACCGACGCTGAGCATGTACCTCGGCCCAAACACTAGCCCGATGAAAGGTCGCGAGGGCGAATTTACCACCTCGCGGCAAATCGGCGACCGATTGCGGCGAGAACTAGAAACCAACGTGGCACTGCGCGTCGAAGAAAACGGCATCGGATTTACGGTGTCTGGCCGCGGTGAATTGCATCTCAGCGTCTTGATCGAGACCATGCGGCGCGAAGGATTCGAGTTCGAGGTCGGCCGCCCGCAAGTGGTGACCATAACAGAAGACGGTGTCGAAAAAGAGCCAATTGAAGAATTACAAATCGAAATTAGCAGCGAATTTATCGGCGCGATCAGCCAAGAATTAGGTGCCCGCCACGCTGAAATGAAGTCGCAGGAAACCACCACTAGCGGCGCTACCCGCATCACCTATGTGCTGCCGACCAGGGCGTTGATCGGTCTGCGCAACGTGCTATTGACCGCCACCAAAGGCACGGTGATTATGAATTCCCTACCGCATGGCTATCAACCGCTGGGCGGCAAATTGCCGAAAACCCGCGGCGGCGTACTCATAGCTTTTGAGGCCGGCACCACCACGCCGTATGCTCTGCAGGCGGCCGAAGCGCGCGGCGAACTCTTGGTCGGGCCGGGCACGGAAGTCTACGCCGGGATGATCGTCGGTATTTATAACCGCCAAGAAGATATCGAAATTAACGTCTGCAAGGCCAAGCACCTGACCAATATGCGTTCCAAATCGTCCGATGGCACGGTACAGCTGACGCCATTTACACAGTTTAGCCTGGAGCAATGCATCGATTTCATCGAGGACGACGAGCTGCTGGAAGTGACGCCAAAATCTTTGCGTCTGCGTAAACGTTACCTCGACGCTAATGAGCGAAAGCGCGCCGCTAAGAGATAAGCCCACACCCTACCTATGAAAATCGCCCCAAGCTGAGGGCGGTTTTCATGGATGCAGTGAACCGAAATTAGTCCACCAATGTTTCTTTGACGCGCTTTGAAACCACAAAATATAGTGACAGTAGTCCAGCAACGATGAAGTAGATAAATATTCCACCGATGGTGCCAACAATTCGTTCTGCATCAGAATCCTTGCGCATTGAGGCAATGATAATCTGAAGCAAGGTAAAATACGTCGCAGACGTCATGTATGCGGCGATAGCCAGATAGCGGCCAACTTTTTTCTGCAGACTAATCAGCACGACAGCGGTAAAGGATAGAATAGCAATGATTGGCGCAAAGATGATCGACACAGCGCCTTCAGGACTGCTCAATCTTAGCACTGCACCGAAGAACATCAGTGTATAGATGATACCACCAAAGCCCATTAGCACTGTCAAAAATGCTAGCCAGCCTTTCACACCTTTGAGGGAGTTTGCCATAACTACATACTGTACAGGTGCGGCCTGTGGCTGTGCAAAATATTGTTGATTGGTGTTTTCTTGCGTAGTTTGCTCAGAAATATGAGCTTCTGCAACCTTTGAGTTTTCTGTCATTTTTTCCTGTGATGCTGTTGCCATAATGATTTACATTCTCCTTATGAAAATATCTGCTCTAGATTATACCATCGCAACCAGTTATAGTAAAAGTATGATAAAGAAAAATGTTGACCAATTTAAACGCTCTTTGGTGCGCACCAGCCAGCGCATCACACCCATCAATCGTAAAGATCCTGACGAATTATTTGGGCATCTATTTCACGAAGTCCAAGCGCAGCAAATTTACCAAGACGGCAAGACATTTGTCGATGTAGTGCCAAAAAAGCGCTGGCGACGCATTCAGCGAGAATACTTGGAAGCCTCAAAAAAACCCGATTTTAATCTGCAAGAATTTGTCAATCAACATTTTTATGATTTTAATCCGTCGCATGCAGGTCACGTGCCTCAGCCAGCCGAATCAGCGCGCCAGCATGTCACGCAGCTATGGCCGCAGCTGAGGCGCCAAGCTCACAAAGCGTCGGGCTCGCTCATTCCCCTACCATACGACTACATTGTGCCCGGCGGACGTTTTTCGGAGCAATTTTACTGGGACACCTACTTCATCATGCTAGGCTTGGCAGTTGATAACCAATGGGAATTGATCAATGGCATGATGAAAAATTACTCCTACATGATCCAACGGTTTGGTTATATCCCGACCGCCAACCGAACATACTTCTTGAGTCGCAGTCAGCCGCCATTTTTCTCTGCCATGGTGAAGTTGTTGGCGATGCGTCCACGGAAAGTCGGTGGCTCGAGCTTGGTACTATTGGAATATTTCCCGCTGCTATTGACAGAATACAAATTCTGGATGAAAGGACACAAACAACTTGATAGCGCCGACCAAATAGCCACTGGACGAGTAGTAAAAATGCCAAATGGCACTGTTTTGAACCGCTACTTTGACAATAAAAATACACCACGTCCGGAAAGCCGCCGCGAAGACATCGAGACGGCTCAGAAAAGCCCCAATGCCAACAAAGCAAAGATTTACTTGGACCTGCGAGCTGGCGCAGAGAGTGGCTGGGACTTCAGTTCACGCTGGTTTGGCGAGGCGTGCTGTATTGAAACCATTCAGACGACCGACATTGTGCCAGTGGATCTCAACTGCTTGCTGTATGACCTAGAAATGACTATCGCTCAATGTTACGGCATCTTGAAGCAAAAAGCTCTCCGCAAAAAGTTCATTCAGGCTGCCGAGAAACGTGCAGAAGCCATCAGGACGTACTGCTGGAATGAAGCGACTGGCTTTTTCTATGATTATAATTTCCGTACTGGTCGGCAAATGCCACACGCGACGCTAGCTGGCGTCTTCCCGCTCTACAATGGCATCGCCACCAAGAAACAAGCCGAGCACGTGGCTGAAATGTTACAGCGCGAGTTTTTGCGCGATGGCGGGCTGCGGATGACACTGGTTGACAATGGCCAGCAGTGGGACGCGCCAAATGGCTGGGCACCCCTGCAATGGGTGGCGGTTTGTGGCTTGAAACGGTACGGACTTGATGAACTGGCAGAGGAGATCAGGATACGCTGGCTGGCCTCGACCGAGCGCGTCTTTGCTGACAAGGGCAAGATGATCGAGAAATATGACGTTGACAGCGAATCACGCATCGGCGGTGGCGGTGAATATCCGTTGCAAGACGGCTTTGGCTGGACCAATGGCGTGTACGCGGCGCTGTATGATCGGTTTGATGAGCGCTGCCCAAAGTAGGCTAATTCTTGGTTGGGCGCGGAATATCTTCTGGCAGAAATCCCTTTTCGTGCTGAAAACCAGCTTGCCATTTGTAGTCTTTGGCGTAGCCTAAATCTTTCATTAGCTTGGTTGAGGCGTTACGAAGGTGAAGCGGCACGGGCGAGTTGGGATATTGACGCGCCAAAGCAAAGGCATCGTTCATCGCATCAGTGGTCTCACGCGACTTTTGACTACGCGCCAGAGCGATAGCGCAGTGAAATAGATTGTATTTGGCTTCAGGCAGCCCAACGCGCTCGACTGCCTCAAAGGTGGCGACTGCCAGGCTCAGCGCGCCATTGCCCGCCAGGCCAATATCTTCTGAGGCAAAGATGACCATCCGCCGCGCGATAAACTTCGGATCCTCACCCGCCTCAATCATGCGCGCTAAATAATACGCCGCAGCCACCGCGTCACTGCCCCGCAGTGATTTGATAAACGCCGAGATGACGTCATAATGCGCGTCACCCTTTTTGTCATAACCAGGCAGTCGCCGTTGAGCCGCTGCTTTAACCACCTCTGGCGTGACTTTCTCACCAAAGCTCAGCGCCAATTCCAAATTGCCGAGCGCCACCCGCGCGTCACCGTCCGCTAGTTCCGCCAGATAGTCTAAAGCTTTAGGCGACACCCGCTTGGTTTGTTTCAAAACTTTGAGCGCCCGCTTCAGCACCAATATAATTTCATCTTTGGTCAGCTGACGGAACACCAACACCCGCGTCCGGCTGAGTAGCGGTGTGATCACCTCAAAGCTCGGATTCTCGGTCGTCGCCCCAATCAAGGTAATCAGCCCGCTCTCGACATGCGGCAGAAACGCATCTTGTTGCGCCTTGTTGAAGCGATGGATTTCATCGACAAACAAAATTGTCCGTAGCCCCAAGTTCCAGTTTTGCCTGGCGTGTTCAATTACCCGCTCGACATCTTTTTTGCCGCTGGTCACCGCTGACAATTCAACAAATTCGGCATTAACTTCGTTGGCAATAATCCGCGCCAAGGTAGTCTTGCCCGTGCCTGGCGGCCCCCATAAAATCAAACTGACTGGCTCAGCGCGCCTCACGATTTGATGGAGCAGCTCGCCCTCGCCCAGCAAATGACTCTGCCCGATCACCTCATCTAACTTTTGTGGCCGCATCTGTTCGGCCAGGGGTCGTCGATTCATATATTCATTATACCGCATTCGCGTCCTCCCGCCCTATATAGTAAAATGGTAGCGGTATCAGTTAAACGAGGAGGGTAAGTGAAACATATCACGATCAAACATCGTCTGAGTGCTTTTACAGCAAGTTTAGTATTTGCACTCGTTGCGGTCGCGGCAATCGCCTGGCCAATTGCAACGTCATCAAACGCCAAAGCCGCCAGCCCGGCGCTCAACGCAACTGCGTATGAAGTGTCCAGGCCTGGCAAGCCACACAGCTTTGTCACAACATCCCAAACAGAAATCCAACAAGCAGCCAAAAATGGCTTCACGACAGTGCGCCCTATTTTTATGGTGTCAACAACTGCAGGTAGCGGTTTGGTGCCAGTGTATCGCGCTGACGCAACACTACAAGACGGCAACTACACAAGTCTTTTGACGGTCAATAAAAATGAGGCTGACAATGCTTGTAAAAAGTACGGATTCACCTGCAAAGGAATCGCCTTTTACGCTCAAGCTGAGCTGAAAGATGGCGCAGAGATGGTTTACCGCATGCGGTACAAGCATTTTAATTTCCGCCAAGTCACTGCCAAAGATCGACAAGAGCTTCAGAAAGCTGGCTATATCCAGGAGAGCCGAGAGTGGTTCTACGTCAAGCCAGTCCAGAACAACAATGGTAACGGCAACGGCAATGTCGACCCAGTCAAAGATGGTAAATTCTCCATCGCAGTCTACCCTGACACGCAGCAGGAAGTTTTCCAATGGTCGGGCAATCAATTCGCTGCCCGCACCAACTGGACCGTGAAACATAAGGAAAAATACGACATCCGCTTCTTGGCTCACACTGGTGACATGGTCACTTCTGGTGGACATGAAGGCATTGATAAACCAGATCAATACATCGTCGCGTCCAACGCATTTAAGACTATCGATCAGGCAAACATTCCTTATTTGACCACCATCGGTAACCACGACACAAAGGCTGTTTGTGGCGGCGGTGGCGCTTGTGACTGGCGACACACTAACGAATGGGCACGAGACACGACAGTATTCAACCGATACTTCTCTGCTGCTCGCCAAAAGCTGTCAGCTAACCAAATGTTTGAAAATGGCAAAGTTGATAACGCTTACAAAACTTTCACCGCCGAAGGTAAACAGTGGCTTGTCCTGACACTTGAGCTCTGGCCGCGCGCTGAGGCTGTCAATTGGGCTAAGAACGTTGTGGCATCACATCCAAAACACAACGTCATCGTCCTGAGCCACTCGCTGTTGAACGCTGATGGCTCAATCGGTACTGGCGCTGGATACGGCACTGGCAAACAAACCCCACGCTATGTCTACGATAACTTGATCTTGGCATATCCAAACATCCGCATGACCTTCTCAGGACATGTCGGACAGGCAGCCAGTCGCGTTGATACAGGTAAGCATGGCAACAAGGTTGCATCATTCTTGGGTGCATTCCACTCAAATGACTACAACCCAACCAGGATTTTGACGGTCGACACCATCAACAACACAGTGACGTCCGACATTCAGGCGGCTTCGATCCGCGATGCTTACAAAGCAAAATATCCAAACGCAACATTGCCAAACTACGACCAATACGACGTATCGTACTCAGGCATGAACTTTGTTAATCCATAACAAACACGGCAAACAAATTATGAGCCCCGTCATCTGGCGGGGCTACTTTATGTCAATCAATACACCGCCATAGCCAGGCAGTTGCAATACGTCACCATCTACACGAATATCTGGGTTGGTACCAATGATGACACGGCCGGAGTTTGGTAACCACACCGTTTGTACTGAGTCCGCAAAGTTAATGTATATCTGCAGTTGCTGACCGTCAAGCTGACGGCGAAATCCTAAGACAAAGCCGTTGCCGGTGTCCAGCTTTTCCATGCTGCCGTAGCGTAAAATTGGCAGTTCATGTCGCAGCTCCAATAATTTCCGACATAGCCACAACAGCGAGCTTGGATCTTTCGTCTCTTTGGCGACATTGACCTGTTTGTGATTAGGATGCACTGGCAGCCATGGTAGCACATTGGCGAACCCAGCATAGCGCGAGCTGTTCCACTGCATGGGCGTACGGGCGCGATTGCGGTCGTCTTGAAGCGAGCGATGAAAGCCATCTTGCGCATCATGTTGCGTCAAATCAACATCCTCCATACCAATCTCATCGCCATAGTACATCACGCTGACACCTGGGCACAATAGATTGAGAAACTGCAGCGCACGGGATCGCGGCAGTCCTAAGCGAGACGTCACACGTGGTTGGTCGTGATTGCCAAGACAAAAGAATGGTATATTTTCCCCTGCCGCTTCCAAATAATTCACGATATTCCAGCCAGTATGCTCACCATGCCAATCGTTTTGCCGATGTTCCATGAAAAAGGCCGTGGCTTTCGGATGAACATGGATGACGTCATGGTATTGTTGCCAAATGTCGCCAAGACGCTCATCTGGATAGAACTCAAACACCATTTGCTTATCGTCATATTCATCGCAAATGCTTGATAGCTCGTGCAAATACGCTTCAAAATGCGGCCCGTGCTTGCAATGGTCATGAATATAGGCACCGTAGCTGTCAGCATCGCCATAGAAATTAGGGTTTGGCGAGTCGTCACGCAGCTCTGGATCTTTGGAGATCCCCCAGATGGCGTCCACGCGCATGCCGTCCACGCCCATATCAAACCAAAATCGCACCACATCTTTGATGGCCAGGCGCACCTCAGGATTGTCCCAGTTAAGGTCTGGTTGGGTTGGCAAAAATGAGTGCAAATAGTACTGGCCAGAATCAGCGTCAAACGTCCATGACTTGCCGCCCGCCAAACTGACCCAATTGTTCGGCTCATGCCCGTCGTTGCCATCTCGCCACACGTACCAATCCCGCTTGGGACTATCCCGGCCAGAACGCGACTCAACGAACCACGGATGCTGGTCAGACGTGTGGCACGGCACTAGATCAATCATCACTTTGACGTCGCGCGCGTGTGCTTCGTCCAACAACATACGAAAATCGTCCAGACCGCCAAACACCGGATCAACATTTTGATAATCCGCCACGTCATAGCCAAAGTCGGTCATGGGCGACGTAAAAAACGGCGAAATCCAAATAGCGTCAACGCCCAGGTCGCTGAGATAGTCCATCTTGAGCGTAATACCGTTCAAGTCCCCAATCCCATCACCGTTCAAGTCTCGAAAACTTCGCGGATAAATCTGATACAACGATCCAACATCACGCCACGCTTTAGTCATGTTTTAAGTATAAGCGAGATGGGTGATTTGGGCAAATCGAAGTAAAGCTAATACCCTATAGTACACCGCCCCACTCAATCCTACCCTCCCTGCCTAAATCTTCTTTGGAGTTAATTCCAGCGTGAGAAAATACGTGCAGTAAGTTTTGGTAAGTATAGTAAGACAGTCTATCGTGATTACAACAGATCATAGACCATAACTTATCTTGAGCTTCTTCTAGAGAGCTAGAATTGATAATTTCGCATATCATACACATAAAATCATTATCCTTAAGCTTTTCTATAAACTCTGGTATATATCGTTCCCATGAAGGACCTATTAGAGCTCCTAATAACCATGGGAACCTTCCAAACACTAGATACTGCATGATATTGCCATCAAGGTATGCCTGCAGGAGGCTTGGATTATCAGCAAAACGCTCTTTCAGTAATTGGGTTGTCGGGAGTGCAAAGTTCTTATCTTTTATTTTTTTATAATAATCGAGTGTGTTTTGCGGGTACATTAGCGGGCTTATATTCTCTAGGGTCAATTTACTAATCGGAAATATATCCGGCTTAATTAGCTCTTTATCTGCTATTTTCTGAAATACATTCCATGATTTGCTATCTACAGTAGAGCCAACGATCAGGGATATTATTTCGTTGATGATTAAAGAATAGTACTCGATTGAAATTTCATGAAGTATACTAGTGTTTTTAGAAATTTCAGCGTAGTGATATAGAATAATTTGAATTGATTTGTATGCCTGTTCTAGTATATCTTCTCTTCCGTGTTCAGCAGCCTTCTCAAGAACCTCATGCAATTCAATAGCTATATCTTCAGTGGCGCAATATGCACTATATACGTTTTCTGCATATTCCTCCTTTGTCATACCTTCTTCAAATACACCAGGTGATGGGTCTAAGTATTGCTTGTAGGCGTTATTGAAATAATCTCTAATAGCTTTTTTTGCTGGCCTATCCTTATCAATTGCATTGATAAGGATATCTTTATAAGATTGTGCTTTGCTATTTTTTTCTTCGTTTGCCAACGACTCAAGATGTGCTACGATAGCTCCCTTTAGGTCTCTTTTTAGCGATATGGCTTTATTATCTTCCGCTATAGAAAAACCTATCGTTCTCTGATGAGCGATATCAAAAGGTAGTTCTTCTATCTGACCTAGATCAGTATTTGCAACCTGGATAACTTTTTCCTCTGTATGCTTACCAATTGCATACCCAAGCTCAAACATCACGTTTTGATTAACTATACCTTTTCCAGATTCGCCTCTGTCAATAATAGATACATCTGCAAGAAAAATGCCGCAATTATTAATCTTTTCCTTGATGGTGGCTCCTATGTTAACAGCTCCTACCGCACCTTTTGTATCCTTATCTAGTTCCACCCTTGGTGATTTTTCTAATTCAGGTGTATCAGAGATTTCTTTGATAACATCTAGCAGGGCTTTTTCGATATGACGTCGTGTTTTCGAGTTGTCAGACTGCCATGAATAAAATATTTTTCTCTTCATAATACTCCTCTAATTTAGTATATTACATTTTTAGGCTTAAGCACGGGAGTATAAGATAATATATCTATAAAAAAGACGCACCGATAGCGTCCTTATTCATTTGTGGTGCGGGTAAGGAGACTCTAACTCCTGGCCTCTTCCATGGCAAGGAAGCGCTCTAACAACTGAGCTATACCCGCATGCGGTTCACGATTTATTGTAGCAAAGCCGTGAACAAAATGCAATATTTGGTGGCTCCTCCCAGACTTGAACTGGGGACACAAGGCTCTTCAGGCCTCTGCTCTACCAACTGAGCTAAAGAGCCACAAACTTGCTATTTCATTGTACTAAAGTTGTCGCTATCTGGCAAGGGTGATATACTTTTAAGAACGCGGGTGTCGTATAACGGCTATTATGTGACCTTCCCAAGGTTGAGACGGGAGTTCGACTCTCCCCATCCGCACCACGATTCATTATCACGAGCTTCCCGGCGAGGCTCTTTTTATTTGCCCCGAAATTGGCAAAGACTAAACGGTTATTTCGTTATACTCTGCGTAACCACACTTATCCAAAACTTCCTGACCAACCTGTCTAAGGTTGTTAATTCTTTTCTGTTCTTCGTCAAGATTTTTCTGCTTACAAATGGCGTCATAAAGCGCTCTCATATCAGCGTCTTCGGAGCTACTGTCAGCTACTCCCGCAAACTCTCGTTCCATTAGGTCATGATTAGCACGTGGCATATTTCCATTCCTCCTCTTTTGGGTCCAAATGTGTCTTATGACTATCTATACCACATTGAATTAAATTTTGCAATACCCTATTTCGCGCCACTATAATAAAAAGTCCTCGACGTACATCGGGACTACTGACTAACTATAATGGTTCTCGCAGGAACTTGGTGAGGTGCGCCTCCCCATAACTACGATTGTCCACCACAACAATTCCGTTTTGAACTGGCACCTCACCTATTCCTGGGTGTGATAATATCATACATCCGCCCGGTTTTAGAAGCCCCATTAGTCGTGAAACTGTGGAAAACTGAGGATTATGATATGGCGGATCGGCAAAGATGATATCAAACTTCTCTGTTACGCTCATGCTTTTCAGCCAATTCGATATCGTTGTTTTTATTACAATAGATTTTTCATCGACGCCCAAACTGGCTATGTTTTCGGCGATCACGCGCTGCGCGACCCGGTCTCGCTCCACAAAAACCACCGACTCGGCACCGCGACTGAGTGCTTCCAGGCCAATCGCGCCAGAGCCAGCAAAAGCATCCAGCACCCGCGAACCGCGAACCGTCTCGCCCAGTGAATTAAACATTGCCGAACGGACTCGCTCACCCATGGGATGTGTCGTCGAGCCTGGTGGAGTTTGAATGAATCGTCCGCCAAGTTCCCCAGCGATGATGCGCACTCTCACCGTTTTGCCTCAAGCTTCCACACCGACGCGAGCCAGCCCAGCATGACGGCTTTGATGATGATCGGCATCAGTTCATGGTTAGTTTGCCACGCCAAATCAGTCGTCCAGCCATTTTTACCAAAATTATCATACATCTTTAGGTCGGCCACAGCGTGCACTTGCTCTAGATAATATTCTCGGTAGCCTTGCTGCTTGACCTGTAAAATCTCAGCCTCGCTTGGCACGGCGTCCTTAAAGCGCGGATAGGCCACCACACTCGCCACGCCCGCTTCAAACGCCACATGCATGGTCATCATGCCTTTGGCACCCCAGAATTTCCAGTTGTTTTTGATGAGTTCAATCCCCGTGTCACCCTTCATTACATTTTTCTTGAGGATGGAGGTTCGTGTCTCCAGACCTTCGCCGCCGCGCAGCTCCTGCATGGCGTGCTCCAGCGGAAAATGATGCGCCGGCGTCAGACCATCGGTGATGGCGTGCGCCATCCATGCCGCTTCAAAGGCCGCTCGTTCAGAATTATGTTTCTGCAGCGCTTTCGCTAGATTATCAATATGCTGGTCGATCATGTCCAGCAGCGCCGTGTCGTTCGGGTCGTCTGGATTGATGAAATGCCATGGTTCGTCAACGGCTGGACTTTTGCGCTTAACGCCGTCAGGACCGTTTTTGCCCTCAAAATGCAGAATATTTTTCACATCAGGAAATTCGCACCAATCAGGCAGCATCGGTTCAAGGTGTCGCCTGGCCACTCGATCTATCTTTTGATGAACACCGATAAATCGACCAGAGCCATCTCTAATTGTTGTTCCTGCGTACATATTAATTCAAAATGGTTAATCGCTGATAGCGGCTGACGGCACGCGCCAGATGGTTATATTGTAGCAAATCCTGCCCCTCTTTGACAAAGCGCTCGGCCTCCGTCTGCGCACGGGCGATCAGCGGCGTGTCGCTCAGCGAGGCAATTTTTAGGTTCAGCGCACCATGTTGCATCTTGCCATAGATCTCACCAGGACCGCGCAGTTTCAGGTCAACTTCCGCTAGGTAAAATCCGTCTTGGGACTTCTCAATTTCCCTGAGGCGCTGGCTCGGCTTGTCGTGACCCGACAGCATCAAATGACAAAAACTCCGGTGCTCGCCGCGCCCAACCCGCCCGCGCAGCTGATGAAGCTGGCTGAGACCAAAATGATCGGCATTTTCGATGAGCATGACCGTAGCGTTCGGCACGTTGACGCCAACTTCCACGACTGTGGTACTCACCAGCATGTCCAGCTCGCCGTCCGCAAACTGCTGCATGACCGCCGCTTTTTCCTCCGGCGGCAATTTACCGTGTAGTAATCCGACCTGACGATGACGAAACATCGTTTTTGCCAATTTGTGATATTCCGCCTCGACCGACTTTTTGTCATTGTCAGGATTGTCATCAATCAATGGGCAGATGACGTAGGCTTGGCGACCCTGAGCCAGTTCCTGTTCGATGGTTTCATAGAGTTTCGGCGCTGAGGCTGGCAACCAAATTTTCGTTGCAATCGGCTGACGCCCAGCTGGCAACTCGTCCAAAATCGAGATGTCCAGTTCGCCATACAAGGTCAACGCCAAGCTCCGCGGGATCGGTGTGGCGGTCATACTAAGCAGGTGCGGCATATAGTCTGACTTTTGTAGCAATGCCTGCCGCTGCTTGACGCCGAACCGATGTTGCTCATCAATTACCACAAAACCCAGCTTATGGTACGCCACTTTTTCCTGAATCAGCGCGTGCGTACCAACCACCACGTCAATGTCACCATTTGCTAAATTGTCCAGCAGCTGCCGCCGTGGGGCGCCCTTAACGTGTCCCGTTAGCAGCGCCACCGACACGCCAAATGGCGCCAATAATTCATCCAACGTCTTGGCGTGCTGAGTCGCCAAAATCTCCGTCGGCGCCATGATGGCCGCCTGAAAGCCAGCCTGCGCCACTTCTGCCGCCACCAGCCCGGCGACCACGGTTTTGCCTGAGCCAACATCACCCTGCAACAAGCGGTTCATCGGATGCTCCGACTCCAAATCTTGCAAAATCTGCCAGGCGGCGCGGCGCTGCGCGTTGGTCAAGGGGAATGGCAATTGCTCAACAAATTGCTTGACGACCGGCTGATTGAACGGAATGCGCCAGCCAGTCAGCTTGGTTTGCTCTTGCTTGTTAAACTGCGCTGCCAAGATCATCTCAAACAATTCTTCAAACGCCAGCCGCTCACGACCGCGGGCAATTTCCTGATGATCGTTCGGCGCGTGTAGAAACTTGACAGCTTCCGCGCGGCTGACTAGTTTTTGCCGCTGGACGATGTGATCTGGCAGCGTTTCGGGCAAAAATTCCATGATGGGGCGCAGATTTTTCAGCAAATCCTGTACGGTTTTCGGGCGAAGGTTTTTGATGGATTTGTAGACGGGATGAATGCCCGACGTAGGCTGGGCGCCGGACGCATCTGTCTGCTTAGCCAGCTCGACGGATGGATTGCTAATCTGATAGCTGTTATATTGCATGCCAAATTGGCCGGAAAACATGAACTCGGCGTCAGATCTCAGCTGTGATTCGCGGTAGGGCTGATTGAACCAAACGGCCTTGACTTTGCCGGAATCATCCGCCAGCACCGCCGTGGTAATCCTTAAGCCTCGGCGCACAATCCGCGTGGAAATCGACTCGCAGCGCGCCCGCACCGTCACCTTGCCCGGCTGAAGATCGGCGATATTGACCGCCGCCGAATAATCGTCATACACCCGCGGCAAAAAATCCAGAGCGTCCGCCACCGTCTCCAGACCCGCCGCCGCCAGTGCTTGGGCAGTTTTGGGGCCGACGCCTTTAATGTGTTCCAGTGGAGTTGTCAGCTTCATCTACGAAACAGCGTTGATGCCTTCCAGCGCGTAGGCGGTATCTTCCCAGCGTTCCACAGCGATACAATCAATGCCCATATTTTTGACTGGGAAATCATTGCCGCCCTCTTCTAGCTTGTCGCCAAAGAATAAAATCTCTTCCTTAGTTACGCCCGTTGCTTCCATCAGTTTTTTCATGCCATGTGCTTTGTCGATGCCAGGCTTAGTGACATCCAAACTAGTGGTGCCTGCCGTCCGAATTTCAAATTCTGGGATGCGTGCCTTGACAGCGTCGTTAAGCAATTTACGCTTTTCCTTGTTGGCTTCAGCCCACGCGTATTTGTCTTCTGGAGTAGCCTTTTGGCCCAGCGCAGAGTATGTTACTTGACTGAGACGATCTTCGATGATTTCGCCAGCCGGATTGTCCACCCACATATCAAGCTCCTTAGCTGAGGTCTCAATTGCCTCAAAAATCCGAGCCTTTTGCTCCTCAGTCAAATCTTCTTGGTATTGTAATCGCCACTCACCATCCTGGAAACGATAGTAACGAGTGCCACAGGTCGGCATGATATGTAGCCGGCTGAGATCAACACCCGGAACTTGTTCAATTTGTCTGACAGTGTTTGGATAGATCACCCCTTCAAAATCAGTACCAGAAATGATACACACATCGTAATGCCTCAACAGCTCCGCCAACAGACCAGCCATGCGTGGTGTAGCTGGCATTTTCGACAGGACAATAGTGTCATCTGAGTCAAATGCTATGATTTTCTTCATTCTTCGTCTCCCTCCATGATTAGCACAAATGTATTTTTACCCTTTTTCAACAGCGACGTGGTGTTGACGGCTTGGTCTTCGGCTATTTTTTCGCCGTTGAGGCTGATGGCACCAGATTTTAGCAGGCGTTTTGCCTCGCCGTTGGAACTGACCGCACCAGACACCACCAATGCTTCAATCACGCCGACGCCGACATCGACGCGCGGAATTTCCTTGGCGAGAGCGTCCAGGTCATCGTCTGATAATTGCCGGAAATCGCCGCCGCCAAACAACACTTCAGTCACCCGCTCCACTGATTCGCGCCGATTGACGCCGTGGACTATGTCGGTGACTTCGCGCGCCAGAACTTTCTGCGCCGAGCGCGCACCCGGGTTAACCGCATGGTTTTCAGCGATGGCCTCGATGGTGTCGCGATCAAGCATGGTGAAGATTTTCATGTACTCAATGGCGCTTTCGTCATCAACGTTCAGCCAGAATTGATAGAACTTGTAGACGCTGGTTTTATTCTCATCTAGCCACACGGCGCCACCTTCGGACTTGCCAAATTTACGTCCGGTTGATTTGTTGATGAGTAGTGGTGCGGTCATGGCATAGACTTCGGTGTTTTCTTTTTTACGAATCAATTCCACACCTGAAACCAAATTACCCCACTGATCAGAGCCGCCGATTTGCAAATTAACACCGTGATGTTTGAACAAATGCCAGAAATCATACCCCTGCAGCAACGTGTAGGTAAATTCCGCAAAACTCAGCCCTTTGCCATTGTCGATGCGTGCCTTGAAAAATTCACGACCAATCAAATCCGCCATATTAAAATTCTTGCCAATGTCGCGGAGGAACGGCAACAATTCCAAATTGCCCAGCCAATCCGCATTGTCCACCAAGGTAAAATCGCGTCCGGCGAAAATTTGCGACACCTGTGCTTTCAAAGCTCGTTTATTGTGTTCGATTTCTGCATATGAAAGTAGGCTCCGCTCTTCGGTGTCGCGCATATCGCCAATCATACCCGTGCCGCCACCAACCAGTAGAAACACCTTGTGTCCGCGCTCCAAAAAATGCCGCACCATCATATAGACCGCCAAATGCCCGACATGCAAACTGTCAGCTGACGGATCTGTCCCCAAATAGAGCGTAAAATTCTCCGAATCGATAAGCTTGTCGTTGGTGAATGTGGTCTGGTTCCAAAACCCGCGCCACTGTAATTCCTCTGATAACTGCATATTTTCTCCTTGGTCAGCTAATCTTAGTATCAGTATATCAATTTTTGGCAGTTGATGCGAACCATGTGCGTGATATAATAGATTACGTGAATAAGAGTAGTACAAGTAGCAGCAACAAATCGCCTTCTAGTCCCAGGAAATCTGCGACAAAGCGATTAAGCTTGTATGCCAATCTGGCACATAAGCGTAAAGTTAAAAAAGATAAAGATTCGCGCGAGCGTGCTGAATATTTGGCAAGCTTGCCGAAGCATCCAGTGAAGCGATTTTTCTATCGCTTACATCCAAAGCGGTTAGCTAACTATTGGTTCTCCAAACGCGGCGCAAAGATGGCGCTGAAAATTGCTGGTGTTACTCTGCTATTGATGATCTTGTTTATCGGTGGGCTGTTCGCATATTTCCGCAAAGACCTGGATAAGATTCGACCAGGCGAAATTGCCAAACGTGTCCAAACAACAGTCACGAAATATTATGACCGTAACGGCGTGCTACTCTGGGAAGATAAAGGAACTGGTAACTACAAACTGGTGGTCGAAGGTGACCAAATTAGCAATCACCTGAAACACGCCACCGTTGCCATCGAGGACAAAGATTTTTACAAGCACCACGGAGTTAGTGTCAGTGGCTTGACGCGTGCTGTGTTCTCAACGGCATCTGGAGGACAGGTTCAGGGAGGATCGACATTGACCCAGCAGCTAGTCAAACAGGTGTTCTTTGCGGATGAAGCTGGTGAACGTGGCCTTAAGGGTATCCCGCGTAAGATCAAAGAGATGATTTTGGCGATTGAGGTTGAACGCATGTACAACAAAGACCAAATCTTGTCGCTATACCTCAACGAATCGCCATATGGAGGTCGCCGTAACGGTGCTGAGTCAGCTGCACAAACATACTTCCACAAGAGCGCAAAAGATTTGACCATAGCTGAAGCGGCCCTGCTAGCAGGAATTCCGCAGAATCCGTCCTACTTTAATCCGTACAATACTGCTGGTAACAAGGCGTTGATCGAACGTCAACACACAATCTTAGACTACATGACAGAACAAGGCTACATCACTCAAAAAGAAGCAGATGAAGCCAAAAAGTACCCAATTCTTGATAATTTGTATCCGCAAGTCGAACAAACTGAAGGTATGAAGGCACCACACTTTGTGATGATGGTTCGATCACAGCTTGAAAAAGAACTTGGCCAAGCGGTTGTTGGACGAGGCGGACTGACCGTCAAAACAACGCTGGACTGGCGCATCCAAGAAAAATTAGAAAATGAAATGAAAGCCTTCTTTGCGACCGGCCGCCCAGCTGCCATCAATGCTCACAACGGTGCATCAGTCATAGAAGACGTGCAAACGGGTCAAATCGTTGCTCTGATGGGTAGCCGTGACTTTAACTATCCGGGCTTTGGTCAGGACAATGCGGCCACAGCCTTTGTCCAGCCAGGTTCATCCATCAAACCATTTGTGTTCACTCACCTGTTTAGCAAGCGTGGTAGTCAGGCATATGGGAGTGGCACCATACTAAAAGATGAAAATATCGACTCAATTTATGGCGCTAAGCTGAACAACTGGGACAACAAATTCATGGGCGACATCACCATTCGCCGAGGGCTCGGTTTGTCTCGTAACACCCCAGCAGTGAAAGCGATGTATATCGCTGGTAACGGCAGTCCAAAGCCAACTGTGGAGTTCATCCGAGGTCTTGGTAACTCAGAATACTGTAAGCAAGAGGAAGACTCGGGTGGTTATGGTCTATCGGCCGCCATCGGTGGATGTGGCGCCAAGCAAACTGAACTGGTTAATGCCTATGGTACTTTGGCTCGCTTGGGTGTCAGTAAAAAATCTACTTCCGTGTCTGAAGTGATCAATTCTCAAAATGAAACTCTCCTCAAATGGAAAGATGAATCAAAACAAGCTGTCGACCCACAGGCTGCCTACATCACCAACGACATTTTGTCTGACCGATCAAACACGCTAGTGACAGGAAGCATCCCGGGTGTGCGCGCTAGCTACAAGACCGGAACATCTGACAAGGGCAATCAACCAAAAGATATCTGGCTAGCGAGCTATACACCAGCTCTCGCCATGACGCTCTGGCTTGGTAACTCTGACAGTCGTACCTTGACTTCCATGAACTCGTCAACGGGTCTCCCGGTGATCCAAAAGGTCATGAGCTTTGCACACACACAGGTTTATCAACCCGCTGGCAAATGGAAGTCCAGTATGTGGTTTACTAGGCCATCTGGCATCAAACAAAATGGTAAAGAATTGTATCCATCATGGTGGAACCAAAACCAAGGACAAAGTTCGTCCAAGATGACATTTGACCGCATTTCCAAAAAGAAAGCCACCTCTTGTACGCCAGAGGGTGCACGAGAAGAAGTTGACGTGATCAAGGCAGTTGATCCAATCACCAAAAAAGAGTCTTTCAGCGCGCCAGCAGGCTACAACGCTACCGCTGACGACGATGTGCACAACTGTAGCGATGCCAAGCCTCGTGTCGCTAGCATCACCGCGTCTGGCTCGAGTAATAAATACACTATTGATGTCAGTGTTGATGGAGGAAAATTTGGTCTAGCGACGCTTGATATCTTGGTTGACGGACGTTCAGTCAAATCAAGCAATATCAGCGGCAGTAGCGCCTCAGACCGCGTCTCAGTCAATGTGTCATCAGGATCACACACTATCACCGTGAATGTCCGCGACGAAGGGTACTACACCGCAAGTAGCTCAAAAACTGTCAGCGACGATTAATCGTCTTGACTATTCGCCAACCTAATCAGCTCAGCCTCGCGCTGGGCTGATGTTTTTGTAGTCGTAGAACGACGACGAGTTTGCTGCACAGGCTTCTGAGTTTTTACTGCTGGCTTTTTAGTAGTCTTCTTAGCCGATCCTTCTGGACTAGTCTGCACTTTCCGACCAACAGAGCGACGTTTTGCGATGACAGCTGTTTGTCGTGTTGGTTCTGGCGGAGTGGTTTGCTCGACAACCTTGGCGAACATCATCTTGCCAGCGTCAGTTTGCAGACTACGGATGATTTCAATGCGTTTTTTCTGGCCCAGGAACTTTTTGGCCTGCTCAACCACCACCATGGTGCCGTCATGCAAATAGCCGACTGCTTGATGAGAATCCTGACCTTTTTGTGTCAATTCAAGCACTAGCTCATCGCCAGGTAGATAGCTCATGCGCAAACTCTTGGCTAGTTCATTGATATTGAGAATCTGAATGCCTTCGACCTGTGCCACCTTGTTCAGGTTGTAATCCAGGGTCAGGATGGCAGCGTTCATCTCCTTGGCAAGTTGCAGCAAGCGGTTATCAACACCCTCAGGAATGCGCGTCGCATCGTCAAGCAACGTAAACGAGCTGCCCAACACATCTTTGAGCTCCTTCATGACGTCCATACCAAAACGGGCGCGCTCGCGCTTGGCATGATCAGCACCGTCAGCCAATAGCTGCAGCTCTATCAGTACACTGCGCGGCACGATGATCTGCCCCAGTAAGAAACCAGTCTTTGCTAGATCAACCACCCGGCCGTCCATCAACACCGACGTGTCAACCAAAATCGGCAGCTGCGTGCCGCTACCTGCGTGCCGCCGCGGCTTGACCAATAGATATATCTCTGCCATGATAGCCAGCAGCATGATAATGATGAGAAGTTCGATTGTTTTTTCCATATTAATTTCCTTTATGATAACGTTTATTGTAAATAGTCAATCAGCGCCTGTCTGAGATCGCCGACACCGCGTACAAATGCGTCCTTGTGAGTTTTTGGCGCGATGGCATAGGTAAAGCCGAGCTTCTTGGCTTCTTTGACACGGGCGTGCCAGCCTTGAGCCGAGCGCACTTCACCACCCAAGCCGACTTCGCCAAACACTACCGCTTCGTCGCTGAGTTTGCGGCCAGCCGAGGCCGAGGCGATGGCCATGGCGACTGCCAAGTCCGCCGCTGGGTCGCTCAGTTTCAAGCCACCAACCACGTTGATGTAAATATCTTTGTCGGAAAGATTAAGCTTGGTGCGCTTTTCCAGCACCGCCACCAACAAGTTCAGCCGGTTGAGGTCAAAACCGCTGGCCGCGCGTTTGGGGTAGCCAAAATTCGTCGGGTTGACCAGTGCCTGAATTTCCACCAGTAGCGGCCGCGCCCCCTCCATGGTCGCTAGGACGATTGAGCCGTCGAGGTTTTGCCGCTCTGCTAGTAAGCTAGCCGACGGATTAGCCACAATCTGTAGGCCATCCTCGTGCATCTCAAAAATTGCCGCCTCATTGGTCGAACCATAGCGATTTTTCTGCGCCCGCACTACGCGAAAACCACCGTAGCGATCACCCTCAAAATTCAGCACCACGTCAACCAAATGCTCCAGAACTTTCGGCCCGGCAATTGAACCTTCCTTGGTGACGTGGCCAACCAAAATCACTGCGGTATTCGAGGCTTTGGCGGCGCGAATGATGACGTTGGATGAGTTGGTGATTTGGCTAACTGAGCCTGGCGCTGAGGCAATGTCTGCGAGCGACAAGGTCTGAATGGAATCGACGATCACCAGATTGTACTGGCCAGTCTGGATGGAGGCGGCGATGTCTTCGGCGCTGTTGCTGGACGCCAGCTGCAAGTTCTCTGAGTCGACCGCGCCCAGCCGCTCAGCCCGCAATTTGACCTGCGACACCGACTCCTCACCACTGACGTAGAGCACTGGTTCCTGCCGAGCAATAAACGCCGCGACTTGCGCCAGCAGGGTACTTTTTCCAATTCCTGGCTGCCCCGCCACCAGCACCACGCCGCCTGGCAAAAAGCCGCCGCCGAGCACCGCGTCAAGATCGGCGATGCCGGTTGCCAGCCGTGCTTGCTTAGTCTCGGCGGCCGTCTCGCTGAGCCTGAGTGCGGTGAGCGCCTTGCCCTTGCCACTGCTGCGGGCTACCGCCGACGCGCCCATGTCAACCGGTAATTGTTCAACCAGTGAATTCCACTCACCGCAATTTTCGCACTTGCCGACCCACTTCGGATAGCTGGCACCGCACTGCTGGCAGATGAATTGTGATTTTGCTCGCGCCATCACTCTACCGCCTTTTGACTGTCAAGGCTTTGACTGAGTCGGTCAGCCTGCTCACCCAACGCGTTTAATTTTTCGACGTCGGCATTGTACTGATCAATCTGCTGGAGTAGCACAGTTTTCTGACTACTTAAACGTTGACCTTCGGCTTGCAATTGCGAACGCTCAGCCTGGAACTGCTGCTGTGAACCAAAACCACCACTAGTAGCTCGCTGATTGAAATCGCGAATCTTCTCATTTAGCGCTGTCATCGACGTATCGTAGCTTTCCTTTCGCTGCTCAATCACCGCTCGTTGCTGTTTCAACTTCGCCTGTAAAGTAGTCACTTGCCGCTCCAAATCAACAAATCGCTGATTGTATTTTGCGTGCAAGGCAACTACTCGTGAGCGGTCACTGAAAAATCGAGCATAGTGCGTTTCCAGCTCTGAGCCCAAATCGGCATGTTCCGTGCCTAAAATGGAATGAAGCTCATTTGACCGAGAGCCTGGCTGCGCTCGATCATAGTACGCCATGCGTTCTTTCAACTTATTGTCTTTAATCCTCGCATAGGCATGTTCCAACAATTGACCAAGTCGCTGCTTTTCCGCCTCGGACAATCGCGACCACGCTGCGTGCAACATTTCGTGCGCAGCCGTCACTTCTTTGATGCCGTCAAGCTCAGGGTTCGGTACATTGTAAATATGAATGGTATCTTCCCCGGGCTTGTAACAACCCAAAATTGGACTGGCTTTTTCCGACCGACGGCACTCAGCATTGAACTCATTGGACGACTCCAGTCGTGGCTGTGTCACGTAAAATTGAAATCTGCCATGTTCTGACATGCCAGCATTCGTCGCCAGCTGCATAATCTCAGCGCTCGGCTGGAATTGCCACGCCCGCACATGGTCGAGCACGAATTGCCGATTGAGCACCACCCAACCGCTGAAAGCCAATATGGCCACTGACAGTAAAAAGCTACCTAGTTTACTAATCTTCGACATCAATTATTACCTCACCTTTTTTCATTGACGCAATTAATGTTGACCCTGCGTGCGCTTTCGACAACACTGCTTCACTCAACGGATCTCCCAGCAAGGTCTGCACAGTCCGTCGAAGGCGTCTTGCTCCGCGTTCAGCGTCAAAGCCATGGTCAATAATGTGACGTTTGACACTTGGTTTAATTATCAGTTTCATGTCGTGATTCTCAATCGCCGCGTTTAGCTCACTGGCAATGCCATCAAATATTTTACCAGCCACTGCTCGGCTCAACGCTTGAAAGACGATGATAGCATCAAATCGCTCAATCAGCTCTGGCTTCAAGAAATCCTCCAGAGCCTGCCGCGCCGTCCGGTCATTGTGTCGCTGCACATCCTTGCTACTGCGTTTCTTTGCGCCGCCAAAGCCCAGCGCTTCAGTGTTCATCATGCCAGCCGAGCCAACATTACTGGTCAAGATGATGATGGCGTGACGAAAACTAACCACTCGTCCTTGGGTGTCGGTCAATTGACCATCTTCCAGTAGTTGCAGTAGCAGATTCATCACATCTGGATGCGCTTTTTCGATCTCATCAAACAACACCACACTGTACGGCTGTCGACGAACTTTGTCGGTCAATTTACCACCATCTTCATACCCCACATAGCCCGCTGGAGCACCGACCAACCGACTGGTGGTGTGTTTTTCGGAGAATTCACTCATGTCAATTTTGATGAGGCTCTGCTCACCGCCAAACACTTCCCGCGCCAGCACGCGAGCCAGTTCAGTTTTACCAACACCTGTCGGTCCCAAAAATACGAAAGATCCCATTGGCCCACTATGTCGATGTAGTCCAGTACTATTTCGTCGAATGGACCTCGCCAATTCAGCAATTGCTTCAGTTTGCCCCAGCACAAATTTACCGAGTCTATTTTCCAGCTTGATCAAACTTTTGGCTTCGGTGCGCGCCAATTTTTTCACTGGCACACCAGTCATAGCGCTCACTGCCGACCTCAAATATGCTTCATCCAACCGCGGCAACATGTCCTCGCTCGCGCCCAAATCACTAGCGCGTTTTTCCAATTGCTTCATTTGCATTTTGAAACGCGCCGCGCGTTCATAGTCTTCCGCTTCCACAGCCGCATCGATTTTACCCGCCAGGCGCTTGATTTGCTGAGCTAACTTTTGGCGTCGGCCTGGTTTGAGCGGCTGCTTTGAGCGCATCAATGCTGCTGCTTCGTCCAGCACGTCAATTGCCTTATCTGGCAAAAATCGATCCATGACATACCGCTGGCTCAAATCTACTGCCAGCTTCACAGCCTCCTCGTCGATACTCAGCTGATGATGCAGCGCCAAGCGACTACTCAGCCCCATCACCATCCGCACCGCTTCTTCTGCCTCAGGTTCCGCCACCACCACCGACTGGAACCGTCGGCTCAAAGCAGCGTCTTTTTCAATGTATTCGCGATATTCATCAAAGGTCGTCGCCCCAATCACCCGCACCTCACCACGCGCCTACGCTGGCTTCAAAGCATTGGCGTCGTCCATTGAACCTTCTGCCGATCCGGAGCCCACCAGTAAATGCAGCTCATCGATAAACAAAATAACTTCTTGGTGCTCCTTGGCAACTGCTAGCACTTTTTGCAAACGTTCTTCAAACTGTCCGCGAAATTTCGTCCCCGCCACCATGGAAGCTAGATCTAACTGAATGATCCTTTTGCCTTCCAAAAATGCCGGCACGTCACCATCAACGATTCGCTGCGCCAAACCTTCAACAATTGCGGTTTTTCCCACGCCTGGCTCACCGATCAAGGCTGGGTTATTTTTGCTGCGCCGACCCAGCACTGTGATGACGCGTGACAGCTCCTTGTCTCGCCCAATCATCGGATCGACCAGCCCCTGCCGAGCTCGCTCCGTCAAATCATTGCCAAACTTCTCTAGTAGCTTGATAGACTTGCGTTCAGTCGTCGACACTGACTCAGTTTGTTGGTCGGCTTCCGACTGCTGCCTGTCAAACACGCCCTCCAAGTCGCCACGAAGCGCCTCCAAATCAACGTTCATATCACGCAAAATCCTAGTAGCCCGTGCTTCGCGCTGCGTCAAGATGCTATACACCAAATGCTCCGTACCAATTCGCGATTGTCCAAATTCCAGCGCCAGCTCCCATGCCATGCGCACTGTCGCCAAAACATCAGCCCGCACTCCATGGTCAACGACAGCAAACACCACCGCACTCGGCGTCAATTCCAGCGCCGTCTCAACGCGATCAAGCGTCACACCGCTTTCTGCCAAGATTTTAGCACCCAGGGAAGAGTTCTGAGCCAGTATCCCCAGGAGAATATGCTCGGTTCCCACATACGGGCTTCCTTGATTTTGGGCAATCACACCAGCTCGCTCAAAGCTAGCCCGCGCCGTATCTGTCAGGCGCGATTCCAGCTCAGAGAAATCTCTCGGCTGCTCCATTATCGCCTCCTTTCATCGCTTATCGGCGAATGTCTCAAGTATTTCGCCAATCTTATTCTGCTGTTTCCTCAATGGCATTAAACAAGCTGTCTTCTACATTCTTGCGAGGCTTGTTTTCAGCTGGTTTAGCAGCCGCCTTTGCCTCGATGTCTAGTTCGTAGCCAGTCAGCCGTGACGCCAAGCGAACATTCTGCCCAGCCCGACCGATGGCCACTGACTGCTGATCTTCGCTAACGTAAACCGTTGCCCGCTTTTCGTCCTCATTAACCGTTACGCTCAGCACTTCTGCTGGGCTCATGGCGTTGGCGATAAAGCCAGCCGCGTCTTCCTCAAACGGAATGATATCAATTTTTTCCTGCTCGCCGATTTCGTTCATCACCGCCTGGACACGCGTTCCGTGACCACCGACAAAGGTGCCGACTGGGTCAACACCCGGCAGCGCTGATGCGACCGCCAGTTTAGTGCGGCGACCGGCCTCACGGGCGATTGCTTTGATCTCTACAGCGCCCGTTTCCATCTCTGGCACTTCCTGGCTAAACAAGAAGCGTACAAATTCCTCATTACCACGGCTCAAAATCAATTGCGGACCACGACCTTCGCGCTCGATGTCCTTGATATACACCTTGACGCGGCGACCAACGCCATAGTATTCGCCAGGAATTTGCTCGGACTGCGGCATGATACCGACGGCCTTACCTAGCTCAATCCGCACCACGCGCGGCTCAACCCGCTGAATCGTACCGGTCACCACCGTGCCAATTTTATCCTCAAATTCTGCTAGCACCACTTCGCGCTCCGCCTCGCGCAGCCGCTGCAAGATCACCTGCTTGGCGGTCTGGGCTGCCACCCGGCCAAATGTCGTCACGTTGTGGGTCTCGACCGTCACTTCGCTGCCCAGCTCAGCTGCCGGGTCAACGGTTTTAGCTTCGTCGAGGCTCATTTGATTGACGTCATTCTCAACTTCTTCAACCACGGTTTTGACAACCGACACCACAGCCGTGCCGCTGTTGATGTTCAGGCTGGCGCGCACCAATTGCTCGCGCGTGCCGTTATCACGCCGCCACGCCGCCGCGATAGCCTGCTCGATCACCTCTAGAACTGTCTCTTCTGGTAGGTTCTTTTCCTCGGCAATCGTCCGCAACGCCAACGTCAACTGCTTAATGTTCAAATCTTCCATATTACTCTCCTTTATCACTTATGATTATTATATCACGATACGAGGCTGCGCTGCGATACGCGTATCCTCATATGAAAAATTCCGACCTTGGCGGCCGGACGTACACTGCACATTTTATAGCAACTCAGCAGCCATGTCAAGCATACCGCGTAGTCCACGCCTTTTCCGCGCTACCTCACACAAAGCCACCATACAAGGTCCAGTTGTAAACTCAGTAAATGGCTGATCAAATAGAGTGAATACTTCGGTATATTCTCTATTTTCCGTCACCTTGACGCCCGAAAAGATATTTGCACCCTCATTATATTCACGTCGCATATCATTGATCAACACTCTTGATGCAAAACATCCAATCACCCTATCAATCTTCCGCTGGATACGATTCAGCTCCTCCATGATGGCATAATAATTACGGTTGTCCTTGTTCATACCATATTGTTCTCGCAATGATCTACCCGGAGCTCTCTCAATAACACCAGCAGGTGGTGAATAACCATCCCCCACCAGCGCTAATACCCGCGAAGTAGTAATGTCTGATTCATGTTCCGCGAATGTCATATTTAACGTATTTAGGGTAGCAGCCTGTATCCCAGCCTCTCTCTTAGTTCGATACCGCTTAACCATATATGGCGATTTCTTTTCTAGAGGTGATTCTTTTTTCGGATCTAAAACATAGGAGTGTGGTATATTCGCTGCGAGGAACTTATTTTGCGACACCGCTGCCTCATCGCTCACCCAACCTGGGTTTCGACTAACCGACGCAATAGCCGCCAGCGCCAAGGCATGCTGAAAATCTGCATTATCAAGCTCCTCTGGGTAAAGCACCCGCTCCGTTAACTGATGATGCTCTCGATCCATCGGTGACTTGACCGGATACTGGCGAATTTGCTCACTTCTCACCTTATTATAATAGCATTTTATTTCTTTATTGTCAATGTAATTGTGTCCGTACTGTTGCTTATTTTGTCTTTCTATGACATAATACTACTATGTTTACCCTCCGCTCGACCGATAAAGATGGCCAGCCAAGCCTTCAGGTGGACATTGCGCCAAACTGGCCTATTTTAGACCAAGCAAAAACAAATTGGTTGACTGGCAAACCGGCTACTGTCGACAAAGTCCCTATATATCCTGAAACACGCGACTGGGTACTTGGGCCGGCTATTCAGGTTTATAAAGAAACAACGTTCTATCTAAAAGATAACCGGATTCCAGATTCTCCAATCAAGACAGCCAATGATGAAGCACGTTGTAGCCTAATGGATTGCTACGTTAACCCTGAGGATATCACAACATTATTATTGATGCCTCACCTTGATACAGTATTTGACATCGAGTCGCCCAAAGAAGCCGCGTCAGCTGAATCGTATTTGAACCGCAAAATAGGTTCAAAAGTACTCCGCATGATATTTAAAAATAGAAGTGCGGTCAAAAAATAAGTTGTTTTTACGG
>CAUQVC010000006.1:0-31363 GCA_963521715.1 uncultured Candidatus Saccharibacteria bacterium | reverse complement strand
CAATCCTCAACCCAGTACAGCTTCCCGGCCCTTTCATCACACCAATGCCAGTCAACGCGTGCATGTCGGCGTCTTTTTTGGCTAAGCTATCCCTGAGAAAGCCCAATAGTCCTTTGGCTAAGGTGCGTTCAGCCTGCCACTCATACGACACTGCGCCTTCTTGACTGACAAATGTCACATAACAAACTGGGGTTGATGTATCAAGTAGTAATAACATTTCATCTCCTCTCAAAAAACGCATCAATAGCACTAAGTAGCCGTTCGGAACGAGCACCATTAGCAGTAACCTCCAACTGTCGCTCTGTTTCAGTCGTAGCGGTAATCGTGATTATCAATCGGTCACTCGGCAGCACTTCATTAACCGCGCCCGCCCATTCAATGACTGTGATGGTTGAGTCCTCTTGCATCATTTCAGAAATTTCATCACCCATGATGCCAGCTTCACCCAGGCGGTAAAAATCATAGTGACAAAGGCGCAAACCGTCACGCGCATCGTACACGCGCGAAATGGTAAATGTCGGACTTTGAATTGGTTCGGTAATTGCCAACCCTTCCGCCAGACCTTTAGTAAGCGTAGTCTTGCCAGCGCCCACATCGCCGATCAGCTCTATCACTTCGCCACCAGCCAGCGCCTGACCAATCGCCCGCCCCAGTGCTTTCATCTCCGTTTCATCATGTATCTTCACACTTTTAGTATATCATTGTTTTTTCAATTCAACTGGTCTATACTAAAGCATAAGTGATATGAGAATCTCAGATAATACGATTGAGAAAATTCTGAAACAGGGTGGGATCTTAACAGAATCGCAGCTTGCTGATTTAAAGACGACCGCTGAACGGTCCAAACGCACTCTGCAAGAGACCATCATTGAAGACAAGGTGCTAGAAGAGCGCGAATTAGCCAAATTGGTTGGTGATTATATCGGGACGCCATTTGTAGAAATTGAGCCAAAAGATATTCCTGATGAGGTCCTAAAGCGCATCCCAGAGCATATCGCCCGGCAGTACAATGTCGTGCTGTTTGCGGTTGATGAAGATGGTGCGCCAATGCTGGCTATGGAAGACCCTGACGATGTGCAGGCTCTCAATTTCATCCAAAAAGAAATCGGCTATAACCTGCGCGTGTTCTTGGCAACGAAAAGTAATATTTTGGATTGTCTGGAAAATTACCGCGGTGATGTGAACGACGAACTTGATGAAGTCATTGCCATCCAGAGAGATGATAGCGACGCCGAAAATGCCAAAGAGGAAGAATTTGCTGAAGATTCACCGATCGCACAGACCGTCAACCTGCTGCTCGAGTACGCCATCAAATCACACGCTTCCGACATCCACATTGAACCGCGCGAAGAATTTGTCCAGGTACGATATCGCATCGATGGTGTGCTCAGAGAGGTGAATAAATTGCCTCACAATGTTTTGGGAGCTCTGGTCAGTCGCATCAAGATTTTGTCAAACTTGAAAATCGACGAACGCCGCGTGCCGCAAGACGGCCGCTTCAAGATCAAAGTTTCTGGTAAGCAATATGCCTTGCGTGTGTCGACGCTGCCGATCGCCGATGGCGAAAAGATCGTCATGCGTGTGTTGGATGAATCAAACCAAGCGATTTCTCTGGACAAATTAGGCTATTGGGGGCTGTCTTTGGCTACCATCAAAAACGCCATGGCGCAGCCAAACGGTATGATTTTGGTGACCGGGCCAACTGGTTCTGGAAAATCAACCTCCTTGTTTAGTGTGTTGTCAGAACTCAACACTCCTGATGTTAATATTTCAACCATTGAAGACCCGGTCGAGTACAAAATCCCTGGCGTCAACCAAACTCAGACTAACGCTAAAGCTGGTATGACCTTTGCTTCAGGACTACGTGCATTGCTCCGTCAAGACCCGAACATCATCATGGTTGGAGAGATCCGTGACGGTGAAACTGCCAACCTGGGCGTGCAGGCAGCGCTGACTGGACACTTGGTGTTCTCAACCCTCCACACCAACAACGCCGCAACTTGTTTGCCGCGTTTGCTCGACATGGATATTGAGCCGTTTTTGATCGCTAGTACGGTCAAGGCTGTCATCGGTCAGCGACTCGTCAGACGCTTGTGCCAATCCTGTCGCCAGGCCTACACCCCTAGCCAAGAAGAGTTAAATTACATCACCCAAATGTTCAACATCACGCCAGATTCAATGCCGCACCTACACGAGCTTGAAGAGCAGGCCGCCTCAGAGAGCATTGGCGGCGATACGCCGATGGGCACGACAGACGCAACCATCGTTCAATTGTGGAAGCCATCACCGGAAGGTTGTGACGAATGTGGACACAATGGCTTCAAGGGTCGCGTTGGTATTTACGAAGTGTTGGGTATTTCTGTGGCTATTCAGAAGATGATCACCGCGAACGCCACCAGCAATGATATTCAGGAACAAGCGATTAGCGAAGGTATGATTACCATGCAGATGGATGGATTGATCAAATCATTCCGTGGCGTCACAACCATTGAGGAAATTTTACGTGCAACGAGGGAGCAATAACACATGACTAATTTTAGTTTTGTCGCGACAAAAAAAGATGGCTCAACGCTATCATCAACCATAGAGTCCAGTGATCGCGCAGCCGCCATCCGCTCAATTCAAGCGCAAGGGTTAAAATTGGTCAATCTCAAAGAGACAGACGCCAAGCCTGGTCGCAAACGCCGTCGCAAAATTAAGTCTGATGAATTGGTGATGTTCACCCGTCAGTTAAGCTCCATGGTCTCGGCTGGTGTGCCAATCCTCCGGTCGTTAGAGTCAATGACAGAACATGCCGAAAGCGCATCATTCCGCTCAATCATTGGCGACGTCTCAAAAGACATCGAAAGCGGTTTGTCGTTTGCCGACGCCCTGGCGCGACACCCCGACACGTTTAATGATGTGTATGTCAACATGGTTCGGGCTGGTGAAACTGGTGGTATTGTGGACGACATCTTGAAGCGTTTGGCTTTGCAGCAAGAAAAATCAGCCTCCATCAAGAAAAAGGTTAAAGGAGCCATGACCTATCCAATGGTGCTGATCGTCATTACTATTGGTGCATTTTTTGGCTTGATGATCTTTGTCCTACCGATGATTGGTAAAACCATCAAAGATCTGGCGGGAGAAGATGCCGAACTGCCAGCGTTGACCCAAGCCATGCTGGGGATCAGCGCCTTTATGGTCAACTTCTGGTATATTCTACTACCACTGGTTGGTGCAGCAATTTATGGTTTCTTGCGTTACATCAAAACACCTGGTGGCAAGAAAAAATATCATCACTTTTTGGTGCATGGACCAATTATCGGCAAAATCATGAAAAAAATTGCCATCGCTCGCTTCACTCGTACCTTCTCTTCCCTTATCGGCGCTGGTGTGGCGGTGTTGGAAGCACTTGAAGTGACCTCCAAAGCAGTTGGTAATAACGTCTATGAAGAATCACTCAATAGTGCGGCCAAGCGCGTAAAAAACGGTGAGGTATTTTCAAAAATCATCGCTGAAGACGAGGTACTATATCCGCCAATCGTGGCACAGATGTTAGCAGTCGGTGAAGAAACCGGTCAAACCGATCAGGTCTTGGTTAAGGTGGCTGATTTTTACGAAGAAGAAGTCGATACCGCCATCGCCAGTATCAGCTCCACCATTGAGCCAGTGATGATTGTTTTCATGGGTGGCATGGTTGGCTTGATCGCCGCCAGTGTGATGATGCCAATCACCGGATTAGCAAATCAAATTAAGGGTTAGCAAATCAAATTGGTTATGGTATACTAAAAAAGAATTATATAAATGTGTGGGCAATATTGTGAGTTCTATATTTTACAAAAATAAACCAATCATTGGATTTGATTTCAGCAAGGTGGGCGCCCGAGTCATGTCACTGGACGTCGCAAAGATGAGCGTTCACGGCTACGGGGCTATTGATTTCGATCCATCCAAGATGTCTGACGATTTAGAAGTCTGCTCGGACTATATCGTTACGCGTATTAACGAATTGTTTGAAAAAAACCTAGTCGGCAAACTGAACAGCAATCGAGCTGTGCTCAGTCTGCCAACATCACGCACCTTCTCGCGTACCTTCACCGTGCCTAAAGCCCAGGAAGCATCTTTGCGAGATGCGGTCAACCTGGAAGTTGAACAATATATACCAATGCCACCAGATCTGCTCTATGTCGACCACCAGATCATCAAGCGTGATAAAGATTCACTGACCGTACTCATGTGCGCTGCGCCGAAAAAAGACATCGAAGTGATGACGACCATCGCCAAACAGTGCGGTATTGAAATTGCCATGATCGAGCCAAGCATCAACGCCATCGCTCGTATTTTGAAATCAAC
Organism: uncultured Candidatus Saccharibacteria bacterium; assembly: GCA_963521715.1. Classification (GTDB taxonomy): domain Bacteria; phylum Patescibacteriota; class Saccharimonadia; order Saccharimonadales; family Saccharimonadaceae; genus Nanosynbacter. Next base: position 27,031 of record CAUQVC010000006.1, on the reverse strand, counting down.
CGAGAGCGGCGGACTACCAACCGTCATCTTGGACATTGGACCATCGACGACAGACATCGCAATTTTAGACTCTGTTATACGCGTGACTTCTGGTGTCAATATCGGTGGCAACACCTTCACTCTCAACATTGCCAAAAAGCTCAATACACCGCTGGAAGCAGCCCATCAGCTGAAAGTTCTGAGCGGTCTAAATTCTGGACCAAAGCAAGCGCAAATCACCAGTGCGCTTAAGCCAAGCTTGGAAACAGTCGTCAAAGAAACCCAAAAAATCATCCGCTACTACTCTGAACACTTCCCGAACGAGCCAAAGATGGAACAATTACTCATCGTCGGTAGCGGCAGTAATATTCCAGGATTGGGTGATTATTTTACTAACGAGCTGATGATGCCAAGCCGTACGGCGAGCCCTTGGCAGGCACTGAACTTTAGCTCATTGCAGCCACCAACAAAGCAGCTGCGAACTCACCTGATGACAGTTGCAGGTTTAGCACTGGTTGATCCAAAGGAGATTTGGAAATGATAAACTTATTACCTCAAGACGAAAAACGTCAAATTATCGCTGGACAAACCAATAGGTTGCTCGCACGCTACTGCGTCATCTCGTTGGCACTAGCAGCGTTGCTGTTCATCTATATCGGCATATCCTACTTTATCCTGATGAAGTCCAAGTCAGATGCCGAAAAAACTATTGCCGAAAGTAATCAACAATTGTCACAGTACAAAGAAGTCCAGCAACAAGCCAAGCAATTTTCAGACAACCTCAAAGTCGCCAAATCCATCTTAGACAAAGAAGTGCCGTACTCAAAAATCGCAGTCAAAATAGCCCAGGCACTACCAAGAAACATCGTCCTGCAGTCTCTAGATCTGGACGCAACCACCTTTGGTAAACCAATCAGCCTTACTACAAAAGGCAAAAGTTACAGTGACGCTCTGGATTTGAAGACCGCTTTAGAGAATAAAAAAGACGTCTTCCAAAACGTCCACCTAGTGTCAGTAACCGCCAATGAAGCAAAGGACGGCTATCCAATGTCAATCGTCATCAGCGTTGTTATTCGCCCGGAGGTGATAAAATCATGAATATACAAAAACTCCAACTAAACGCAACATTAGCTCGCATTTTATTGTCATTAGCCCTCGTCTTGATATTGCTTGTTATGACCGCTGGGTTCTACATGGCGTACAATTTCATGAAAGATTCAGCTCAACAAGTCGCCAGCGTGCAAGCTGATGCTAAAGCTGCTGATAAAAAGCTACAGGACGTCAGGTCACTCTCGAGCAAACTGGAAAAATATCAAGACAGCGTTAAAAAGGCAGAGAAAATTGTTGCTGAATCTACCAGCTACAAGTATCAAAACCAGATCATCAACGATATAACCGCCTATGCACGACAGGCCGGTGTTGGTATTTCATCATTTACCTTTCAAGATGATAGCGCAGCTTCAAATGGCAAAAGCAGCTCATCAACAGCCACCAAAACACCAGCTACACCAAGCCCGTCTGGCGCTAAGAGTACATCAGTCTCTATCCAAATGAGCAAAGACCTCGACTACGTACGTTTCCTGCAGTTCTTGCACCTACTAGAGCAAAACCTAACCCGCATGCAAGTAGCAAACATATCCCTCGCTAAAGGAGATAGTCCTCAACATGTTGAATCACAAGCATTAAAATTGGAGCTTTACTTACGATGAACAACTCACCATCTGTTGGACAATTAGGCATAATCCTGGCACGATTCCTGCACCGCTATCACATCACGTTGTATACCATGACCATCGTGATTGCAGTTTCAGTAGCCATATTCCTGATCAGCAGCGTCACCAGCTCCGGTGACGATGTTGATGCAAAAGTTGTAGAGACTACCAAGTTTGACACCAATACTATCGATCGCATCAAAGAATATAACAGCTCATCACAAGCAGCAAAGCCATTCTCTCTGCCAGCCAGCGGAAGAATTAACCCATTTGTTGAGTAAGGTAGTATAATAGATACTGTATGTTAATTTCAGCCAGCAGATTCATGAACACTCCGGTGATGAGCCTCCAGACAGGTGCGGAGTTAGGCAGGACTGCTCGTGAAATAATTGATCCGCGTAACTTATCAATCGTTGCCTATGAGCTGGAAGGTCCGCTTCTCGACCAGCGCCCAACGCTGCTTAGGCTGGACGATGTGCGAGAGATCGGTCCACTCGGCATGATCATTGATTCGGCTGATGAACTCGTCGGTGTTTCAGACGTCATAGAACTACAAAAAATTTACGAATACAAATTCGTTTTGATGGGCAAACATGTCGTAGGAAAAGATGGTCGTAAAGTCGGTAAGGTCATTGGCTACACGGTGATGGCCGGCAGCTTTATCATTCAGCAGCTTAGCGTGAAGCGTCCGCTGCTTCGCAGTTTTGGCGATACCGAAATGCTCATTCATCGCTCACAAATCGTCAAAGTGACCGACGATCAGATAGTCGTAAAATCAGCAACTGTTCCACGTCAAGAACAGCACGTCGAGAAGCCGGTTTTACAGGCATACGAAAATCCTTTCCGCAAAAAGCAGGCGTCGTAAAGCCTCAGCTATTTACTTCCTCAACATCATTCAAAGTAGACACCACATCGTCATAGGAAAAGCCTTGACGCACCAGATACTGCACGAACTTTTGTCTATCACCCGCATATCGACGGTGCTTTTTGGCGATAACTTTCCTCAGCTCCTGCTCGTCTGTTCGGTCAGTTTTTTCAAGCGTTTGCGCGATAATGTCCGCGTGAACACCCTTTGAACGCAGCTCAGCCGTTAGCTTACGTCGACTTACGCCTTTACTAAGCTGACGATTTTCCACCCACCACCGCGCGAACGCTTCATCATCAACATACGCTTTCTGCTGGAGCTTACGCAGCACTCGCGATGCCACCCGCTCTGAATAGACCACAGGATTATTCATACCAGTTTGCCTCTTACGAAGCGCTGGCTGGGTTTTTCGCCATAGATAATCCCTGACTTCCTTAACTGAATGTGGTCGCCGCAAGCAATATTCAAGTGCTCGCATATACAGCTTGCCAAATTGGCTCTCTTCTTGCAGCTCTTCCAACTCCCCATCACTCAATTCACGGCCGACCTTAAGATTTAAGTCAGTCACCTGAGCGATATCCAAACTGAAGCTGTATACGCCATCAACACTCACATTAACACGGTTGTTATCGCGAGCCTGAAGAGAGATGTCAGTGATTTTCATAAAAATATTATAACGCGAAAACAGTGAGCTCGCTACTGGCAGAGGCTACTCGACTACCTCGACCACCTTGCCATGCACGCCGTTGTAGCAAGCAGCAGCACGCGGCTCGGTGATGACCGGTAGTTGCCCTGGAATAGCGCTCGTATTAACGTCGTCAAGCGTACCGGCCTCGACGCAACCAAGCGTGATGTGCGGGCGGAAGCCATCGACATCCAGCCCCGGATGAATACCATCCAGTGCCGCGAGTAATTGCTGGCGCGCCTCAACCATCCAGGCAGTTTTCTGCGTGCGCAGCTCCACCCAAACACAGTTGCCCGCTTTATCTGGCAGGAAATTAACTCCATCAAGCACCAACTTATCGAGGACGGGTAGCGCCGCAGCGGCTGCTTTGAGACGTGGCATATCCTGCTCAGTCACATTAATCAGTGTCACGTGTGGGATAAACTCACCAAAGTCAAGGTTCATTGTTTCTGACAACTCGCGAAGATACGCGTTTTGCTCATCATCAAAGACGAGGCTAACTGACGCCATATGTTTTTCGACTGGATATGCGGTTTCTGCTGCGCGCATCAGCTGTCTGCTTCTTTGACCTTGTCGCGAACCTTCTGGTCAATTTCTGCCAGGACTTCAGGGTTTTCTTTCAGATACAATTTAGTTTTGTCGCGACCCTGGCCGATAGTCTCGCCATTATATTTGTAGAAGGCACCAGATTTTTCGACAATGCCGTGCGTAGCCGCCAAATCCAAGATGTCGCCAGTCTTAGAAATGCCTTCATTATACATAATGTCAAACTCAGCGATGCGGAACGGCGGCGCGATCTTATTTTTTACCACCTTGATCTTGGTGCGGTTACCGAGGATATCATCGCCAACCTTGATCTGCCCGATGCGGCGAATATCCACCCGCTGCGAGGCATAAAACTTCAACGCATTACCACCCGTCGTCGTCTCAGGATTGCCAAACATCACGCCAATTTTCATGCGAATTTGGTTGATGAAAATCACCGTGGCTTTCGATTTGTTGATGATACCAGTCAATTTACGCAGCGCCTGGCTCATCAACCGTGCCTGCAAACCCATGTGCGAATCGCCCATGTCACCATCAATTTCTGCTTGCGGCGTCAATGCTGCCACCGAGTCCACCACAATGAGGTCTACCGCGTTTGAGCGCACCAAGGTTTCGGTAATTTCCAGCGCCTGCTCACCGTTGTCTGGCTGCGACACCAGCAGATTTTCAGTGTCGACGCCTAGGCGCTTAGCGTAGGCCGGGTCAAGCGCGTGCTCAGCGTCGATAAACGCCGCCGTACCGCCTTGCTTTTGGATTTCAGCAATGGCATGTAGCGTCAACGTCGTCTTACCTGAACTTTCCGGGCCGTAAATCTCAATGATACGACCCTTCGGATAGCCACCGCCTAGCGCCAAATCGAGGCTCAATGAACCCGACGGAATCACTTCAACATCAACTTTGTGCGCCTCGCCGAGTTTCATGATTGACCCGTCACCAAACTGCTTGGTGATCTGATCCATAGCCAGACCCAGCGCTTTCAATTTCCCATCATCAATCTTTTTCTCTGCCGCTACCGACTTTTCAGTTTTTACTACCTTTTTCTCATCAGTCTTAGCCATGATATTCCCCTCCTTAATTGATACTTTTATTATACATTCTCTAGGGCTTAAGGCCAAATTTTGCTATAATAGCGGTATATGAAAAAATGTTCTGGATTTACTGTTATTGAATTATTGTTTGTCATCATCATGCTGACCGTTGGCTTGGGTGTTGCGGTGGTGCAGGTCGGAAAAGTAAAAAATGCCAGTGATGACAGCCACAAGAAAACAGCCATTAACGCCATGTACTACAGCCTGGAAGAAAGCTTCTACAAACAGCACGGCTACTATCCAGAAACTCTGGCTGACGACACACTACCAACCATGGACAAAGCACTACTCACCGATCCGAAGGGTAAAAAAATTGGCGATGCTAATAGTGCGTATCGTTATGAGACACAAAACTGCCAAGAAGGAAAATGTAAGCATTTTACCTTGAGGGCAAAGCTGGTTAATGAAAGTGATTTCGTTAAAGAAAGTCGCAACAAATAGCTCAGTTACCAACTACTAGTCATCAACCGGGCGGCCATTCTTAAAGGCTTCAATAGCGTTATTGACGATTCCTATTTGGTGCTTTGGATTTGCTACAAAATGGAAGATATAAGTGGTCTCTTCACCCTCAGTACTCAATCGAATAGTTCCATAGTTAAAGATCATCTGAATAATTCCTGACTGACGAAAGCTAGCATCTTCAATACTACCAAGGCTAACTGTTTGCTCGTGGCGAGAAAACAAGCTTTCTTGAATTTCTTGGATCACGCTCTCGTTGGTCATATAAAATTGGTTCTGCAGGTAAACCCAAAGCGCCACCGCTCCGCCCAACGCCGCCAATATGGCAAACAGCGTAGCAATGCCGAACATAGCTGTTGGAGATGGTACTGGCAATAAACTTCCACCAGTGATTAGTGATGGATACAAAAAGGCAAAACCAAATATGACCATAATTATGACAACCGTGATGGCAATTGGTGCAACAATACCAATGGGATGGCGCTTGATGTCCAAAATGACATATTCGCCTTCGCTCAAGTTAAGCTGTGGGTACTGCGCCACTGACTCTTCATGTTTGCGCTTCAATTCTTCACTAATCACCATTGGTTGTGGCTCAAGATTACGTACGGTATGAACAACGTCTGGTTCATTGGCGTACTGACTACGAATGCGTGGATCAAAATTCTGCCCCTCCATTGACTCTGGAAGCACAGTTACGTGAGACGGGCGCTGCGCAGCTGTCGACTCTGGCTCTTCTGATTGCGCATCTTGCGGCGGATGATAATACAGCGGCCTACCCTCAACATCATATGCAGCTGGCTGTTGATTATTCGACTGGTGGTCCTTCGTATCCATATCTACAGTTTATCATTTTTTAGGTTGATATCCCAAATGCGCCCGAGCACGCAGAGTGATGCGCCGACCACGTGGCGTACGCTCGATGAAGCCAATTTGTAGTAAATACGGCTCATAAAAATCCTCAATTGTCGTCGCTTCATCACCCGTCAAGGCAGCAATAGTGGTTAGACCCACTGGATTATCGCCATAATTTTCCAGGATTGATTGTAGTAAATTACGATCAGCCGGATCCAAGCCCAGCTCATCCACTTCCAACATTTCCAAGGCACTCGTTGTCGTTTTCACATCAATTATGCCATCACCGTTCACGTCGGCGTAGTCGCGTACGCGCTTGAGCAGGCGGTTGGCGATGCGCGGCGTCAAGCGGGCACGCGTCGATAATAAGTTCGCTGCTTCATGCCGAATCGACGATTCCAGGATAGCTGCACTCCGCGTTACAATTTTCGCGATATCCTCTGGCTCATAAAATTCCAAGCGGTAAATATGCCCAAATCGATCGCGCAGCGGCGCCGCCAGACTACCTGTCCGCGTCGTCGCGCCAATCACCGTAAACCGCGGCAGATCCAGCCGAATTGACCGAGCTGCCGGCCCTTTGCCGATAACGATATCCAGCTTGAAATCCTCCATGGCCGAATATAAAATCTCTTCCACCGCCCGACCAAGCCGATGAATCTCATCGATGAACAAAATATCGCCGTCCGCTAAATTCGTCAAAATTGATGCCAGATCACCCGCCTTTTCAATGGCCGGGCCACTGGTGATGCGAAGATTTGTCCCCATCTCGTTAGCGATCACCGTCGCCATGGTTGTCTTGCCCAGCCCTGGTGGGCCATAGAGCAGCACATGATCCAGCGGCTCACCACGCTTTTTCGCCGCCTCAATTGCTAACCGCAAATAACGCTTCAACCGCTCCTGGCCAACATACTCACTAAAACTCTGCGGACGCAGGCTGACTTCAATCCGCTGCTCCTCGGCGTCATCACTGTGCGAACTGGTATCGACTATTCTCTCAATTGCCATATATTCATTATATCATCCAAGCTGGAGCGAACTAAGCTCTTGTAAGCTGACTGCGCAGCGCCTGCATAATTTCACGAAACGTCTCGTCACTCACTATATGCACCGCATCCTCTAGGTGTCGTGGCCATTTTGGATCAGGAAAATCCTCGCCGGCAAATCTGGTACCACCGAGATAGCGCGGATGTAGATGCCAATGTACATGTGTTGGCCGGCCAGCTTTAACCGCATTATTCATCAGACATTCCCAGTTACAGACATCAGCACCAAACGCTTCTTTGACTGCCCGTTCAAGTTGACGAATCACGTGGTGTAGCTCCATCCAATCTGCCTCGTTCAGATCCGACAACGTTTCCTTGTGCCGGCGCAGAGTGATAAATGACTTACCCAAATAGCACTGATTCTTGTCAAGCACCGCCACCCAACGTTCGGTTTGTAGTATGACATTGTCATCAGCCGCCGTCTGACCAACGAGCAGTGGACATATTTCACATTTCTTCTTCGTTGCGCATGTATTCATGATACCTCCTGGTATGGATTATACCAGCCATGCACTATTTATTCACATTTACAAAGACACGCCTGAACTCGTAAGAACAGTTTTGCCAATATGATACGGAGATGATACCTGCTTCTCCTGAGCCATTGGCCAATCCTGAAATATTTCTTGGCTCGGTTCATCCAGTTCTGGGTTAGTGATGAACTGTCTATTCTCGTCAATCTGGCGCACCATCTGCTCAATCACTTCTTCTGGAACACCACACTTTCTCATATCATTTTTTAGATACTGCTGATAATACGGCAAAAACAGCTCCTCTAATTTTTGAAACTCTCGCCACGACAACTTGTCACACTCTTCGACACGGAATCTCATGGCATAATTCAAAAAATCTTGACCGCCCGATCGCCAGACATAACCAAGGTCAGCGTGATGTAATAATTTTGCTTGAATACTATCACGACAGATTTGCTCTTTTGGACCAGGAATGGTGCCAATGATTGCACTTTTCATGAACTCATACTCAGCTGAACCGGGCTCATAGTACTCGTCAAGAAATGAGACCGCATAATGCTCTTTGGTAGCATAACCATCTGGCGGTGGGCCAGCCTCAAACCCAGCATCGTGCGCTGCTGCCGCCACCAACAACAGATCCTTTTGGTCTGAACTCATTCTGTCCGCTGGGATCACATCCGTCAGCGCACGTATTGAGCGCATCACGTCCACGCCATGTGCAGGCTGATGATATGGATAATTCGGGTAGGTAGTCAACAGCTCGGCTGATAGCTTAGCAAGAGAAGCTGCCTGTTCTTTGTTATGAAATAGTGCCGTGAGATTTTCCTGTGAGGTATATTGGTCCAGCACCTTTGCTGATACTGTCAATTCAGGATCGACCAATGTTGGGTCTTCTTGGTTAGCACGGTTTCGTTGTTCCCATAACTTTTCGTCAAGAATTTTTTCAGCAGTAGTTCTATTCACAGCCCTATATTATATATTATTTGTACTATTTAGTCAATAGTACAGCGTCGTGAACCCTGCAAGCGAGCTAGCCTGAACGGATATATTTCAACCCTTATTATTTCTTCAGTGCCTCGGTCACCCGCTGCGCCGTTGGTAAATTAGTATCAACATTTTCCAATGCTTTAGTGGCGTCAGCCAAGGTGTAGCCCAGTGCCATCAGCGCCTCTAACGCTTCATCAGAAGTATTCAATTCAGTCTGGACTGGCGCGACCGCTCGACCATACTGCGTTGGCAAGCCGACTTTATCGCTCAAATCAACCACCACGCGCTCAGCAGTTTTTTTGCCGACGCCAGCAGCTTTTTGCACAAACGCACTGTCAGCGTTGGCGATGGCATTGCGTACGTGCTCTGCGTCGCCAAGGCTGAGAATTGCCAGTGCCGCCTTCGGGCCAACACCCTGAACCGTAATGAGCATCTCAAATAGCTTCTTTGCCGCCAGACTCGAAAAACCGAATAGCTCTTCCGCTTGCTCGCGCACGTGATGATAGGTATAAAACTTCACATCCTGATCCAACATCACCGCATCAAAATCACCAGCCGCCACGCTAACTTCATAGCCGACGCCATGAACGTCGATCACCAACGACCCATTAAATTTCTCGGCAACTTTTCCAAAAACATGTGCAATCATAATTCAATTATACCCGATTCATCGCTGCATGGGTAATTGCCGCCGCCAGTGCATCGGCACAGTCATCTGGCTTTGGCACATCCTTGAGTCCCAAGTTTAAACGCACCATTTCCTGAACTTGTTTTTTATCAGCCTTGCCATAGCCCGTCAACGTCTGTTTGATTTGCAGCGGCGTATATTCGGCGATCGGCAACCCCGCTTTTCGGCCCGTCAACATCGCCACGCCACGCGCTTCTGCCACGGAAATCGCCGTCGTCACGTTACGCGCAAAAAACAATTTTTCAATCGACATCACATCAGGCTTAGTCTCTGTAATAATCTCCGTCAAACTGTCGAAAATCTCCTCCAGCCGCTCATCAATCGGCGTATGAGCTGGTGTTCTGACGACACCCGCAGTGACCAGCTTGAACTTACCGCCCGAAAAATCAATCACACCAAAACCCAAAATCCCCGTTCCTGGATCAATACCAATAATTCTCATGTGTTATATTATAGCAATGATTTGGCCGCTCAGTCACTGGCTCATCTTCGCAATTTTCGTATCAATTGCGAAAGCTCCCAGCGCCATTGCCATGCGCCGTATCCTGCCGCCAACAAACTAACGCCACCAAACACCCACCAGCCCCAGGTTGCACCAGCAACGTGTTGAACGCCCGCTGTCGCCGAGCCAACAACCGGTATACTGGCAGTTTTTATTTTCCGACAACGCCGGGTGGTTGGGTTGCGCTCAAATCCTTCCGGACAGTCTTTTAGAATGTCATCGGCGGCAGCAATTTTCTTGCAGCGACCAGTCGCTGGGTTGCGAAATTGACCGTCAGGACAGGGCTTCAAGGTTTTAGCGGCGGCTGAGGCGATTGAGCGACAGCGACCAGTTTCCTCGCTGCGATAATATCCTTCTTTGCATGGCGTTACCGTCTTTGCTGCTTCGATTTTCCGACAGCGACGCGTTTCAGGATGCCGATATTGACCAGCTGGACACGGCGCCAACACATCAGACACAGTAGCCGGCGTTGGAATTTTCACGCATTTACCCGACTCATTACGCATATAGCCACTCTGACAATCCGCATATTCTTTAAATACATTGGTAGCACCCTCAGTCACTGCAAACGTTTGCACCCATTCACCGTCAAGCAAACTCCAGGAAGCACCGTTTGGTATTTTGTCATATTCAGTGACGTCAATTTCCGCGCCAGCCTCGTCCAGGATACGCACTTTACCTTTCATTTTTGGCAATTTTAATTTTGTACGTTTTAACTTGACCGCCCATAATTCACCATGCTTCATCTCAATATCAACAAGCACTTCTTGTGAATTATTGCTGCTAGTCTCCAGCTTGCAGCCAGCTGTTGTGATGATTGTATTACTCACATTTACCAATTCAATGAACGGCTCGTCAGCATGAGAGGCAACCTCATTCAGCTTCAAGCCTTCACATTTGTTGAGTGGTTTTGGCGACTCAGGAGCTTTACACTGCGGGCGTGCGTATGGCGCAACTTCCTGATCATTATCTGTTTTGTTCGACGAAAAGTCAGACAGATTATTCTTCGAATCAACGATGAGACCGCCGGCAAAACAGCGCCAGATAGTTTTGACACCGCTAGTTACGGGTGCACCCAAAAACTTCTTTGCCTCCCCCCAACCAACAACATCAGCAGTTGACCCGTCAGCCCGCGACAACACCACCGACCCTTCACCCTGAATCATGCTCGGCACCTTGTCAAACTTCACCGCTTTTGTCAGCGCCGTATCATTTGATAGCACCAAAAAGTCATTAGCGAAAATCACCTCATCTTTAAACTCTTTTCCGCCAGTTTTCACATCAGCCTTATAGTGTTCAATTTTCCAACCTGCTAGCTTCACATTACTGTCTGTTGGATTATACAGCTCAATATATTTCTTGTCGGGGCTAATTTTTGAAATCAACAATGGTGCTACTTTTTCGAGTGCTTCGTCAGTTGTTGGTGCTGGCTGAGAGGTTGGATGTGCCGGCTCGGCAGCTAGTGGATTAGTTTGTACTACCGGTTTTGTAGTTGGTTGCTCGCCAACTGAGCTTGGCTCTGGTTGAGACGAAGGCGCAGTAATAGCCGGGTTGGGACTAGATGGTAGTGCGTCGTTTACTGACGCCTCAGCCGTCTGTGATGTGTCACCACTAGACGCTGGCTCAACTCCCAGATTATCAGCCGCCAAAACTGACGGCGACGGCATAATCAACACCGCGATTAGTATCATAAGTAGTGTGTATCGCAAATATTTCATGCTCGCCCCTTGCTTATGGTTAACTACTTTTAGTGTAGCGTACTTTTTGCCAAAACAAAAACCGCCCCGAGAGCGAAGCGATTTTTCTGATGCTAATGTTATTCTGCTGTGATATTGGCGTTAGTGTGTACATTCACCACATCGTCTAGGTCGTCCAGCGCGTCAACTACCTTCATCAATTTCTGCGCCGTTTCCATATCAGCAATCTCGACTGGTGTGTTAGCGATGTAGCGCAGCTCGGCGTCTTTTACCTTCAAACCCTGCTCGGCCAATGCGTTCCTGACGCTCGCCAAATCTTTCAAATCCGTGTAAACAATGATTTCGCCGTCTTCCTCAACTGCATCTTCGGCACCAGCATCCAACACTTGCAGTAGCAATTCTTCACCCGTGCCCTCCACGGTGATCACGCCCTTGCGGGTGAATTGAAATGCCACACTGCCAGCGTCAGCGATGCGCCCGCCGTTTTTGACCAGCGCGGTTTTCACTTCTGGCAGTGTGCGATTACGATTGTCGGTCGCCGTTTCGATGATGATGCCGACACCGCCCGGGCCGTAACCTTCATAAGTAATTTCTTCCAGCGCTGCTGCGCTTTTGTCAGCCACGCGATCAATCGCCCGCTGGATATTAGCACTCGGCATGTTAGCAGCCTTGGCCTTTTCGATCGCCATCGCCAAACTTGAATTCAATGTTGGATCAGTACCGCCACGCGCCGCGATTGCAATTTGGTTACCCAACTTCGTGAAAATCGCACCACGCTTCGCATCAACAATCGCTTTCTGCCGGTGCGTCGTTGCCCATTTACTATGTCCTGACATACTATCTCCTACCGTTTATCTATATTCAATCTGTTAGTATTATATATCAAATACAGACGTGAGACAATTTAGACTGGCAAGCCCAAAGACAACAACACGTTTGGCATGTCAATTTCACTGTCTTTTTGTACGCGAACAACCGGGTAGCCATACTGCTGCGCCTCAGCCTGAATTCGCTGATCAAACAATCGCGCCCATATAATCTCATATTCTTTCAGCTCATCAGCATATGTGTCAGCATCCGCATATAGACCACGACTAAATATCGCCTGCCTTAACGCATCATCGCCTTCGTCAGTCAAGAATATTGATCGTACATCGCTAGCGGTCTGTAATGACGGTAGCAGCGATGGTAAAATATTAACACCTTCCAATACAAAACCTTCACGCCAGGTAAAATCATCCTCGATTAATTTCTTATTGCCAGGCCACGCTTCAACGCCATGCATATATTCTCTTTCAGCTATCTCTTCTGGTGAAAATTGCTGGAAAAACTCAGCTGCTGACAACCCGTGCGCTGACAATAAATGCGGGTGCTGCTCTGGGCTTGCCATACCCTGCATTATCAACCGTGTTTGATCAGTTGACAGCCACGGCAATGCCAGTCTCCGAGATAACTCCCGCGCCAAGGTTGTTTTGCCGGTTGTTGGCATGCCGCCAATCAAAATTATCATTCTTGTCATGGCATCTATTATATCATTCGACTATATTTACCTTGCCAAAGTCCAATTTCGTCTGCTTCTTCATCCACCATATAGCACCAATCATCGCCGCATACATCGCACCGCATTGCCACCAAGTGATATTCACTTCCATCTGCGCCCACTCCAGGCTCGCCAGCCAGTTGGCCGCCTGAATCATATAGCTCAGCAGCCAGGTCGTCGGCAGCGCGATGGCCGCGCCAATCATCGGCACTACGGCCAGCATACCCGACGCAAAGGTCAATAGCATCGCCAGCGGCACGAACGGCAAAATTAGCATATTAGCAATCAGCGCTATATTACTAACCACGCCGAAGCTCATCATCAACAGCGGCAGCGTCGCAAGCTGCGCCGACAACGTCTCAACCAGAATTTGCCGAAACGCGCCAGGGTCTTTGTCGCCAAAGAAATACTTGTGCAGCAGCGGCGCCAGGATGATCACGCCAGTGAACGACGCAAAGCTCAGTTGCCAGCCTAAATCACCCCAGCCAAATTGCGGATTGACCATCAGCGTAATCGCCGCCGAGACTGGCAGCAGTACTAGCGGATGAATCGTCCGCCCATAATACCAGGCTGCCAGGCTTAGTCCAGCCACCAGCCCAGCCCGCGACATGCTCGGACTCAAACCCGTTACCGCCATGAATCCAAGAATCATCGTTGCCGCACTGAGCATTGCTAGATATTTTGACCGTTTGGCAAATAACCGCCGCGCTAGTCGCACCAAAATCGTCAAATTATAACCGCTAGCCACCACGATGTGCGTCAGACCAGCAATCTTCAAATTATCGCTCAGTTCCGTCGGCATGGCTCGCCGCAACCCCAACAAAAACCCCAAACCCAGCGCCGACTCAGACTCTGGAATATGTTTGCGCACTCGCTCGGCAAACCAGTCGCGCACCCCAACCGCCACGTCGCCCGGGACTGGACGCTCGACGCTGCCAATTTTCGCTCGATACATGCTCGCCGAAAAAGCCCCAAATCCGGCTGTCAATTTTCCTTGAACCTGAACGATGTCACTGCGTTTAATGGGGCGCTTGTCAGCCGTCACCACCCACAGTTGTCCTGCCAATTTCTCGCCATTGATCCGTAAATCACTCAGTCGCAATACCGTTTGTCCTTTCTTGTCGATGTCAGGATCCTCCAAAACACGGCCTTGAATAATGGCGGTTTTACCAATCAGCGAATCGTACGCCTCCAAACCGGCTCGACCCAGCTCACCGCGCCACAAGCCCACCAAGCCACCAGCGATAAGTGCCACAATCATCAACGCCCGCCATCTCCAGACCATCACCACAGCCATTAATCCTAACCCGAGCACCAAAAGCCGCCAGTCAAACATCATTGACCGTGGAACATGATGAATAGCAATGACGCCAACTGTCAACCCCAAACACCACGCCGCCACCAACCAAGAAATATGCAGTTCCCTGGTTAGATTGCGTATCGTCATATGTCTTTAGTATGACACATATTCTTGAAACGCATATGTTAAAAAGAAGATGTTCTAACGTCAGGATATTCTCGAGAACATATTCTTTGGAATATTCCACGCAACTCATTCAGTCTGTCAGCTGAAGGTAGTTGATCTCTCCCGATCCCCGGAACTATTTTAGGCAAGTCCAAGATAAATCGCACGGACTGAGACGCCGACTCATCATATGGATCAATATCGTTTCTGGCTAAAATTTCACTCAATTCTCCCCAGAAGATTTTTTGTAGCCTACTCTCTCCTCCATATGTTTTAGTGAGTTCAGACTGGTTAATCCTCTTTCGTGAATCAATAACAATTTCCCGCAGTCTTTTAATACACTTACGAAAATGCTCTTCATATTTACGGTCAAGACTCCTGATCTGCTGAGTAACTGTTCTTCGAGAGTCGCCACTTGGTAGCATACTAAATGCATTCCTCCGTAATTTATCATCTTCATGACCAATTACCTTTGATAATAATGCCCAGCCTGATGCCACCAAAGTCCCCTTTCTGTCTACCGGCTGCCGCTTAGAACCTTTGCTATCATACTGCTGCAGTAGCCTTTGTGACTCCGCTTCATCCTGTAGGCATTTCATATCTTCAATTGCAGTATCACGCCAATACGTAAAAGATTTTATACTATCACCAGCACTTCTTTTTTCGTCATAACTAAAGCCACCATTACCACCAAAATCATCCAATATTCGTTCAATTAGCGCCGGCAAGCCGGCAGACTGATAGTCCTGCCATTCTGTAAATCCATATTCTTATAAAATTTGATCAGCCCGGTGCCAAAAACGATCAGCTCGCTGCTGTTGATCGACCGGCATATCACCAATAAAGTAGATATTACCCGCTCCCTGACTATCCGCCAAACCAGTCTGCATATCACCACTAACATACGAGTCCGGCGCTAACAAATTAGGCCTAACAGCTCTTCTTCCCATGTTCGAAAAACATTCACTCAGTCCTTCAATCTGTGATTTGAATTCCTTTTTACGACGCTGGCGGTTATATGCAAAGCTCAAGCCACCAGTTGCTATTCCTGCCGCCACTCCAGATAAGCTGACCGTTGGAGCAAAGTTAAACCATTCTAGCGCCCCGCCAGCAGCACCCGCCAGTGTCGCTCCTCTAACTCCAGCTAAGCCCATATCAATGGATAATTTTCTCCTATATTCTTGCCCCAGGAGGTCATCAATCTTCGTTAGCACACTCCCGACACCCACTCGGTAACGAGACATGCCATTCCATATCGTCACCGGGTTTTGTCCCAGCTGGATATATTGAGCATAGCCAACTGGCTCTTTAGTAGTTGGGTTGGTTACTTCTTGAGCGCCAGAAAAAATTGGGACACCACATCGCATCCCAACAAAATTCTTCAAATCATCACTATGTTTTTCTACTATTTTGGTATATCGGGGCGGTACGTTTAAGTCGTCTAGATACTTCGTCATGTCCAAAGTTTTCTGCCACACCCGAATAATATCACTGCATATGTTCGTCATCTGGAGGGCCCACCGGGGCTTGAACCCGGGACACCCTGCTTAAAAGGCAGGTGCTCTAACCAACTGAGCTATGGGCCCATCAAGAATGAACTTTTTCATTCTAGCACATAACACGCAGTATATCAATGCTTCTTTGGACCAGGTTTGGACTTTGTTTTGACAGTGTGCAGTAAAAATAAATCCGCCAAACCCACCCCCAAGCCAGCGGTAATAATATATTGGCGCCAGGAAGTCAGCTGCCGCACTACTGTCTGTGCCACACCATCAACCGCAAGATATTTCGCCAAGACACCGACCAATAGCGCCGCCACCAACAAGGTGATGACAGCCGCCGCCACCAGCTTTTCATGTTTCTTGTGATATTTTGGGCCGCCAACCATCAGCATCCCCATGGGTACGAGCAGCAATATTAGCGCCGCCACCACGCCATCAGGCAGCCATGGCAGGTTGATGCCCACCCCGCCCAAAATGACGCGCACAGTTTCCATCCACAATTCCACAAAAATATACCCAGCAGCAGCCGCCAGGGCCAGTGGACCGATGCGCCTACCTGTCACCAACACCACCGCAAAAATCACCACCAGAACCGCCAAGAGCAACACCGCTACATTCATTGCGTCGCCTCGGTCGTAAATTCTACTTTGGCGCCTTTGACGATGCTCGATTTTTTAGCTACACCAGCAGCCACTTCCAAAACGTAGCGTGCCGGCACTTTGGGTTTATATATTTCATACGGCTCAGCATCAGGCTGCACCTCATGCTCAATGTGTACTACTTTTTTGTCTTTATCTAACCAGATGATATCGAGCGGAAAACTCATATTGCGCATCACCATTTCCCACTTGTCATCACCCTCAAATTTAAACAGCATCGCTTGGTTTTCCGTCAGACCAGACCGATCACTCAGACCCTTATACCGCTGCTCAGCCGTTTCCGCAATTTCAGCCTGCAATGTCGCCTGGCCAGCCCTGACCACGACTGGGCGAGGTTTATTGACATCGCACAGCAGAGTATAGGCACCGTAAGCGATCATCACAATGATCATAATCATGATACATCGAGAAATGAAATGATGCCCCTTACGAGCTGTCTGCATAAGCTCCATAGCTCAATTATAACACTTATGTTTTATATATAAACCACGGGCTAATCAGGAAAACAAGCCGCGCTTTTTAGAAGTGTTAAATTGTTCCAAAAGTTCACGTTGTTTTTTGCTCAATTTGGTTGGCGTATCAACGATGATACCAACGATGTGCGGGCCACGAGCATCATTTCTCAGGTGTGGCACGCCATGTCCTGATAGCTTAAAATCAGTACCGCTTTGGGTGCCAGCCGGAACTTTCATGCGCACTACACCGTCCACCGTTTCAACATCAATTTCCGTACCCAGCGCCGCATCAACCATAGAAACGTGTTCTTCCGAAAGAATGATATCGCCTTCACGAGTAAACTTTTTGTGAGCTTTGACTCTTATCTGAACATACAAATCTCCCCGCTCACCATCCTGGACCGCTTCGCCGTGCCCGCGCAAGCGAATAGCCGCACCATCATCAATACCTGCTGGAATTTTGACCGTAATCTCGCGGTTCTTACGCGTCGTTCCCTTGCCGTGGCAAACTGAACATTTCTTTTCAGGGATTTTCCCTCGACCATTACAGGTTGGGCAAGTGATAGCTTGTTGAATTTGCCCAAAGATGGAATTCATCACCCGCATCTGCTGGCCAGACCCTTTACAATCATCACACGTCTTCAAACTATATCCAGGCTCAACACCCTCGCCTTTACAGTGTTCACATTCATCATCCATCGTTAGGCTGATTTTTTTCTCGACACCAAAAATAGCTTCTTCAAAGGTCAAAGCAACCGTTGTTTCTATGTCGCGACCGCGCCGTGGACCACCTTGCCGCCCAGCGCCACCACCAAAGAACTGACTAAAAATATCACCAAAACCGCCACCAAAATCAAAGTTGACACCTTCTGCACCAAAACCGCCAAAGCCTTCAAACGGATTGCCACCAAAGCCACCGCCCGAAGCTCCGCCGACACCGGCATGACCAAATTGGTCGTATCGCTGTCGCTTTTGTTTGTCTTTCAGGACTTCATAGGCTTCATTGACCTCTTTGAACTTCTCTTCATCACCACCTTCTTTATCAGGATGATATTTCACTGCAGCTTTACGAAAAGCCTTTTTGATTTCATCTTCAGAAGCGGTTTTAGACACGCCTAACACTTCATAATAATCACGTTTGGTCATGTATTCTATTGTACGGTTCGTTAGCACTCGTGTCAATAGAGTGCTAGTTAGATAGCCAATTTACATAATCTTTTGACTTTTTTTATATTCTGTGATATACAGAGAAGCATAGGCTTTGTAAAAACATAAATACAAGTCGAAGCGAGGATACTATGGTACAAACAACAGCAGTCTTAGAACGGCAAAATACCAACCTTAGCACAGCTCCATCGAGCTTTGAAGAGCTGGAGAAAAAGGTTTACTCGCCTGAAGAAGAAAAACAAATTGAAAGTCTGATGCCACTGGCCAAAAAGTTGGCCGAAGAGCCAGAATTGGCTGAGCAATTTGGTGTGTTCAAGTGGCTAACCATAGGCGATTATGACCGCGAACAACGAAATGCCGGTAGGCACCCTTGGCCAGAGCTAGAGATTAACGGTGAAAAACGTATATTTTCAGTGCCGATCATCGCTGGTGTTGTCCGCTGGGAAGACCGCGACGGAGAGCCTCAGTACAGTGCCCTTTCGGTTATGAAAGATAACTGGCGCGGCGACCCTGACGCCTGGCTGATAACAGAATTTGACTTTGAAACTGCAGAGACCAAACGGCTTGAAACGCTCGGCACCACGGTTGATGCCGCCAATCAAGCCAACATTGCCATCAAGCCGCGGAATTATCACAACATGCCACCATTAAGCCGCCCAGCGGTTGGCAAGACGCCAATGCATCAGCTGGAAAGAATTGCCGTTACGCTTGATCCGACCTACCATTCGGTGCACGCAGAGTATCATGAGCCCTACCAAGACCGGCGGGAAGTTATGGACATTGAGCTGCTTTGGGAAGCAATGTCGCGTGAGATTGGTGAGCGAGTTGATGACCTATTCCCAGAGTCTGATGGCATGGAAACCGCTCCATCAACGGGCGTTCCCAAAAAACTTGCTGCCTACACACTCCAGCAGGTTATGAAAAAATAATTCAGCAGAATTTCATCAAATTCGTGATTTGGCTGCGCATAGTGCCGCGTGCAGTTCACGAGCATCGCTATACCGGCCCTCCCACGGTCCAGTAGCGATTGTCATTATTTCTAGCAAATCTTTTTGCTGAACCAGCGCAGGTTTGATGCGGTATTCTGGGAAATCACTGCCTGATTCCCAAATCAAATCATGCGTTAGCTCATGAAACACTATACCGATGGCATACACATCAAATCGGTAATCAATGAGCGAACCCAATTCGGCGATTTCTGGCGCATGTTCCCTGTTCCAGCTTGAATGCGGTCTAGTCTGTACATACGGAGATCTAACCTGGTTATAATCAAATAGCGTCAGCACTGGTCGGCCATCAGCCTCATCATAAAAGATATTCGCTGGTCGAATGTCATGGTGCACTAAACCTCGTTCGTGAAGATATCCGGCAGCTTCTGTCACCTGTACCATCATATCGAGCACTGTCCTGGCACCAATCTCACTATCATTAATCTTTTGTTGTACAATATGTTTCTGCTTATCTAACGTAGCGCCCATGAGCGGGTATACTTCGTGGAGCGGCTCTCCCTGTGCTGCCCGAATAGCCAGCGGTGCCAGGAGATGTTTTGGTTGCTCGTCCATCAATTGTTGCATCAGTTCGACCTGGGGGGGCTAGCTGCGCATGCCAGTATATGTCTGCCTACCTTATGAACTCTCCCTTGCTCATCAACTGTAAAACACGAAGAATATGTATCAAACTGGTGCATAATTACTTATATAGCAATTCACTGGCAGCGGCGCAAGCATAAGCCTGGTCCAGACAATACAAAACTACCACTTGAGAGGGGTAGTTTATGTCACGAGTCGATGCCGAGATTATTTCTCGTCAACCACCTCGCCTTCGACCGGCTCGTCTTTGTCGGATTTTTTATCACCCGTAGACTCATCAGCCTTGTTGTCCTCAGCAGCTTGCTGGTACATTTTGGCACCAATTGGCATGATGGCATCCTGCAGAGCCTTGATTGCCGCTTCTAGCTCATCTTTGTTATCAGCGTCTTTATGCTTTTCCGCTTCCTTGACCGCTTCGTCAATCGCTTTCTTGTCGTCCTCAGAAATCTTATCTTTGAACTCATCTGGCATTTTCTTTGCCTGGTAGATGGCGTTTTCTAGCTGGTTTTTAGCGTCAACGGTTTCGCGCTTTTTCTTATCCTCGTCAGCGTGCAGCTCAGCTTCTTTCTGGGCTTTTTCGATATCTTCCTTACTCATGTTGCCAGAGTTTTGGATGGTAATTGACTGTTCCTTGCCAGTACCTTTGTCTTTAGCAGTAACATTAAGGATACCGTTGGCGTCGATATTGAAGGTCACCTCAATCTGCGGCACACCGCGTGGTGCTGGCGCGATGCCATCGAGCTCAAAATGCCCCAGGCTCTTGTTATCTTTAGCAAATTCGCGCTCACCCTGCAAGACATGGATTTCTACTTTTGGCTGATTGTCAGCGGCCGTCGAGAATACTTCACTCTTGCTGGTCGGCACGGTGGTATTGCGCTCGATCAGCTTGGTCGACACACCGCCCATCGTCTCGATACCAAGACTCAATGGCGTCACGTCCAGCAGCAGCACATCCTTGACATCGCCAGCCAGCACACCACCCTGAATGGCTGCACCAACTGCCACCACTTCGTCTGGGTTAACGCCCTGCATTGGGTCTTTGCCGAATAGCTTCTTCACCCGCTCAACCACCGCTGGCATCCGGGTCATACCGCCAACCATGACGATTTCATTGACGTCAGATTTGGACAATTTAGCATCTTTGAGTGCTTTTTCAACTGGCACGTCAAGGCGATCCAACAAATCTTTCACCAAATCTTCCAACTTGGCCCGTGTCAGACTCAGTTCAAAGTGCTTTGGTCCATCAGCATCAGCGGTGATGAACGGAATATTGACTTCGTATTCAGTAACTGTCGACAGCTCCTTTTTGGCCTTTTCGGCTTCGTCCTTCAGACGCTGCATGGCCGCATTGTCTTTGCGTAAGTCGATGCCTTCTTTAGACTTAAAGTCATCCAGGAAGTAGTTAACGATGACGTTATCGAAGTCCTCACCACCCAGGTGAGTGTCACCATTGGTCGCTTTCACCTCAAACACGCCGTCGCCAAGTTCCAAGATAGAAACGTCGAAAGTACCACCACCAAGGTCAAACACCACGATGGTTTCGTCATTTTTACCTTTTTCCAAACCATATGCCAAAGCTGCCGCCGTTGGTTCATTGATGATACGCTTGACTTCCAGGCCAGCGATTTTACCAGCGTCTTTGGTGGCTTGACGCTGCGAATCGTCGAAGTAGGCCGGCACCGTGATGACCGCTTCAGTAACTTTTTCACCCAAGAATGCCTCGGCATCAGCCTTGATCTTACTAAGGATCATAGCTGAAACTTCTTCTGGTGTGTATTCCTTGTCGCCCATCTTTACTGCCACACCGGTACCCTTTTTGACAATCTGGTACGGCATGATATCGAGGTCTTTTTGGACTTCCTTATCAGTAAACTTACGACCGATCAACCGCTTGACACCGTAAATGGTGTTCTTTGGATTGGTCACCCGCTGGCGCTGCGCCACTTGCCCGACCAAGCGTTCACCCTTTTTATTAATCGCCACCACTGATGGCGTGGTACGGTTACCTTCAGCATTAGCGATAACTTCTGGCTTACCTGCCAGCATATACGCAAAGGCACTGTTAGTTGTACCGAGGTCAATTCCGATAATTTTACCCATATGATTCCCCTTTCTTATTATAATCACATCTGGTTTTTCTTATATTCATTTTAGCACTCTTTTATGTCGAGTGCCAACTATTTCAGTATAAATAATTAGCACTCGCGTGTCAAGAGTGCTAATTATTTATTTAGTGTCTTTATTACATCTTTTTGCGAATGAACCAAACTCCGGCACCACCAGCTGTTACCGCTACTACTGTTACAGCGATGACGCTAGCACCGGTATCTGCCAAGTAGCCGCCCTTGTTGGTCGCCTGAGCGTTCTTGCCAGTACCGTTGGTTGTCGCACCGCCAGGGTTCGTAGGGCTAGCAAGATTACCCGTACCGCCACCAACGCCAGGGTTAGTTTGCTGTTGGCGCTCGTAGACACCGACTGGGTCTACGATAGTGCCATTTGCAGCCTTATCTTCGTCACCAAAGCCACCGTCCGTCAGATCATACGTCACTGTTGTGTGCTTACCATCAGCGGTCGTGCCAAATGTAACGCGGCTGGTGATATCTTCTTTGATGGCACCATTACTTATCTTAGCCACAGCCAACTGATTATGATCAGCGTAGTGTTTACTCAACGTCAGCGTCACGCGAGTTGTGTAGCCAACCTTGGCAGTCTGGCCAGTACAGTTGATGGTAAAGCCAACGATGTCACGCAAGACACGACCGTCATAGCTGTTCGGAGCAGCTGCCACTGCGGCTGAAGCAATGTTGTAGCACTGGGTGCCAGCTGTAGCAACAGTCACCGTACCACCACCTGGCTGCGCAACAGTCGCTGAAGTGATTGGCGTGGTTGGTGTTGGCGCTGGATTGACAACAACAGCGTTCAATTTTGCTTGCAGCGCTGCTTTTTTAGCAGGATCTTGCACCTTATTCACCAAGACCTTAGCGGCATCAACGGCACTTTGTGTTTTATCAGCTTCTGCCTTGGTAACTGCAGCCTGAGCAGCGTCTTGAGCGTCTTGCTCTTTTTGTTTGGCGCTGACCACTGCACTGTTAAGGTTAGCGATCGCTGATTGAAGGTCTGACGCAGATGGATTTGCTTGGTTCAAGACGGCCTTAGCAGCAGCGAGAGCTGAAGTAACTGTCGGATCAGATTTGATGTATGATGGTGTCGCTTCTACAGCAGTGATGGCTGCTTGCAAGCTTGCTTTATCAATTTTCAGTGCATCAAGTTTACCCTGCAAAGCTGTGCGTGCATTGTCCAGCTCAGACACTGAGGCATTCGCGTTATTTATAACTGCTTCAGCTGCCGTGACCTGCGCTTGAAGAGCGGCGATAGTGTTACTACTCATGCCGGCAACAGTGGCTGGATCTTTAGCTTTAGCGATCAATGCAGTGAGGGTTGAGCGAGCACTAGAAATAGCGTTGGTTACCGCATCGAGCCTTGCCTGAAAGGCGGCCTTCTTACCTGCGTCACCTACTGCATCAACTTTGGTTTTAGCGGCAGCAACATCAGATGGACGCTTGGTCGATTCAGCATTTGCTACTGCTGCTTCAGCCGCGGTAACTTTCTGTTCCTCTTCATTTGGACCAACCGGTGCATTGTTAGCAGTCGTGTAGATGGCGCCACCGTATGCTGCTGCAGCGATTTTCGAGCCGTCGGCAGAGCTGGCAATTGCTGCCCAGTTTGGCACACCAGCAGACGTCTGAGCCACCCAGGTTGTACCACCGTCGTTTGAGCTGTAAATATATCCACCGCCACCAGCAGTTGCTGAAAGTTTTTGACCATCGTCAGAAATAGTAACCGCAGTCCAGTTATGAAGTCCATCAGCCGCTCGCTCAGTCCAGGTTGCACCAGCATTGGCGGAAGTGTAAATCCTGCCACCAGTTGCTGTTGCTACTAATTTATTGCCATCGGCGGAGCTGGCAACTGCTGACCATTTACGAGAGCCTGAGTTTGCCTGTGCAGTCCAAGTTACGCCAGCGTCGGATGAGGTAAAGACTGTGCTATCCTCAACCGTTGCCACCAACTTGTTGCCATCGGCGGAACTAGCAACTGCTGACCATTTACGAGAGCCAGAACTTGCCCGTTCGGTCCAGTTTGCGCCAGCGTCGGATGAGGTAAAGACTGTGCTATCTTTGGCTACAGCTACTAGCCTGTTGCCATCGGCGGAACTAGCGATTGCCGTCCAGTTGTGAGACCCAGGGACACCACGTGCGGTCCAGTTTGCGCCAGCGTCGGATGAGGTAAAGATATAACCACCCCAGTCGTATAGTGCAGCCAGTTTATTACCGTCAGCAGAGCTGGCAACTGCTAGCCAGTTGCGGTCGCCCGCCCCAGGGTGCTCAGTCCAGTTCGCGCCAGCATCGGATGAGGTGTGAATCTTACCGCCCCATGCTGCTGCAACCAATTTACTGCCGTCAGTAGACCCGGCGATTGAGGACCAATTTTGAGAACCTGCCGCATCACGCTTAGACCATGCTGCACCCGTCTTTGGTACAGGTGTCTCAGCCGGCTGTGTGCCCGCACCCTTTTGGAATACACGAACGTAGTCGATCAACATGGTTTGCTTCGGGAAGCTATCTGAAGGAGAGATTGGTTTCTGATCCGCATCTGCCTCCACGTAGTCGTTTATGATAAAGCGCCATCCCTCATCAAACGTCTTTTTAATCAATGATGCGTCAGCTAATTTTGTCAGAGGAGCAGCTGGTGTACGTTCAATCTCCTTGCTGTCAGTAGGACTGGCGTGATAATGATACGCGGTGATTGGCTTGTCGTCCACAAAATATTTAACCGTCTCGCCGTCATACTCAACCGCCCACGTGTGCCATTCATAGGCCAATGTACCTGGCTTGGAGCCTGCTCGGTGTTCATCGCTGTGGATAATCCTCCTGGTTCGCCAACCATTTTTCCAATTGCCAGAAACGCCATGATGGTAACAGGTGGCATGAGTACTTGACCAGGTATATGCTGGTGTGTAGGAGTACCATTCAATAATGTCTAGCTCGCCGTATGGGTCATTGGCGTTAGGATTATCATTACAATTCTTTAATGAGACACCATTAACCATCCACAGTGATGGTCGTGTACCGTTTTTTCCATTCCAATTGAATTTGGCACGAATCTCGGCGCGGAAAGGTTTTGTACCATCCACCACCTTAGTCTTATTTGTCACCCGACCGCTAAGGTATCGTGTCATCTTACCACTTGGACATGGCGTTTCGCTAGCATTAGAGTCATTCAATGGTTCATCAAGGTTTGCAACACAGTGGCGCTGCGTTTTGATCTCTAGATAATCATTGTTGACAACCTTGACGTTGCTCGGATTGTAGGCTAAGTGATTGTTTCCATAATTATCTTTATTTTGTTTGAATACGTCCCAGCTATCAGGCACTGAGGTGCCTTTAAACTCCTCGCTCCACACAACGCCCCATTGACTTGCATTGGTGCTACCGTTGTACAGTAAAGCTAACAATAAGATACCACCAGCTGATACTAGTGCTACGAATAATCGTTTCGCCATCCCCTTTTTCTCCCTGTGTTTATGTTAAAAACTCTTGCCAAAAATTATAGCGCTAATACATTCTGATTGCAAGCATTGTTGTAAATAAAACTATTGATGTCTGGGGTGAAATACAGTAAATTATCGCCGCGTGACTTTGACCATTGCATCGCGAATCACCGCGCCGTCAAGGGTATAACCAGCACGTAACTCTTCAGCAACAACCTCTTTTTCGCCATCAGCCGCTTCATCAAATTGCACCGCCTGATGTAGCTCAGGATTAAACAATGCCCCCGGTTTGGCATCAATTTTTTCTAAGCCAATTTCTTTGAGCTGCTTATCGAGTTGTTTACTCAGACCAACTACCCCTTTAGCCCAGGCGTTATCTGCTAGTTCTTCTGGCACATTAGCAATCGCTCGCTCAATTGTGTCAATCACTGGTAACAGTTTCATCACTGACTTGGCCTGACCCATGCTGTGGGCTGACTGCTTTTCGGCCTCGACGCGCTTACGATAATTCTCAAAATCGGCCCGTGTCCGCTGCAAATCCAGCGTCAACTCATCAATAGTATGTTGCAAATCATCAATCTTCTTGTGTTTCGTCATATTCCTCCTCTATCCTTACACTTCCTCTAACATCGCACCCGTTCGCCTCACCAGCTCCATCGTTCGACGGTAATTCTGCCGAGTCGGACCAATCACGCCGATGTAACTGTGATCACTAAACGATGAACGAAACTTACTGATGATCAGGGTCGCGCCGCTGGCTTTACCGATTGGGTTCTCGCTACCAATGAACACGTTGAGCGGTTCATTAGGCGCAGCTTCAACCAGCCAGGGCTCAATATTGTCAATCAGTCTGGCGATGGCCTGAACGTGATTGCCTTCAATAAATTCTGGTTGAGAAAATAGCTGCGTCATACCATTCATGTACAGATGATCACCAAACGAGGCAAAACCAAAATTACCCGTCAGCTCAACCAGACTGTCAACCGCGCTGCGGATGGCCCTGTCAGATTTATCAACGTGCGAATTAACATGTGCCTCGATCGCCCTCGCACTGCGATCGATACCACTTGGTAGTTCAGTCATTTGAGCGGCAGTGATACCATTGACATAAAACCGATAGCCTTTGTCAGTCGGGATACGGCCGGCACTGGTGTGCGGTGCCTCGATAAACCCCATTTCCTCGAGTTTGGCCATTTCGCTGCGGATAGTAGCGCTGGACACACCAAACAATTTGGCAAGCGTCACACTACCAACTGGCGCCGCAATTTCAGCGTACTGTTCGATGATGGCGGCTAAGATAGCCTGCTGGCGTTCAGTCATGGCTATATTATAGCGTACATCTGGCACTCATACAAGTAGAGTGCTAAATCGTCTTCTGCTTGGTACGACGCGCAGTGGTACGAGTGTGAGTGAACTGCCTGGCTGCGTCAGACGATAGCATCAGGATGATCGTGATATTGATGCCGATGAACGCCAGGGTGCCAACGCTTGTCCAGGTAATTTTGCCGATAGTCAAGGTGAATGAAG
>CAUQVC010000005.1:0-34323 GCA_963521715.1 uncultured Candidatus Saccharibacteria bacterium | reverse complement strand
CTCATGGGCATCATGGCTACTTTGTCTGGGCCAGTAGACTGGCGCATCTTGACAACTACCTTGTTTACGGCAGTCGCCTCACTGTTTGCTATGGGAGGGGTTGCCCGCCTGGAGGATAACCAGCGTTTGATCAAAACACTGTCGGTTATGTCGTTAATTGTTAATGCTCTGTGGTTGTTGGGCGCGTTGATATTGGTGTGGGAATTATTACCTTCTTTAGGTATTTGTAATACGAGCGCCAGCTACGAGTTTGCCGAAGGGTATGATTATATGCTTTGCGGTCGGCTCAAAGAAACATTGCTCAAGCTGACAATCACCGCGTTTATTATCACATCATTGACTACATTGATTGCCAAGTTTCTTTCCTTTAAACGTAATGATTCGATCATTTCAGGGTTGGTGACGCTGACTATTAGTAGCGCTAGTTTGCTGAGCTTGGTGGGCTTGAGTATTTTGTGGCAAAAACACGGTGGTGATGTTTTAACCGCTAACTGGCAATTATTGACCATCTTTGGCATCTTAACGGTGTTTGGGTTGGTGGTGACGCCAGTCTTGATACGGGCGCAGGCTTATAAACAAAAGGCACGGTCGGCTATGTCTGACGAGGAGCGTCGACGACTACGCCAGGAGATCGAGCAGGAAGTTCGTGCAGAACTTGCCGCCGAACAACAGTCCGATAAGCCTGAGGATAGCAAGGACGGAGCGGAGTAGTTATAGCTCGCTGATGATCTGGACATCAGCTGATTTGTTCATCAGCCAATCCAGATCAACCTTTGTCAGGTAGCTTGGTAAAATTCGCGTGGTTTTTGGATCAACAAAGCCGCATCTCGCCACTTCTTTGACGCCGTGCGATGTTTGTTCCAGGTCGATGTGCTGGTAATCTTGCCAGTTGGTGATGAGAAAGAAAAATTCCAATTGTTCATTCAGGCCGTGCGCTGATTGCTCGCCGGATTCGGCGAATTGTTGTATAAATAACAACTTACCGATTTCTGGTTTGACGCCCGTTTCTTCAATCATTTCTCGGCGTAGGCCGTCCAGCAAGCTTTCGCCCATTTCCAAGCCGCCGCCCGGCGTACACCAAAAATTCCGTCCTTTGCCATTATTGGCGGTCAATTGTTGACAAAAAATTTCGCCCTGATCGTTGATGATGATCCCGCGCACATTAACTCGTCGCCGCATATAACCTCCTTTGCTTTCGTAGTCGCCAGAGGTTCTCGTTGGTGAACATGCGCTTCAAATAATTCCCGTGGTCGGGGTGACTGGATTTGAACCAGCGACCTCACCGTCCCGAACGGTGCGCGCTACCAAGCTGCGCCACACCCCGACGCTAAAAATAGTATACGTCCAGCAGATACTTTTGTCCAATGAGGCTCTGTGACGGTTGGTTTGTATTATGGTAAAATAGAGACTGGATTTGAGGTACGAAAAGAACAATTATGAAGCATATTTTACGAATTTTTAGCGGCTACTGGCTGATGTTTATCATCTTGGTCGGTTTTACCTACGCTATGGTGATGGCGAATTTGTGGCTGCCTGACAAGATGTCGGAAATCGTCAATAACGGCATCATCAAACAAGATATGCCGGCGATTTGGCACAACGGACTAGCGATGATTGTGGTGACGGCGGCAGGCGGACTGTGTTCGATCGTCATCGGGTTTTTGGCGGCCCGGATCGCCACCGGTATGGCGCAGAAACTGCGGACAGAACTGTTTGAGCGAGTCGAAAGTTTCGCGCTGGCGGATTTCAATAAATTTTCGACCGCCTCGCTAATCACCCGATCGACCAACGATATTCAGCAAATTCAGATGACGTCAATTCTGCTGCTACGTCTGGCGTTGATGGCGCCGATCATGGCAATTGGCGGTCTGCAAAAAGCCATCCATAACGCACCAAATTTGAGCTGGATCATCGCACTGGCAGTGTCGGTGCTGCTGGTGGTCATTGTCGTGTTGTTTGTGATTGCTGTGCCTCGGTTTAAGAAATTGCAAACGCTGGTGGACAAACTGAATCTGGTGACGCGCGAAAACCTGGCCGGCTTAAAAGTTATTCGCGCCTTTCATAATGAGAAGATTGAGCAGAAAAAGTTCCAGCAAGCCAATACCGAGCTAAATAAAATGAATTTATTTGTCAATCGGCTGATGATGCTGCTTGACCCAATCATGACGCTGGTGATGAACTTTTCTAGCGTGGCAATTGTCTGGTTCGGTGCGCATTTGATCAGCAGCGGCAATCTGCAAATTGGTAATATGATGGCGTTTTTGGAATACGCCATGCAGGTGATTATTTCTTTCTTGCTGCTGTCGATGGTGTTTATCATGGTGCCGCGGGCGGCTGTATCGGTAAAGCGGGTGGGCGAGGTGCTCGACACGCTACCGTCAATTGTTGACCCGCAGTTGCCGCAGCAATTGCCAAATGACGCCACGGGTAAAATTGAATTCAAAGACGTCACGTTTACCTATCCAGACGCTGATCTGCCGGTGCTCTCAAGTATCAATTTTACGGCTGAACCAGGGCAAACTACAGCGTTTATCGGCAGCACTGGGTCTGGCAAATCGACGTTGATCAATTTGATCCCGCGCTTTTACGATGTGTCGGCGGGGCAGATTTTGCTGGATGGCGTGAATATTCGCCAGCTCAAACTGGAAGATTTGTATGATCAAATCGGCTACGTGCCGCAAAAAGGCGTGTTGTTTAGCGGGACGATCGCCAGCAATATCAAGTACGGCAATGCCAAAGCCAGCCAAAAATTGGTCGAAAAATCCGCTAAAATCGCCCAAGCCACCGAATTCATCAGCGAGCTGAAAAACGGCTACAAAAACGACATCGCTCAAGGCGGCAGCAATGTTTCCGGCGGTCAGCGGCAGCGTTTGTCGATTGCCCGGGCGATTGCTGTTGAACCAAATGTCTACATTTTTGACGATTCGTTCTCGGCGCTGGATTTCAAAACTGATGCTAAATTACGCTCGGCACTGGCCAAAGAAACCAAACATAAAACTGTGCTCATCGTTGGCCAGCGCATCAACACCATCATGAACGCTGATAAGATCATCGTGCTGGACGAAGGTAAAATTGTCGGTCAAGGTACGCACCAGGAATTGATGAAAAATTGCCAAGTCTATCAAGAAATTGCTGCCTCCCAGCTCTCAGAAGATGACCTGCAGAAAATGTCGGCGACGACCGCGAAAGGAGCGGTATAATGGCTCAGCAAAGCATGAAAAAACGCCAGCCAATGAAGATGGGCGGTCCAATGGGCGGTGGTATGGGCGCCGGCGAAAAAGCCAAAGATTTCAAAGGCACGGTCAAGAAGTTAGCCAAATATTTGGCGGAGTTCCGCTGGCACATGCTCATGGTGGCGATTTTCGCGGTCGGTAGTACGACGTTTGCGATTGTCAGTCCGAAGATTTTGGGCGGCGCCACCAACCAAATTGTCGAAGATTATGTCAGCATGAAGGCTTATGAAACCATCACTAGCAAGCTGCCGAAGGGGGCTTCATTGCCAGCTGGCACGACCGGTGCTGATGTTCTGAAGCGCCTGCCGAACCAGTCGGAAATTGAAAGCCAAATCCCGTCCAACCAGCTTGATACCATCAAAAAACTGGATCTTAGCCGGCGCCCAGAATTTCACTTTGATGCCGTTTGGCAGGTCGTCAGTTTTCTGATTGGTTTGTACATACTCAGCGCCATTTTCCGCTACATCCAAACCTGGCTAATGACCCAAGTGACGCAGACGGTTACTTTCAGAATGCGCCGGCAATTGTCCGAGAAGATCAATCGCCTGCCGCTGAGTTATTTTGACAAACAAACCTACGGCGAAGTCCTCAGCCGTGTAACTAACGACGTCGATACCATCAGCCAAACGCTCAATCAAAGCCTGTCGCAAATTGTCTCCTCGACAGTGATGGTGCTGGGGATTTTGGCGATGATGTTTTCCATCAGCTGGCAAATGTCGCTGGTAGCGCTGCTGGTGCTGCCGGTGGCTGGTGGCGCAGTGACGCTGATTACTAAAAGCTCGCAAAAGCAGTTCCTTCGCCAGCAAACGCAGCTGGGTGAACTAAACGGCCACATCGAAGAAATGTACGGCGGCCATCAAGTGATGCGGGTGTTCAACGGCCAGAAAAAGTCGCTGGCTAAGTTTTCGCGGGTGAACGATCAGCTGCAGGAAAGTGCCTGGAAAGCTCAATTTTTGTCAGGACTGATTTATCCGATCATGAATTTCATCGGCAACATTGGCTATGTCGTCATGGCGATTTTGGGCGGCTGGCTGGCGATTAACGGCCGGCTGAAAATTGGTGACATTCAGGCGTTCATCCAGTATATCGACCAATTCAATCAGCCGCTGGTGCAGATCGCCAACATCGCCAATGTGCTGCAATCGACCGCCGCTGCCGCCGAGCGCGTGTTTGAATTTTTGGACGAGCCGGAAGAACAGGCGGAGAGTAAAGATTTGGTGAAATTGGCGAACGTCAAGGGCGAAGTCGAATTTGACAATGTGGTCTTTGGCTACCAACCCGAGCAAACCATCATCAAAGGCCTGTCGGCACACATCAAGCCAGGTCAGCGCGTGGCGATTGTCGGTCCGACGGGCGCGGGCAAAACGACGTTGGTCAATTTGTTGATGCGATTTTATGAAATTAACGGCGGCACGATCAAAATTGACGGCGTCAATATCGCGGACATGAAGCGCAGCGACGTGCGGCAACTGTTTGGCATGGTACTGCAAGACACCTGGCTGTTTAACGGTACGATTCGCCAAAATTTGCTCTACGGCAATCCAACAGCCAGTGAAGAAGAGATGGTCGCCACCGCCAAGGAAGCGCACGTTGACCATTTCGTGCGGTCGCTGCCGGGCGGTTATGACATGATGCTGGGCGAGGAAGCCACGAACATTTCACAGGGCGAGAAGCAGCTACTGACGATCGCCCGGGCAATGCTGGCGCGCACGCCGATGCTGATTTTGGACGAAGCAACCAGCTCGGTCGATACCCGCACCGAAGTGCTCATCCAAAAAGCCATGGACAAGTTGATGCAAGGCAAAACCAGCTTTGTCATCGCCCATCGGCTGAGCACCATCCGCGATGCTGATTTGATCTTGGTCGTCCGCGACGGCAACACCATCGAGCAAGGCAATCACGACGAACTGCTGCAGCAGAATGGCTTTTATGCTGAGTTGTATAATAGTCAGTTTGCTGAGTGATTGGGTGGGTGTTGATTATAAAAATATAAATTCTATACTGTGATCATGAAAAGAATGATCACAGTTGCTGCGGTGCAAATGGAGATTGCGCCGTTGGATATCAAGCGTAATTTGGCAAAAATAGAAAAGCTTGTTGGCGAGCTATGCAATCAACAGTCAGTCGACCTTGTGGTTTTGCCAGAAGACGTGCTGACTGGGCCGATTCCGTATAATTTAGAATATGCCTTGAGCGAATCGTCTAGCGAAGTTACGCGTCTATGTCAGATAGCGCGTGAAAAGCAACTTTATCTGGTCGCTGGTTCGTTTATTTGTAAAGAGGGTGACGATTTCTATAATAAAGCACTATTGATTGATCCGTCGGGAGAGATACAACTTCGGTATCGGAAAAATCATCTATGGATTCCTGAACGTCGATATTTGGTGCCAGGGAATGAAGCCATGGTTGTTGATACGCCGATTGGTAAAATTGGTTTGGCAATCTGTTGGGATTTAGCTTTTCCAGAGTTATTCCGTTCAATGATTAAGCAGGGCGCGGAAATTATTTGCATTCCATCGTATTGGTCAACTGGAGGTAATAAACCAGCGAGCGCTGAAATCAAGGCTTCAAAAATGATGATTGATACGCTTTGTCTGGCGCGAGCGTTGGAAAATGAATGTTTGATAATTTATGCTAATGGCGCGGGAAAAGCTAAATATTATGTGCACGGTGAGATGTGCTTAGAAAACCAAGTCGGACATTCGCAGATTTGCGCGCCGTTTTATGGCACGGTCGCAAAAATCAGCAGTAATAAGGAAGGTTATGTAGTTTACGCTTACGACCGCAATATCGCTGAACATGTCGAAGTAGTTAACCAGCTTCGTGCTGATATTTCGCGGATGTAAGCCAGAGAGCTGTCTTTATCCCCGCCGCAAAACATCCAGCACGCCAAACTTTCCAGTCAACACCGCTTGGTCGATGGTGTGCGGCGTGAGGGCGGCGATGAGCTCTTTGGGTTTGGTGGTGTCTGGCAAGTCCAGTGTGGTGTCCAGCGCGTACACATAAAATTGATAACGGTGCGTGCCAAATGGCGGCTGCGGCCCACCCCAGCCGGGGCGGCCCCAACTGGTGATGCCTTCGACGGCGCCCGCGGGTAGTGATTCACCAGTTATTTCAGTAGTTTTGGCCGGCAAATTCCAAACCGTCCAATGGTAAAATCCATCATGCCCAGGTGCGTCAGGGTCGTGGCAGATGATTGCCAGGCTTTTGGCATCTGCTAGCACGTCGCTGATCGCAAGCGGCGGGCGTTGGTTGCCGCCGATTTTGGCGTAGACTTTTGGTATCTTAGCGTTTTCGGCGAAGGCTGAGCTCGTGATTTTCATATTACAATTTTAGCATAATGATATTCTTGTCGCCCTTGGTACATGTAGATCAAAATCGATATCGGTTTTCTGGACAATCTCGTAACAAGACGACACTGCTGGGTTGTCTGGTAATTCAATTATTTTTCCATCATTAAATAGTTGCCCTTGTCGATAGATATTGTGAATAAACGGTACATTTGGCTTTGTTTTTCTCAGGCGATATAACGCTGATTCATGTCGTGTTTCGTCATCTGTAACAACTTTGGGCTGCGTATGCCATTGTCCCATAATACATAATGTTGGTAGAGAGTCGTCAATTCCGAGGATATTTTTAGCTAGTTGTTTTTCTCGTTCTTGCGGGCTTGGTGGTATGATGGCGTTCTTGTCTAAATCGTCAAAGAATGTATCAATAAAAACTAACTCCTTAAGCTGGCCTTGCTGTAATAGAATTGCTATCGTTTTTATCATCTCAAGAGATAGAATGCTCGAATCAAAAAGGTCTTCATCAACTAAGGAAAAATCATAAGAATTGGTCTTTACTGAATTGATGAAGTCAAGCACAGTAGGGCTGGCCTCAATAGCCAATCGTTGTATGCCAAGTTTTTTAACCAAGTTATAGACGATATTAGCATTTTCTTTGATGCCGTGAATTTCGCCATATACAATTATATTCGATTTTCGCAGTGCAGGTCGTAATGAGCTTAACTGTTTTATATACAGTTGTTTTGGTAAAAATGTTTTGATAATGTCGTGATTATTCATTAACTACTAATTTATATTGTAACCTATAGAATCTTAAAATATGTAGCTATACGCCATCAACTATTTGTTGATATTTGGTGAACTGTCTATAATTTAAATTGTATGAATATCACCGACCAACTCCTCACCAAATACTCCATCATCTCCGATCAAGTTGACACCAAAGAACTCGGCGTGTTGTTGCGGGAGCTGGAAACAGTGCTACGAAGCGGCGCGACTGGTAATGTTGTGGAATTTGGCTGTTATGTCGGCACGACGAGTTTGTTCATTCGGCGGCTGCTGGACGCTTATGATTTTGCTGGTGAGTTTCATGTTTATGATTCGTTTATGGGCTTGCCAGAAAAAACCCAAGCCGACGCCAGCGCTGCGGGCGAGCAGTTCAAAGCCGGCGAGCTGCTGGCGCCACGCAAGACCTTCATTCAGAATTTCAAAAAAGCTGGTTTGAAACTGCCGATCATCCACAAAGGCTGGTTCGCTGATTTTTCTCCTGACGACGTACCAGAAGATATTCGCTTTGCGTTTTTTGACGGCGATTTTTATGAATCAATCGTTGACTCGTTTCGCGTGTGCGACGGCAAGTTTCAGGAAACGGCGACCATCATCGTTGATGATTACGCCAATGAAGCGTTGCCAGGCGCAGCACGGGCGGTTGACGAGTGGCTGAAGCGCCATCCAGCTCGGGTGGTAGTCGAGTCGTCATTGGCTATCATTCGGCGATGAGCTAACCCCTGAATGATGCTTGTGTTCTATTTGGTATATGCTATATTATTAGTATAACCATAAACAAAAAGGGGACGGGGGTATGGATCCAATACATATTACATCGGAAATCGGGAAATTAAAAGTAGTTGTCTTGCATCGGCCAGGTGAGGAGTTGGAAAATTTGACTCCGGATTATCTGACCGACCTTTTATTTGACGACATCCCATATCTTAAAAAGGCTCAAGAAGAACATGACGCTTTTGCGCAAGTTTTACGTGAGCGTGGCATAGAAGTGTTGTACTTGGACCAATTGGCGACTGAAGCCTTGGCAACTGATGCGTTGCGTGAGCAATTCGTTGACGATATGCTTGCTAACTCCAAGCAAGACACTCGTCGTGTCACTGAAACGTTGCGCCAATTCTTGCTGGACTTGCCAACCCACGCTATGATTCGCAAGTTGATGGCTGGTGTTCGTAAAGATGAAATCACTTTACCACCAGAGCACCATCAGCAGCTACATGACATGGTCGAGAAAGATTACTATCCATTTTATCTTGACCCAATGCCAAACTTGTACTTTACGCGTGATCCGGCTGCGGCAATTGGTCAAGGCCTGACAATTAACAAGATGCACTGGCCAGCTCGCCGTCGCGAGTCATTGTTCATGCGCTATATCATCGACCATCACCCACGGTTTGCTGGCAAAAACGTACCAGTATGGTATGACCGCCATGAAAACTATTCTATCGAAGGTGGTGACGAGTTGGTGCTGAATCGAGAGGTCATGGCGATTGGTATCAGCGAGCGTACCTCTGCTGAAGCAATTGAAAAAATGGCAACCAAGCTGTTTGCTGGTTCTGACTTCAAAAAGGTTATCGCCATGGAAATTCCAAAGTCGCATGCGTTCATGCACCTCGACACGGTGTTTACCATGATTGACCACGACAAATTTACCATTCACCCAGAAATTCGCGATCACGGCGGTAAAATCAACTGCTTTATTTTGGAAAAAGTTGAGGGTCAGCCATTCCCACGCATCACTCGTGAAACTGACCTGGAGCACGTCTTGCGAGTCGCGTTGGGCTTACCAGCTGTGACGTTGATTGAATGTGGTGGTGGCGACCGAATTGCTGCTGCTCGTGAGCAGTGGAACGACGGCTCAAACACCTTGGCGATTGCGCCTGGTGTGGTGGTGACCTATGACCGCAACTATGTCACTAACCAAAAATTACGCGATGCTGGTGTTGAAGTGATTGAAATCAATGGATCAGAACTTGGCCGCGGTCGCGGTGGTCCACGCTGTATGAGCATGCCAATCGTTAGGGAGGATGTGTAATGGCGTTGAGTTTGAAAGGGCGATCGTTCCTGACGCTAAATGATTATACTGCTGGAGAAATTCGTCTACTTTTGGACACAGCACGTGAATACAAGCGATTGAAATACGCTGGTGTACCGCACCGAATTCATGAAGGAAAAAACGTGGCACTGTTGTTTGAGAAAACCTCAACTCGCACGCGCTGTGCCTTCACGGTGGCAGCTAATGACCTTGGTGTTGCGCCAGAATACCTCGGCAAAGACGACATTCAGCTGGGTAAAAAAGAAACAGTTGAAGACACCGCTAAGGTGCTGGGCCGCATGTTTGATGGTATTGAATTTCGCGGGTTTGATCACGGGACAGTTGAGGAATTGGCTCGTCATGCTGGCGTTCCGGTCTGGAATGGCCTGACCGACAAATTCCACCCGACACAGATTTTGGCTGATTTCATGACTATCGAGGAGCATGTCGGCAAACTCAAAGGCACCAAGCTGGTGTTCGTTGGTGATGGCCGTAATAATATGGCAAACTCGCTGATGATTGGTTCAGCCATCATGGGCGTTGATTTCCGTATCTTGGCACCACGTGAACTACACCCAGAACAGTCGCTGGTAGACCGGGCGCATCACTTAGCACGATCAAGCCACGCGCGCATCACTATCACTGATAATTTTGAGGAAGCTCTGCGTGATGCTGACGTGATTTACACTGACGTTTGGGTGTCGATGGGTGAGGAAGACAAGTTCGCTGAGCGCATCAATCAATTGCGCAACTTCCAGGTTAACCGTGACATGATCAACCTGACAGGAAATCCTGAGGTTAAATTCATGCACTGTTTGCCAGCGTTCCACGACGCTTTGACTATCACTGGCAAGAAAGTTCAGGAAGATTTTGGTCTAGA
Source organism: uncultured Candidatus Saccharibacteria bacterium (assembly GCA_963521715.1). Classification (GTDB taxonomy): domain Bacteria; phylum Patescibacteriota; class Saccharimonadia; order Saccharimonadales; family Saccharimonadaceae; genus Nanosynbacter. Next base: position 24,105 of record CAUQVC010000005.1, on the reverse strand, counting down.
TTCTATGGAGGTAACGGATGAGGTGTTCCGCTCACCACATTCAGTTGTATTTGACCAAGCGGAAAATCGTATGCATACAATCAAAGCTGTCATGGCTTTGACATTGTAGTAGTTGTCCTAATAAGGGAGTGAAGGAGGCTCCGAGGCAATGGTAGAAAAAATTAAAAAAACAAAGCAGAAGCTTCGATCACCATCGGCGTTTACGATTTTGTTTGTCGTGATTGCGATCATGGCAGCATTGACATGGATTATTCCGTCGGGCGTCTATAAGACTGATGACGATGGTAACCGTGTTGCGGGATCGTATCATGTGGTTGAAAAAGACCGCACCGTCACTGAAGAAAAGGACGGTAAAGAAGAGAAAGTTGACAAGCATGATCGGCAAGGCTTATGGGACGTCTTCACGGCACCCATTAAAGGTATGTCCGATAAGCTAGACGTTATAGTCTTCGTTATGGTACTTGGTGGATTCTTGGGCGTTACCATGAAGACTGGCGCCCTGGATGCTTCACTCGGTGCGCTACTTCGTAAGATGAAGGGCAAAGAAAAATGGCTCATTCCAATCTTAATGACGTTGTTTGCTATCGGTGGTACAACTTACGGTATGCAGGAAGAAACTGTGGCGTTTTACGCGCTAGTTATTCCGATGATGATCGCTGCCGGCTATAACGCAATGACTGGTGTGATGATCATTGTGTTGGGTGCTGGTGCTGGTGTGCTTGGTTCGACTATTAACCCATTCTCCACCGGTGTTGCCGCAAAGACTGCTAATGTTAAATTGGGCAATGTTATTCCAATTATGTCTATCATTTTGGTGCTATGTTTGATCGCGGCAATCATCTTTACTATGCGTTACGCAGCAAAGGTAAAAGCAGGCAAGTACAAGGAAGATGTTCGTTATAAGCCAGTCACAGCAGCCTTGGATATGACGAACGTACCGAAATTTACTGGCCCACGAAAAGTCGTCATGGGCGTCTTCGCTATTACATTTGTATTGATGGTTCTTTCGCTGATTCCTTGGGGAAGTTGGGAGATCACAGTATTCACTGACCTATTTAAGTGGGCTTCAGAGTTGCCAATTATCGGTGCAGTATTTGGCGTAGTGCACAGTGCGGCCTTTGGCGACTGGTACTTTAATGAAATTACCGCATTATTCTTAATCTCAACAATTGTTATTACCGCAATTTACTATAAAGAGTTTAAAAAAGAAGGCGTTTTCCCAGTTGACACATTCATTGATGGGGTAAAAGATATCTTACCAGTTGCTTTGATTATTGCAGTAGCAACGGGAGTGTCTGTAGTAATGACTAACGGTGAGATTCAAGATACTATCATTAGCTGGGGCGAAGCACTTCTGAAAGATGCTGGCGGTGGCGTTGTTGGTGTGCTGGCGTATCTGTTCTACTTGCCAATGTCCTTCATCGTGCCGTCATCATCAGGTTTGGCAGCAGCAACTATGCCAGTTATTGCGCCGATTGCTGATCTGGTTGGCTCAAGCAAAGAAGTCATGGTGGCAGCCTTTGCTACAGCATCAGGTTTGCTTAACATGATGGCACCAACCATCGCTTCCTTGATGGGCGGTTTGGCACTGGCTGGTGTCTCATACCGCGCATGGCTGCGACGTTCAGCACCAATCATGGCAGTTTTCGCAATCATCAGCGTTGTGGTCATCGCTGCCTTTGGAGTATTAGGATAGCCTATGGATAAGCAGCGAACTATTGTCGTTGCTCTTGGAGGTAACGCCCTGCAGAAGCAGGGCGAAGCCTCTTCAGAAGCACAGCGCCGAGTAGCGGCTGAGACGATACGACAGTTATTACCACTTGTTCAAGCAGGACATAGAATAGCTATCGTTCATGGCAACGGTCCCCAGGTGGGAAACATTGTCTTGCATGAAGAGGCTGTTAATACCGATGATGTACCGAGCTTACCGCTGGATGATTGTGGGGCGATGAGCCAAGGTCTGATCGGCTTTTGGTTACAGCAAGCCTTTCAAGACAGCTTCAGGGCTCATCAGATGACTGATAAGCACGCCGTTAGTTTGGTGACGCAGACTATTGTCTCTGGTGATGATGCGGCGTTCCAAAACCCAACCAAACCAATCGGTCCGTTCTATTCAGAAGAAGAAGCCAAAGCGGTGCAGGCTGAGCGTGGTTATGTTGTCAAGGAAGATGCTGGTCGTGGTTGGCGCCGTGTGGTGCCATCACCAAAACCAGTGGAAATTGTTGAAGCGCCGATCATCAAAGCTCTGGTAGAAGCGGGCGTCTTAGTGGTCTCAACTGGTGGCGGCGGCATCCCCGTATTGCGTCAGGAAGATGGCACGCTCAAGGGTGTTGAAGCAGTCATCGATAAAGACTTTGGAGCGGCAACCTTGGCCAATTTGCTGCACGCAGACACTCTGCTGATTTTGACTTCGGTTGATGCAGCCAAGGTCAATTTTAACCAGCCAAATGAAGAGGCTTTAGGGCAAATCTCTGCAGAAGAGATGCAAAAACACATTGATGATGGCCAGTTTGCAGCTGGATCTATGCTACCAAAGGCGCAAGCAGCACTGCAATTTGTGTCGGGTGGCGAGGGTCGTACCGCAGTCATTACCTCATTGGAAAAAACCACCGAGGCTATCGACGGGACAGCGGGCACGCGGATTGTTTCATAGCCAAAGCATTGCTTTTATCTAATTTTCATGATATAAATAATAGGTATGTTGCAGTATCTTAAATCTGACGATTCTGGCAAGCTGACCATCAGAGAGAACTTAGTTAAGGGCTCTTGGATTCGTTGTGAGCGGCCAAATGAAGAGGAGATTTCCCAGTTGTTGTCACTGGGGATTGATGCTGATATCATCACTGACGCACTGGACCCCCACGAGGTTCCTCGTTTGGACGCGGACAATGAGCGGACATACCTGATTGCCCGATTGCCGGATACTGACGATGATTTTAACGACTTTACTACACCAATTTTGTTTGTGATTCATGCGGATTATATCATCACCATTTCGCGAGACAGCCTAGGTAGATTGTGGCAGCCGTTTATTGATAAACATGTGGTATCCACGTCAAGTCGAATTACCCTGCTGGTTGACATGATTGACGCACTAGCAACACAATATCAGCGCCGGGTGGCTGCCATCAACCGTCAAATGCGGGCGGCGACTGGCGATATTCGAACATTGCGAGCGCGCGATATTGCCACATTAGCTGAATATGAGCGCAAACTGAATGATTATATGGATGCCTTGGTGCCGATGAACTTGTCAGTGGAGCGGATGATTGCGCATAAAGCATTGATGCTTCGGTCGGATGCCAAGGAAGACGTTGAAGATATTTCCATTGATCTGGAGCAGGTGATTAGTCGCTGTAAATCATTGCTGCGTACCATCACCAACGTGCGCGATAGCTATCGGGCGGTGATGGATACGCGCCTGAACGAAACCATTCGGTTGCTGACCGTCATCACATTGGCGCTCACCATACCGACCATGATCGCTGGATTGTTTGGTATGAATGTGCCAGTCCCTGGTGGGGATGACCCGGCAATGTTCTGGAAAATCACCGGCGTCAGCGCTGTGGCAGCATTGTTGATTGGCTATTATTTCTTGCGCCGCCGCTGATACTCACCCAAAAGTCAATAACCCTATTTCTTGACTAATGCTATACTGGAAGTATGAGTAACATTATTGACGTCCACGGTTTGACCAAACGCTACGGCGATCAAACAGTGGTAAAAGGCATAGATTTCAGTGTCGAAAAGGGCGAAATCTTCGGTATTTTGGGTCCCAATGGCGCTGGTAAAACAACAACGCTAGAAATGCTGGAGGCATTGCGCACTATCGACGGTGGTACAGCTGTCATTGATGGTATTGACGTAGCTAAACATCCCAAGAAGATCAAAGCCATCATTGGTATTCAGCTGCAGTCGACCAACTTTTATGACCACTTGACATTAACTGAGCAATTGAGAATGTTTGCCAGTTTGTATGGTAGCAAGACTGACGTGGCTGCGCTACTAGCTAAAGTCCAACTCACAGAAAAAGCTAGAAACTATGTCGAACAGTTGTCTGGCGGACAAAAACAGCGCTTCGCCATCGCTTCGACCTTGGTCAATAGTCCAAAAGTTTTGTTTCTGGACGAGCCAACCACTGGTTTGGATCCACAAGCGCGTCGCAACTTATGGGAGCTGATCAAGCAAATACGCGAAGAGGGCGTTACTATCGTGCTGACAACACACTACATGGATGAGGCTGAGCTGCTGTGCGACCGGTTGGCAGTCATGGACAATGGTCAAATCATCACCACCGATTCGCCACATAACTTGATTCAACAGTTACTCAAGCGCGGCTTTAAGAAAAAGCAGGTGGTTGAGCAAGCAAATTTGGAAGACGTTTTCATCGATCTTACAGGAAAGGCGATACGGGATTAGTAGTATGAAGAAATATTGGATAGGTATCATTGGTCAGGTCGTAGCTGGACTTAAACGTTTGCTGCGCGACAAAATGGCATTGTTTTTCACCTTTTTGTTCCCGCTGATTTTCTTGTTTGTGTTTGGTTCGATTTTTAACAATCAGACAACCAATTTTAAGGTTGCCATCATTAACCACTCAAACACTGAGTTCGCCAAGCAGTTTGTCGATGGTGCAAAAAATGACAAGTCAAAATTACTGCAAGTTCAGGACGTGAAAGACATCGATGAAGCTAAGGAAAAGATGAAGCGTTCGGAAATTGACGGTATCATTGAGCTACCAAAAGAGTTTGGTGAAGTCAAAGGTGAAGGTGCACAAGCTCGACCGTCTGGCACGCTGAACGTGCTGCATGCTAAAGGGCAAGATCAGGCTGCCAGTGCACTGACCGCTGTGATGGGTCAGATTGTTGGTAGTATCAATAAAGCCATGGGTCAGCCAGAACCGCCGTTTAAGGTAGCTTCACAGGCAGTTGGCGATGAAGCTCTGAAGACGTTTGATTACACCTTCACTGGGCTATTAGCGTTTAGTTTGATGAGCATGGGTATCTTTGGTCTGGCAAACCAAATGCCAACCGAAAAGCAAAAAGGCAACTACCGTCGCCTGCGGGCCGCACCGTTTACTTCTGGCCAGCTTATTATTTCTACGGCTATCGTCTACACCTTGGTGTCTTTGGCAAGCGCTGCCTTGATGTTGGTTGTCAGTATGCTGCTGTTTAAATTTACGATGCGTGGCGACTGGTTATTGTTTGTGCCATTCTTGACATTGGCTGCCGTGATGATGGTTGGACTTGGATTGATCGTTGGTGCGTGGGCCAAAAACGAAAATCAGTCAGCGCCACTCTCCAATCTTATCTCTTTCCCGATGATGTTCTTGTCTGGTGCTTTCTTCCCATCATTCTTGTTCCCAGAGTGGCTCAGGTCTATTAGTCAATGTATCCCGATGACTCCCGTCGTTGATGGCCTTCGGTTGATATCAACAGAACACGCCAGCCTGACAGAAGTTCTGCCGCAGTTTGGTGGAGTTCTGTTGTGTATCGTCATCGTCTACGCCTTGGCTATTAAACTATTCCGCTGGGAATAACTGCTGCTAGTAGCAAAACATAACCTTTTTTCGTATAATCAAAGTATATGGTGGTGGAATACTTTGAGCGATCAGCGGCGGGTGAGCGTCTAGAAAAGGTAAGTCGTCCTCGCTCTCACGCGTGGGTGCATATATCTGGTAAATTGCTGGATATGGACGACTTGTCAGACAAGCTCTTATTGAATGCAAATATCCTGCGTGACGTTTGTGATGTCCGTGAGTTGTCACGAGCAGAGTTTAGCAATGGTGTAGAATACATTTTCTTGCGTTTACCAGTTGGTCCGGCTGATGCCGCCAAAACCGCCCCGATACTCATCGCAGTGTCGCGTGATCGGCTGGTAACTGCTAGTCCGCACACTTCTTTTTCGCCGTTAGACACCGATGCTTTTATGACCACTGACACGCGTCAGCCCTCTGCGGTAGTGTCAGCTGTCATCGCCTCTATCATCACCGAATACGAACAGCGACTACATGCGCTATCGACCAAAATTACCACTGCTCGCAAGCGGCTCACGCATTTTGATGTCCAAAACGAGGACTTTGTTGAGTTCGTCGCTATTGAAGATAGCCTCAATGAATATCGAAGTGGTTTGGAGGGCTTGGTGACGGTTGTTGGGCAGCTGGAGGCAAATCGTCGGCAGTTGTTTAATCTGCGTGATATTGAAGCTTTTGGGGATATTATATTGCATGCCCGCCAATTATTAGTGGCTATTGGTTCGAGTGCCCAAACGATTGACAGTATCCAAAACGCTTATTCAACTATTGCTAACAATACTCTGAACCAGCGCATGAAGGTGCTGACGACTATCACTATTCTACTAGCGGTACCAAATGTGTTTTACGGTATGTATGGCATGAATATCGGATTGCCATTTCAGGGCGAGTGGTGGGCGTACGCTGCCATCATGGGTATTACACTGTTGTTAATTTTACTAACATTACTACTTGCCAAGCGATTCCGCTTATTCTAAAATTAAAAGTAATAAAGTAGGGAGTAAGCACTTGACGTGCTATATTTCCTTTGGTACTATGGTTGACGTGTCTCGCGCCGAAGCATTGAGTTGCGGTTTGTAATAAAGGTCGAAGCGCGTGAGGCTGCATTTAGTACGAAGGAGTACAAATACATGCCGATAGCAATCAATTTTGTGTCATCCCGACGCAAAAAGATCGCAGTGGATGTAGTGCCTGCCGAATGGCAAACATACATAGCACAATAACATATCTAAAACCGCCCGAGCGCTAAACCCGGGCGGTTTTAGATTGATTTACGGTAATCTACTCAGCCTTCTTTTCCTCAGTAGAAACACCTGCTGCTTTGAGCGCGTTTTCTACCTCAGCGTCAATACTGTTGAGGTCTTCTACCTTTTTGCCATTGATGAATATGGTTGGTGTAGCAGTAATTTCGTGTGCACGGCTAACGGCAGTGTCGAAACTAATTTTTTGCAATACGCGGTCGCTTGTTAGGTCATTGGCAAAGCGTGATTCATCGAGTTTAAGCTGCTTGGCATAGCCCATGAAGATATCGTTGCGTTTGTGATTTTGGGCGTTGCTCCATGCGTCTTGGTTTTCGTAGAGTAAATCGTGCATTTCCCAGTATTTACCTTGCAAGCCTGCCGCCTCAGCCACTGACGCTGCTAGGCGAGCGTGAGTGTGACCAGACAGTGGGAAGTTGCGGAATATCAATTGCACATTATCTTTGTGCTTTTCGACAGCTGATTTAATGCGCGGTGCAACAGTGCGACAACCCGGGCATTGATAATCACCGTATTCAATAATCGTAACTTTCGGCTTGTCAGCCCCAAATGTGTGCTCCTGAATGTCGCCATTACGCTTTTCAGCAGGGATGATTTTTGTGAGTTGATCTTTGGCGATATCGCTAATATCTAAGCGGTGTGCTACTGACAGATATACCATGCCACCAAGTATCGTCACCACGATTGCGATAAATACGCCCCAGGTTTTTCCGTTCATTCTTGTCCTCCAAATTAACTCTAGCAATAATAGCATAAAATCAGGTAAAATAAAACCATGAGTGTATTGCTGTTAAGTGTTATATATGGATTGATTATCGTCGTTTTGATATTGGTACTAGGGGTGCATCCACAGCTCTCGTCACATAGCCAATTTGAATTGAAACGTCGGGCGCGCCAGGGTGACGAGGAAGCAAAATTACTACTGAAACGCCGCACCTACTTGGCTGATTTATTTTCGTTGCAGCGGGTGATCACGGCATTATTATTGGTGTCGCTCAGTGTCATCGGTGTGGAGTTGTTTCACTGGCTAGTTGGTTTTTTGGTGTCGTTAGTCATCGCGCTTTATTCGGGCGCCGTGGCTCGCTTGTCGCCACTGCAGAAAATTTCACAGCGCATCTATGAACGGTATGAAGTAGCAATCATCCGCTGCATTGAAAAGTATTCAGTTATATTTTGGGCGATCCGTTCTGTTGTACCGTCACAAAGTAGTGAATTGGATGTTGAATCGCGTGAGGAGCTGCTTGAGATAGTCAAGAACGCTGGCGATGCATTGTCCAAGGACGAAAAAAAGCTTATCACCAATAGTCTCAAGTTCAAGGACATGAAAGTCGCTGACGCCATGATTCCACGTACTATGATTGATAGCATAGGTAAAGATGAAGTACTAGGTCCCATCGTTCTGGATGGGCTGTATCAAACAGGGCACAGTCGTTTTCCGGTGATTGATGGGGATATTGATCATGTTGTGGGTATGTTATATGTGCAAGATTTGGTGACCATCGGTAACGCCAAAAAGTCGCAAAAAGCGCACCACGTTACTGATGCTATGGAGCACGCTGTGTTTTACATTCGAGAAGACCAATCGTTGCAGCAAGCTTTGGCTGCCTTTATCAAAACCAGACACCATCTATTCATCGTGATCAACCAGTACCGTGAAACAGTTGGACTGTTAAGCCTGGAAGATGCTTTGGAAGCGCTTTTAGGAAAGAAAATCAATGATGAATTTGATACCCATGAAGATCTGCGCAAAGTAGCTGAGCGCAATCCACGCGGCAATAATAGCCCAAAAGCTACCGAAACTATCTAAGAATTTATCTTTTGCATGTATCGACATTCGGGATAATTCGAGCATCCGTAGAATGGTGAATGATTATTTTTGCTGTGTCTTATCACCAGATGACCACCACGACAGCGTGGGCATGGTTTAATCTTTTGAGATATGTCTGATACGTCAGGAATTGGTATTACGACACCTTTATCTTCAAGGGCGCGAATGATGGTAAGTAGTCCCGTGTTATCAATAAGCCGTATTTTGTTGCCATTGGTAGAATATTTTACAAATCTTCGCGCGTCCGATGAGAAGATATTTGTCGTGACAAAGAATGCTTCACCTCCGTGTAAATGATCAACAACTGCACCATAAAAATCACGCACTTCGGATACTTTGACAATTTGTTTAATATACTTTTTACATTGGACATAACTTTGGACGCCGTTTTTGTATAATACAATGTCGATGCCACCGTCGCGTTTATACGGAGTGGTTGCAGCCGAATAGCCAAAATGCTCAAATAATTGAGCAATGTATTTTTCGAAATTATACGGCGACATGGAGCGGATTTTGGTGAGCAGTTCATGGTCGCTGAGTGGTGTGACTGGATTAGACCTGTTCTCGGTAATGGGCTGCTTGTTCGTTGATTGTGCCCCTTCCGAAGCGGACATTTGGGTTGACTGGATATCTACTGCGGGCGATACTTCCCGGCGTAATTCCTCTAGCTCCCGGTAGGCTGTGATATATCGTTTATGATAATAAAATACTACAAAAGGACTGGCGATGATCCATGTAATTGAACAAAAGATGACTACAGTGCCCACCGTATAGCTATCCATAGGGCGATTATAGCATAAAACTGTTGCCGCTGTGGTATAATAACAGATATGAAACAGAGGACTTTTGCAATTGATACACCAACAAAAGTTGGGGAAATGATTACCGTGGCGGGCTGGGTACATTCACGTCGCGATCACGGTGGACTGATTTTTATTGACCTGCGTGATCATACTGGGTTGGTGCAGTTGGTGATTAATCCTGAGCAGGCGGAAGCGTTTCGTTTGGCGGAAAGCCTGCGCGATGAGTTTGTGATTCGTGCCAGCGGTGTGGTGACGGAGCGTGGCGAAGGTTTGAAAAACCCAAATATCGCCAGCGGTGATGTGGAAATTGTGGTGGAAAACCTGGAAATTCTCAACCGTGCTGAAACCTTGCCGATCCAGCCGTTTGCTGAGGAAAACCAAGCAGGCGAGGACTTACGTTTTAAGTATCGCTACCTCGACCTGCGCCGCCCGAAGATGCAGGAGATGTTGAAAAAACGCGCTGAGATGTACCGACGGATGCATCAGTATATGGATACTCGGGACTTCATCGAGATTCAGACGCCAATTTTGGCGAATTCTAGCCCTGAGGGCGCGCGCGATTTCCTGATCCCCAGTCGTTTGCAGGAAAGTAAGTTTTACGCTCTGCCGCAAGCACCGCAGCAGTTCAAGCAGCTGCTGATGGTTGGCGGTGTGCCGCGGTATTACCAGTTGGCGGCGTGTTTTCGCGATGAAGATCCGCGAGCTGATCGACTATATGGTGAGTTTTATCAGCTGGATTTGGAGATGAGCTTCGTTGAGGACGGCGAGGAAGTTCGCCGTGAGGTCGAACCGTTGATGCAGCAGCTGGCGACTGAGTTTGCGGGCAAGAAATTGCTGGATTTGAGCGACCTGCCTGTTGGTGATGGCAGTTCAATTCCGCGCATTTCCTACCGCGACGCCATGGAGACATATGGCTCGGACAAGCCAGACCTGCGCTTTGGCATGGAGCTGATTGAATTGACCGACGTATTTGCCGAAACTGAATTTGGCGTGTTCAAAAACGCTGAGTGTATCAAGGCGATTTGCGTCAAAAATGGCGCCAGTCTCAGCCGCAAGCAAATCGACCAGTTTACCGACATTGCCAAGAGTGAAGGCGCGGGCGGCTTAGCTTACATCACTTACCAAGATGGCGAAGCGAAATCACCAATTGCCAAGTTCTTGAGCGAAGCAGAGCTCACGGCAATTCAGCAAAAAACTGGCGCAGTTGATGGCGACGCAGTTTTCTTCGGCGCCGACACTCGCCCAGTCGTCAACGCTGTGCTTGGTCGCTTGCGAAACGAATTTGCCACCCACTTCGACCTGAAAGACTCGAGCGTGGTAGCGTTTGCCTGGATCATCGATTTTCCATTCTATGAATGGGATGACCACGGCAAGAAGCTTGATTTTGGCCACAACCCATTTGGCATGCCAAAGGGCGGCCTAGAGGCGCTGGAGTCAGCAATGACTGACGCTGACAAGCTCGCTATCGTAGCTGACCAATTCGACATGGTGATGAACGGCTACGAAATTTGCTCCGGCGGTGTGCGCAACCACAACCCAGCGGTACTATACAAAGTGTTTGACCTACTTGGCTTTAGCGAAAGCTACGTTGAAGAAAAATTTGGCGCTATGCTGGGCGCCTTCAAATACGGCGCGCCGCCACACGCTGGCTGTGCCTTTGGTGTTGACCGCATCCTCATGGAACTCATTGACGAGACGAACGTCCGCGAAACCTTGGCCTTTCCAAAGAATGGCTCGGGCGTTGACGTGATGATGGATTCGCCATCAACAGTTGATCCAGCGCAGTTACGAGAATTAGGACTATAATATAATTACGGCGGAGCCAACTGCCGTGATTATATTATAATGACAGGCGAGTTATTTTTGCCGCTTTTTCTGGCTGATAAATTGTGCAACAAGACCAATGATAACAACCAGAACTGCAACATAAAGCAACCCATTGATCAACCAGGCGGCAAGGCGAAACACCATGCTCAATACCCAAGCGATGATGACCAGGACTGCGATGCTGTAAATTAATTTAGGAAAAGACATATATCCATTATACCATCTACCGCGAGCTAAGCATACCATCAAACCACCCCTTAGCGTGGCAATCACGAAAGTTCCAAGCCCCGGAGCTCTCAGTTTTGTAGCTCCAGTAAAACCAAGCATCGACGTTTGCTGGTATGGCAAGTTGCGATTGGCAGTGAGTGTATTCGGTACTATCACTAGCAATGCCTGGCGGCAGAGCGGCACTCCACTCGCCGATGATCAGTGGCTGCTGCTGGGCATAATCGCGGTACTCGCCAGACCGTTGGTCAAGCACCTGACGGTGGTGAGTCAGCGATGTTGCTTGATTGTCTGTGTCGGAAAAACACTGGTAATGATGTATATCCAGCGTATTAGGCCCGACGCGCCCCGACCACCAAGCTGGCTGGTAACAATCAGATGCCACGATGCGCACATGAGATGGCAATTTACTACGCAATTTCCGGCTCGTTTTGCGTGTCCACCACCACAGCTGCCATCGTTCACGTCGGGTGTTCACCAGGGGCTCATTGAGCAGTTCGATACCCCACAGCGCTGGATGCTCGCCGTATTCATTGGCGATATCTAGCAGTATCTGCGTGGTCTTTTGCTGATTGGCGCGTTGATACCATTGAACGCTACCAGTGTTGCCACTACCGCTATGGTCGCTGGCATTCTGAGGACCAGGTGCGGCGTGGAGGTCGAGTAGTACCTGTAAATCATACTGCCGAGCCATGTCCATCAGCCAATCAAGTTGCGGTTTTGCTGATATATACGGCGGCTGATCCTCGAACACCCAGTAGCCAATCGGTAATCGTAGTAGTCGTATACCAGCTTGCGCTAGCCATTTTATATCAGCTTCCTGGATGAATGTTTGTCGATGCTGCTGGATGCGCGCCTGGCCATCTGTGGTTTTAGATAATTCATATTCGTTAGTCGCGTCTGTTCCGGCAAATACGCTTGGCGTCATCCATCGTTCAAGCACCAGCCAACCGCCTAGGTTGACGCCAGGTATGGCAGGTGAGGAAGGGTGACCATTCATATCTCTAATGTAGCACGAATACATTGTCGAATAACAGAGAAACGGCTATACTAAAAGTAATGTATGATCGACACGAAGTCAGTGTAAAGGTGGCGCTGTATAGCAGTGATGGCAAACACACCTTGTTGATGCGGCATTGGGGTGATGCGGGGTTTGGTCTGCCGGGCGGGCATATCGACGCTGGCGAAATGCCGGATGAAGCGCTGGAGCGGGAGTTGCGAGAGGAGATAGGTATCACCATTGATGCGACGCCGGCTGACTTTTATGTGCGCGACCCATACGATACTACTGCTAAAAACCATAAAATTATCCTTGGCTATACAGCCACAATTGACGGTGATATTGAGCTGCCAGACCAGGCCTGTGATGGTAGCGAAGCAGGTCCCGTCTGGCTGACGCGGGTAGAAGTTGAGACTGACGATAAACTCGCGCCAGGTTATCGAGATTTTTTGCTGAAATGGTGGCCGCAAGAAACGTAATAGCTGAGGAGATACAACAAAGCTATGAAATCAATTCCCAAACGAACGCTAACATTCATCGACTCATGGCTAACACTGCGCAGTCGGTGGGCGCGCTGGCCAGGATTTACGGTGGCGATAGCCAAAGACGGCGAGGTGGTTTTCAATAAAGCCTACGGTCTGGCAAATATAGAACACAACGAAACATTAACGACAGATCACCTCTTTCACGTCGCCTCACACTCAAAAACCTTTACCGCCACGGCCGTAATGCAGCTACAAGAGCGCGGCAAGTTACGCATCGATGACTTAGTGACGGCGCATCTACCGTGGCTGGCGCAGCATAGCGATCAGCGTTGGCGTGACGTAACCTTGCGTCAATTGTTGAGCCACTCAGCAGGCGTGATTCGTGACGGTCAGGCGTCAGGCTTTTGGCAGTTTCAAGGAGCATTTCCAGATGAAAATGAATTCAAGCAGCAAATCATGCAATCACAACTGGTATTTGAACCAAATTCCGAATTTAAATATTCCAATTTTGGTTTTGGCTTGCTCGGTTTGGTGATTGAGCAAGCTAGCGGCAAATCGTACGCTGATGTTGTGACGGAAAATATCATCATGCCACTTGATTTGAAACAAACCGCTACCGAATATTCCCCGGAACTTTACATGGCGACTGGTTATGGTAGGTTTGATTTACGCCAGCAGCGCCGTCCGTTTCAGCACATCACAACTGGTGTATTGCAGCCAGCCACGGGATTTTGCTCAACGGCGCATGACTTGGTGAAATTCTTTGCTGCTCTACAGGTCGGCTCAGGTAAACTGTTGAGCGATGCTTCCAAACGGGAAATACAGCGCCCATCATGGCAAGTTGCTGATGATGTAAATGCAGGTAACTACGGGCTCGGTTTGGATGTAGAAAAGGCTAAAAATGGCAAATGGCTCATTGGTCACAGTGGTGGCTGTCCGGGATTTATCAGCAATACGTGTTTACAACTTGACGATGGAATAACTGTTTCGGTGTTGGCGAACGCGTATGATACAGTGCCAGGAATAGTTACAAATTCGATACTAGGAATTATTGATCAATTTGGCGATGCTTCTGATAAAAACCGTAGCAAGTTTGAAGCGCGGTTTGCTAATGATTATGGCGTGTATGAAGTCGTTGATACGGCAAAAGGCTTGAGGGGCTTGTGGTCTAATGATTGGCGACCATTCAACATGGCTGAAGAGTTGGAAATAGTCGACGATGCTACTCTAAAAATTGCAAAAAGCAGTCACTTTAGCTACTTTGGCGAGCTGATGAAGTATGAGTTTGATGACAAAAATAAACCTTCCGCCATGTACCGCAGTGGTGCCAAGAGTTATGTGAGCCAAGATGGTGATGTGAGATTATGAAAGGATTTTTGTGTCAAACATAGAGTATGAAGCTAAAATATACGATATTATTCCAGCTGATATTGCGGTAAAGTTGGCGACGCTTGGCGCCAAAGAGATTGGTAGTTATAATTTCCGCCGTTACGTATTTGATACAATTCCAGCGACACCAAATCGCTGGGTACGGTTGCGCTCCGATGGGCAACACGCTACTCTGACTGTCAAAGAAATAACCACTGACGCTATTGATGGGACTCACGAGTGGGAGGTTGAAGTCTCCGACCTAGAAACAACCCTGGAGATCTTAGCAAAGATTGGCATTAAACCATGCGGCTATCAAGAAAATAAACGCCAAGAATATGACTTGGATGGCGTCCAGGTCGTCATTGACCACTGGCCGAAGCTAAAACCATACATTGAAATAGAGGGTAATAGCGTAGAGGAAGTGATAAACACTGCGAAACTTTTGGGCTATACCAAAAATGATTTAACGACGAAAAATACTACTGAGTTATATCAGGATATTGGTATAGATATTGAGAAAATGCTAGAGTTAACATTCAATTCAACTGTCGAGGATAGAATGCTCACAGGATTATAACTGAACACCCAGCCACGCTGCCAACACATCGCCGGCAAAGTAGGCCAGTCCAGCGGCGACTGCGCCGAGGAGCAGGGTGATGGCGGCTTCTCGCCATGGCGATTGCTTGCCGACTTTACCTTTAATGAAGCCAATCGTCAGGAAGGCGGCCGCTGTTAGCACGGAGCTGATATAAAACAAGGTAGTGCTTGGCGCTTTTGAGCCTGCAATGACGTCAATCAAGTACGGCAATACTGGCACACTACCCACGGCGACAAAGGCCAAAAATGTAACTGCGCCGATGATTTTTGGCGAAGCTCGTTTTTGGGTATCGCGGGCCGAATCTTCATGCTCAGCGCTGGCTGCCAGGTAGGCACTGGCACCCATCGAGAAGCCATCGGCGATGAGGTTTGCAATGCCTAAAATGAGGATAACCGCGCTGGAGATGCCGGCTCCGGCCGAAGCTGCCACGACAGCAAAGGTTGTAACCGTACCGTCAACCGCCCCGTACACAAATTCTGAGATGTATCGTCTAAAAGATATGTTCATAACCGTGCCATTATAGCACAATTAGGCGTTGTCAGGCCTATTCGCGTATACTAAAGCAATGACGACTGATAATTTCCGGGAATTGATTCACCAAAAAGGCCGCGAGCTCTACCGGCCGATGCCGTGGCGTGATCAGCCAACCCTGTACTATGCATTGGTGAGTGAATTGATGTTACAGCAAACTCAGGTTGCCCGCGTATTGACGAAGTTTAGAGAGTTTACCGCTGAGTTTCCGGATGTTCAATCGCTGGCAGCTGCTGAGCTAACAGAAGTATTGCGTGCGTGGCAGGGGCTGGGCTATAATCGCCGCGCCCAGTATCTTCACCGCGCAGCACAAGCCATCGCTGCTGGCGTCCCGGTGACTACGCTAGATGACCTCGTTGCATTGCCGGGTATTGGCGTCAATACCGCTGGTGCCATCATGAATTATGCCTATCAAGTGCCAACACCGTTCATTGAGACGAATATTCGTACCGTCTATCTCAATCATTTCTTTGCGGGCCAGGAAGCGGTAGCGGATCGTGACATACTGACTGTTGTTGAGCAGACGATGGACCGGGTAAATTCGCGCCAGTGGTTTTGGGCGCTGATGGATTATGGCAGTGAATTGAAAGCTCAGGGCAAGGGTAAATTGTCCGCCAGTCGCCACTACACCAAACAATCACAATTCACCGGTAGCCTCCGCCAGATGCGCGGTGAGATTTTGCGTCGGTATGTTGGCGGGCAGCCACTCGCTGAAATCACTGCTGAATTACAGGATGACCCGCGATTTGCGGCGGCGCTAGACGGTCTGCGGCGAGATGGCCTCATCACCTAACGATACAGTATTGACATTTTAAACCGTCTATGCTATCATAATAACCAGTCGATACGACAAATATAAACAACAAATCAAAGGAAAGGTATGGAAGATATGCAAACAGTTATTATACTGATGACTGCGGTGATTGTGGTCCACTCAGTGGCGATCATCATCTTGTTCAGTATAATAATCTCGCTCTTGGTAAAACTCAAACGTATTGCCAGCCAAGCTGAAACAGCAGCGCATAATATTGCACAAGCGACAGAATGGCTGTCACCAAGAAAAGTCTTTACTGAAGCTTCTCGGCTTTTTCGGCGGAAATAGCAAGGACTCATCGGTAAGACCTAAAAATAAACAAACAAAGGAGAAACTATGAAAAAAGTATTAACTGTCTTAGGTGCTGCGGTGGCTGGTTTTGCGGCTGGTGTATTGACTGCACCAAAAAGTGGTAAGGAAACTCGCAAAGACTTAAAGAAAAAAGCTAACGAGTTGAAAAAAGATGCTGACAAATGTGCAGCAAAGGCAAAGACGGTAGCAAAAGACACAGCTGCCTCTCTGAAGTCTGGGGCGCAAAAAGTAGGTAAAGCTACCACCGAAGCGGCTCACGACGTTAAAGGTGATGTTGAAAAAAGCCTGAAATAATTTGACAACAATCCAAAAACGCGGGACAATGGAACAGATGAAACAAGCTGTTACAAGTCTCGCGTTTTTGATGATTGTTTTTGGTGTGATTGTCGGGTCTTCGGTCGTCGTGAAAGCGCTTGATGGTCAAGCCGAATCTGCAAACGGGATCGATGCCATCAAAGCCAATTGCCAGGATATTCGTGGAAATCTCAGTCGACTGCATTATAGTGACGCAATTTTACGAGTAAACACCGGTCAAGCGTACAATGATATTTCTTCGCGCCTGATGGCACGCATGAACGGTCGCTTAGCAGTGAACAAGATTGATGCTGCAGACCTCGTTTCTTTGACGAGTCGGTTCGAAAAGGGTCGGTCATTGTTCTCCTCTCGGTATAATGAATATGAATCTGCCTTGGCAGCGCTTCTGAAGATTGATTGCAAAAATCAGCCAACTGATTTTTATGCTCAGTTCAACATTGCTCGTGATGCACGGCTCAAATTGTCATCATCAGTTCGCGAGCTCAACGACATTATCGCTGAGTATGGCACTAAAGTCGAAAAGATAAAGGAAAAACTCAAGTGATACGCCAGCAAATAATGGAGCATAAATTGCCGGCATTTATCGCAGGTTCGGTGTTGCTAGCTGCGATCTTAGTGACTTTGTCGATGTTTATCTACTACGCATCAGGAGCTTCGCGGTTAGATTTGAGCCGCCCAGAGTACAAGTCGATGCGCTCAAAGATCGATCAAGGTAAGGCGCTAGACGAGGGATTTTCGGCGCAGGGTGAAATCACCAAATCAACCATAGACGAATTTATGAAGCTGTACAAAGCAGAGGCTGAAAAAACTACAAGCTCGCAGAATTTTTCAGTTGATGCGCTAAGTGACGCTAGTCTAGGAATTACCCAAAGTCAGTCAAATCAATAACTATTTTTCAACGGTCCATTGGTGGTGAGCGGTAGCGTGGCTAGTTTGATGTCGTTATTTTCGAACTCACGCAGCAGTCGCCGCCGCATTTCTGAAGTGACGCTCCATTGGTCTGAGGGCTGAGTTTTACCGGCAATGATCACCTCCACTGAATGTCCGGTGATATCGCCCAGGGAAGTAAACTTTGGTGGGTCGATGATTTTTCGTTTCCAGGATTTTTCCAAGGATAATTTATAGCCGATGTCATTGATAATTTCGGTGGCGGCTGAGATGTCAACTGACGGATCGAGCTGTAGGATAAACCGAGAGATACTGTAGCCCATGGTTTTGTTGATGACCTGCTGGATGGTACCGTTTGGAATGTAATGGACATTACCATCAGTGTCACGCACGACTGTCGAGCGGGTACCAACGCGCTCTACTTTGCCAACTGCACCCATGATGTCGACAACATCACCAACGCGGTATTGGTTTTCGGCGATGATGAAGATACCAGCCAGGAAGTCCTTGACTAGCGACTGGGCACCAAAACCCAACGCCACACCGATGATCCCGGCACTGGCAAACAGCGGGGACAGATCAACCAAAAAGAGTTTATTTGCAACCACTGCCAACGCATAGGCAATCATCAAAATTCGCCAGAAGCTGCGGAGCAATTGAATCAAGGTCTCCTGACGTTTCTCGATATCTTTTTTGTGCCAATCTCGATGTTTGGCTGTCGACCTGACCACGCTTTTGATGCCCCATTTTAGCAGCACGCGGCCAATATAGTAAGCGATGATGGCGCCGATAACCGTACTCCATGCCTCGATGAAACGCTGCTCCATCAGCCAACCCAGACCATTTTGCTTCAGCCACTCATCGAAATTGGAGGAATCTAAAATATACTTAGTAAGCGTATCCATAATAGATTTAGTATAATGAATAATATGAGTTTTGTCGATCCGAATCAGTTCATCATCACCCGTAAACGCAAGAAATATAAATTTGCGCTGTTTGCTAATTCGCCACTGTGTTTTGAGTATGACGAATGGTTGGCGGTAAAAGATCAGTTAGATAAACAGCCGACGGTGATGGAGATAGGTGCGGGCAATGGCTTGTTTGCGGTCGAGCAGGCAGCGCGTCATCCAGAACAAACCGTTGTGGCGCTTGATGTCAAAGGTGATCGATTGCAAAAGGGTGCCCGAGAGGCTGAGGCACGCGGACTGGCAAATATCTTTTTTGTGCGAGCGCGGGCTGATCAAATTGATCAATTGGTCGCTCCGGCATCACTCGAGACCATTTGGCTAACATTTTCTGACCCATTTCCTCGAAAACATTCGGCCGGTCGGCGACTAACCCATCCGCACTTTCTGGCAGTGTACCGCAACCTATTATCGTCAGAGGGTGTGTTGCTCATTAAACACGACAACATTGATTTTTTTTGTTGGAGCTTGGAACAGCTGGTTAGCCAAGGGTGGTCTTTGCAGGAGTTGACATTTGATTTGCATGAGTCTGAGCTGGCTGATGACTATAAGATCCTCACATCCTATGAGCAGCGCTGGCTGGACGAAGGGAGAATCACAAAGTTTGTTAATGCTAAAGCAAATGGGAGAAGGAACTAATATGCCACACATTCACATCGCACCCAACCAACACGACCACACCGTTACTGGATATGTCATTCGTACCGATGGCGATCAACCGCGGGCGTTGCTGCATGTGCATAAAAAACTAGGAAAATTACTACCACCGGGTGGACACATAGAACTGGACGAAACGCCATGGGCAGCGATGTTGCATGAACTGCGCGAGGAAGCTGGCTATGACGCTGGGCAATTGTTGGTTTTGCAGCCAACCTTGCGCATGCATCAAGCGGCAATGCCAGAAGTAACGCTTCATCCGCAGCCACTACTCATGAACACTCACGACATTACACCTGAGCATTACCATTCAGACACCTGCTACGCACTGGTAGTTCGGGAAGATCCACGCCATGAATTAGCCGCGGGCGAATCAACGGATGTGCGGTGGCTGACACGAGACGACATAGCGGCGCTACCGCCTGAACAAATCTGGGATAATACACGAGCGAGCTATATGTCATTGTTTGATAGGTTTTTAGACGAATGGGAATTAGTGCCAGCGAGTGAGTTTTCGGCGGGCAAATGATAGAAGGAGAGATGATGAATATACAAGAATATGCAGATAAAGCTATCACCACATTATCAGACAACTATAAATACGGCGACATCAGCCCGCAATTAATGGGTCAGGTATTGGGACTAGCTGGTGAATCTGGTGAGGTAGTCGAAAAAATCAAAAAATTGCTGCGTGACAATCAGGGAAACCTTGAGGAGCCAGACAAGGTAGATATCCTCAAAGAGTTGGGGGATATCTTGTGGTATGTCAATGCAGTGGCGCATTTATTGGGGTCGAGTCTGGAAGACGTAGCGCGGATGAACAATGAGAAACTGTTGAGCCGCAAGCAGCGTCATCAGCTACACGGCAGTGGCGATAATCGCTAAGTGTCCAGCGTGGTGGCGCGTTGTCGCACCCAATGATCAATGGTTCCGGCGCCCATACATAAGACTAATTTTCCAGCGTCGAGCGAAGCAGTGATGTGGTCCCACAGTGCATCATCTAGCTCGGCAAACGTTACAACATCAGGGCGCGAAGCAACGATGTGGCGTGTTAATTCTTGTGGTGTTAAAACTGGCAAGTCTGGATTTTCGCGGGTCAAATAGGTTGGTAGCCAATAGATCGTCTCAGCGGCCTCAAAGACATCTGCCGTATATTGCGTCATGATTTCGTGCTGACGAACATTTTGATGCGGCTGGTACACTAGCACCACGTGGTCCGACAGTTCTTGCGCCAGTTGCAGGGTAGCTTTGATCTCCACTGGGTGGTGACCATAATCTGAATACAACCCCTCAGCCAATTTCTCAAATCTACGACCAGCGCCAGGGAATTGGTTGATGCTGGTGATGATGGTTGCTTCATCAGTTTCCGTTATGCGCTTGACTGCCTCCAGGGTTAACATCCCGTTGCGCCGATTGTGCTCACCAGTCAAGTGGATATCTGGGTGATATTCGGTCAGCACTTGTACATTGTCATCATCAAAAAACGCAGCAGTTTCCTGCCAGGTGACGACACTTTCAGACTGCCTACCAAAGGTGCGGAAAGCTGCCAGATAATCAGCTTCCGTTGGGTAGGTGTCAGGGTGGTCATAGTCAACTGAAGTGATGAGGCTCAGCCATGGTTTGAAATTCAAGAAGTTCCGGTCAAATTCGTCACACTCGTAAATAAAAAATTGACTAGTTGGGTCAAACTTGCCACTTGGTCCAAAGCTCAAGGTTGAGCCGACCGAATAACTGACTGGAATCCCTAACTGTTGCAGTGCCCACACAATCATACTAGTGGTGGTGGTTTTGCCGTGGGTGCCAGCGACAGCCACGAGCTTTAGGTTTTTATCAGATATGATGTGCGCCAATAATTCATCGCGTTTGCCGGTTTTAATGCCGAGCTTGTGAGCAAGTACTAACTCAGGGTGATCTGCTGGCAGAGCTGCGGTATAGACAAACCAATCAAACGGCTGTTTGTCATGCTCTTCCTGTAAAAAAGTCCCTGATTGATCAAGGGCGATGTGAATGCCGCGTTCCATCAAAGCCGCGGTCAGTGGACTGGCTGATTGGTCTGAGCCACAGACGTCATACCCAGCGTCGTGAGCAATCTCAGCCAATGGTCCTATGCCGACGCCACCGATTCCTGAAAAATAAATTCGCATGGCTTTATTATACCACTCTCGCCCGCCGCTCGGCATGTGTGCTATACTAAAACTAGATCAAGAAGGGGTGGAATGACAGATAAACGCAACGTCCGATTCAAAATTCGTCGACTCGAGCAGATCAAAACATGGCAGTTGTTGATTTTGTTTGTCATGTTTGCTTTCATCACAGCAACATTCCTACGGCTCAATAATGTTGGCATGGTGGAGCGTCGTGAAGCGGTGTATACTGCAGATAAGACAGATGATTCGGTTGGCTTGGCGAGCCGATTGTATGATCTACAGAGGTTTGTAAGCGCTCACATGAATGCCGATCCTGGCAGAGTTGCATTGGTTAAGACCTATGAACGAGACAATGAGCGGCATAAAAAAGCCTATCAAGAAAGTACCAATAGCACTGCCAATGGTGATGTATTTCAAAAGGCTGAGGCTGTTTGTGGGCCGATCGCGCGGTCCAATGGCTGGCGTTGGCCGGATATGCGCTATACAAATTGCATCAACCAAGAATTAGAAAAGATTCCTGGCGGACAAGCGGTGATGAGTGAGTTTAAGCCGTTACCGGTTGAGCCGTATTACCACACCTTTACCTCGCCCCTCTGGTCACCAGATTTTGCTGGTTGGTCGTTGATTGTCACGGTAATAATCGGTCTTATCATCATAGGTCGACTCGTGGTCTTGGCTATTCTTCGCTTTATTTTACGCCGCCGAAAGCGTTTTTAGGCTTGACAGGGGCCAACAGGGGTAGTAATCTTATAAGGTAAAGTACTAATAGGAGGTATTACCACATGGCTTACAAGCACACTAACTCAAAGGGCGTTACGTACTACTTGCACAAGACTGAAGTAACTCTGCGCGGTGGCAAGACTCAGACCATCTACTTCTTTGCAAAGGTAGAGAAGAACGACAAGGGTACACCATGCGATCTTCCAGAGGACCGTGTTGTTAAAGAAAATCCACGCAACGGTTTCTTGACCATTTCTAAAAAGAAATAATTAGCAATACTCGCAATCAATACAATAGCTCTCCAACAGGGGAGCTATTTGATTTTTTAGATGTATTATGATATAATAAAATCATGAGCGAAATTATGACATCTCATGTTGCTATAACTGATGAAGGGGACGTTGTATTTCCTGAAGTAAGTCCTGATGTTGATTTAGACGAGCTGCAGGCAAGGCTAGACCAGGAAGAGGCTGATCGTGCGGCTGAGCAGCGTTATGACGAGCACCTACAGCGAGCGCACTCTGGTAATTTTGCCGGAAGAAACAAATTGCTGCTAAAGACTGCACGGTTGGCTGGTGCTGCCAACCGGTCTCGGGGTGCAGGAAAGATGCACGACATGGGCAGGGCTGATAAGATCAGAGGTGCGGCTGAGGCTGCCGAAAGAAGCATCGTTGAACGGCAGAAAGCGCTGGAGCTTGCTAGGATAGCCTGCCGGGCTTGCCCACTAAAAGATTTTTGTGTGATGGGCCCGGTGGCATTGGTTGATGCACTGTCAAAGACGGGCAAGCCGGGTAATAGCACGAGACAACGGTTTTCACGCAGAGTTGAAAAGCCAGACAATAAGCACTCTTGCGACAATAATCTGCGACCGGGTAGGCTACCGAAGCA
Source organism: uncultured Candidatus Saccharibacteria bacterium (assembly GCA_963521715.1). Classification (GTDB taxonomy): domain Bacteria; phylum Patescibacteriota; class Saccharimonadia; order Saccharimonadales; family Saccharimonadaceae; genus Nanosynbacter. Next base: position 939 of record CAUQVC010000005.1, on the reverse strand, counting down.
ATAAGGCAAGAAAAAATCCCCTCAGTAATGAGAGGATCTTTTCTTGGTTGCGGGGGTAGGATTTGAACCTACGACCTTTTGGTTATGAGCCAAACGAGCTACCAGGCTGCTCTACCCCGCGATAGAACAACCTAATTATATTAACGTTCAATTAAGTTGTCAACCCCAGACTTCAAAATTTAATTACAATAGTTTCCTCGCAGTCACTCTAACCGCTTCAGGTAGGCCCATTCCCACATGTGGTGCAGCTGCCACATCGACCACTGTTAATCCGTTTCGCATCGCTAAACTTATCTCTTGTATTAGTGCTTCTGCATTTGGTGCTACAATCGTTGCTCCTAGAATTTTCTTTTCACGATCGCAAATTATTTTTACAAATCCATCCTCTGCGCTCGGGCTCCAAGTTGCTTTTTTCTGTGTCAGCCCAGATATGGCGCTTGTATATTTTAGTCCCATCGCCGCACATTGCTCCTCAGTCATCCCCACGCTTGCGACTTTCGGATATGTGTTGGTCATTCGTACGAACCCATTACTCTCAACAACAGTTTTTAATCGGCCATTAAACGCCACCGAAGCTGCAATTGCTCCTTCGTAAGTGTCTTTCTCGTAAGAACAAAATGGGGAATCGCTAATCTTCTTGTTTCCCTTAATTGTAGCCACGCCACCTGCTGCAAAAATATTTCTGTTAGAGGTTTGCATTTGATTAGAAACTAGAATTCCTTCAGGAGTATATTTTACATTAGCGTTTTCAAGTCCTAAATCCAACTCTGGTTTTTGCCCAGCAGCCAGTATCACACATTCTACTCGCACGGATTTCTTCTGCCCTCCTCGAAGTAGCGAAGCCTTGATTACTTTAGTCTTCCTACCAGTCGCTAAGGTTTGAATTCCAACAATTTCAACACATACCACCTTAGTTTCTTTCAAAAATTTAATACATTT
>CAUQVC010000004.1:0-35806 GCA_963521715.1 uncultured Candidatus Saccharibacteria bacterium | reverse complement strand
ATCAAAGCCTTCTAGCTCCAGCCTGGCGCGATACACGGCTGCCAGTGCCATGTCGTCCTCTACTAATAATATTTTCCTCTTTGCGTTCATACTATCTTTATTCTAACGCCCGCATCAGAAAAACACAAGCGTTTACCAGGATAGCTTTTTGGCAGCGTCCATCTGTGGATCTTTGCCAAAATTCATATCATTAGCGGTCAAACCCACCTTCTCGTCTGGCTCAATACCTGTCTTGTCAATAGTGTGGCCCTTTGGCGTATACCAACGCGCTTCCGTAACTTTGAGCTGTGCACCATCACGCAATTTGATCAATTGCTGCACACTACCCTTACCGTAACTCTTCTCTCCGAGCAATTTCGCCTTGCTGTATTCTTGCAGTGCACCCGCTACTATTTCACTGGCACTGGCACTCGACCTATCGATCAACACCACTGTTTTGATGTCTTGCAGTAGCGGCTTGCCTGTTGATTTGACTGTTTTGACAACCTTGTCACCACGCCGCTCCGTCATGATGTCTTGGTTGTCCAGCCACAGCCCAGCCAAGGCTTGCGCTGCCGTCACAGTCCCGCCAGGATTACTGCGCAGGTCTACGATAACCTTCTGGACATTGTTTTGCTTGAAAGCCTCAGCCGCTGCGCGCGCTAACGTACCCGTTTCCTCACCAAATCGGTACACTTTCAAGATGCCAACACCGTCAACAATATCATGTTCCACGGCTGGTGCGGTGATTTGCTTACGCGTCATCGACATTTCTAGTCGCTGATAATTACGAAGTACTTGCAGCTTCACTGTAGTGTTCACTTCCCCGCGTATTTTTTCCACCACCTGTTCGGTAGTAGCATCCGCCACCGAGTTGCCATTCACCGCTATAATGATATCACCAGCTTTCACTTGAGCTTCCTCTGCTGGACTATTTCGTAGCACCCTGACTACTGTCGGCCGATTATTCCTCAAACCAATCTCCGCGCCGATGCCACCACCAATATTACCATTCAGACTCTTCTCAAATTCTTTGGCTTCCTCAGCGTCCATGAATGTCGTGTACGGATCGCCAGTAGCCGCCACCAGACCGCGACTCGCGCCATTGATCAATTTATCGGTGTCCAGATTTCCATCGTACTGTGCCTTCAGTTGTCGATACGTCTCTTGAATCCGCTCCGTATCAAGCCGCTCGGCGCTATATCGCACACCAAGCTTTGGTGCAATCGCCGCAAATATCTGATCCGACCGCGCACCCGCGATAAAACTAACCACTGTTATAACTACCGCCCACGCAAACAGCTGAGCTTTCCCTGCTTTCTCCTTGCTCATAGAACCATTATAGCATGAGCGGCATCAAATCTTAGAAGTAGATGTAGACAAGTCCAGACGATGAGCGCTTATAATTGCGGTACAGACCATCCCAGCCCAAGTTATAGTCACTAACCGTAATGGTGCCGTCGCCGTTTACCGACTCAACATACATCACGTGACCATATGCACCACCCATTATCACCGCTGCTGCCCCTGCTCGTGGGGTGCTGCCGTTCGAAATACCATGACGAGCTGTGGTTGATGGCCACTGGTTAGCGTTACCAGCTCCGCCGAAATGCGGTACATAACGACCAGTGCTGTGAACCTTCCAGGCAACGTAGCTCACACACTGACGGGTATACAACCCCCATGGGTCGACATAGGCATCCAACGGAGCATTTGCCCAAGCACCTGGGTAGCCACCACCACCAGGCGTACCAGATGGCACGCTACCTCGTGGCAAACTACGCAAGTTTTCTGCAGCCTGCTGCTCACGCAATTTCGCAATTTCGCTATTGCGCTGTGACGCCAAAGATGAGTAAGCTGCCTGGTCATTCTTTGTATCATTCACCAATTTCGCCTGTTCAGCCTGTTTAGCCGCCATTTGAGCCTTTTGAGTTTCCTGGTCCTTCAGTGTACGCTCAACGGCCGCCTTATTGTCCTGCAATTTCTTTTGCAGACGCTTGATTTCCTTGATTTTGTCATTCAGTGAGCCCTGCAAGCTGCTGCGCTGCTCTTGCTTGTCGATAAAATCACCAATGTTCTCTGAGCTAGCCAGCATTTCCAGCGGAGAAATCTGATCATCAACATACATGTCAGACAAGATCTGACCCATTGTCTTACGGTTTCTGTTGATCGCCGCTTCGTTATTCTTGATCTCTTCTTTCAGTGAATCGATCTTATTTTGGCTTTCAATGATTTGAGATTGCAACGCGTTCACCTGCGCGGTCAAACGGTTCAATTCCTCTTCCAGAGTCGCCGCCATCTCACCCAAGCGAGCCGCCTGCGAATTGTAGTTATTGGCTTCTTGTTGTTTAGCCTTAATTTCTGCCTCATAATCTCGCGCAAAAACCGTGCCAGCGGTCTGAAAAATCCCTGCTCCGGCAACGACGGCAGCCATCACCACCAAGGCTACTTTGGTGGCTTGTTTGTGCGAAACTGGTGTGGTGGACCGTTGCTTCATACTATATATCATAATAGCATAAGCACTATCCACATGTCAACCAAGTTTTATGTGACTTAAATCTTGAGGTATTTATGGGTCGCAACCCATGACGAAATCGTACCAATCAGCCCACCAATGAGAATCATAGCCAGTAGCACTAACCCAACATACGGTGTCAGATCCTGAAGTAACGTATCAATTGGCAACCATTTACGCATCGGCTCCTTGGCGAACGCCAACAGGCCATAACCCCCTGCCGTAGCGATCACCGCAGCGATAAATCCATACATAATCGCCTCAACCACAAACGGTCCGCGGATGAAACTACGCTCAGCACCGATGAGCTTCATCATCTGGATCTCGCTCTTACGGTTGAAGATGGCCATACGAATAGTGTTAAACACCACCAGTGAAGAAATTAGCACAAACACCACAGTGGCAATCGATCCACCAATGCTCGCCACACGCACCCAACCACCGATTGTTTCAATGGCCTGGCGGCGATCACCAGTGAATGACGGTTGTCGACGCTGGTCTTTGTTGGCAAGATAGGTTTCATCAGTCCCTACAAAATGCTTCAGCGAAGAATAATTATTCAGGTCTTTCACTGAAACCTGCAGTGTCGCTGGTAGCTCATTGCTTGCTTCACGAATAGCTTCCAGCGCTTCTACATTATCTTTGTAACGCTGGGCTTGCTCATGGCGTGCCTGTTCCGCAGAAATGTACGTCACCCCTGTTACGTTATCCAATTTTTTGATCTTATCTGTCAATTCGTTGACGGTTTTTTCAGAAACAGACCCTTTAAGGTAAATTGAGATATTCGCCTTTTGAGTGATGGTCTCCGTTGTATTTACCAAGATACGCTGTGCCGCCACAGTCACAAAGATAATCAGCAAAGTCACGCTCATAACTGCCGTCGCTGCGACTGTCAACCAAGCATTACGGCTAAAATTATTAACACCATAGCGCAGCATACGAACAAAAGCTAACGTCCGCCGCTGCTTCATTTTGTTGCGCTGCATCGCTTTTACGTTTGCGTTTGTCTTTTTCTTGGCCATTATTGCTTATATGTTCCTCTCGCCTGGTCAGACGTAATTTTACCGTGATCGATGGTAATCACCCGTCGCTTCAACTTATTCACAATATCAACATTATGCGTCGTCAGTAGTACGGTTGTACCGTACTTATTAATTTTTTCCAGCAGCCGCACGATATCCCAACTGTGCTTAGGGTCAAGGTTACCCGTCGGCTCATCAGCGATCAATATCTTTGGCTGGCGCACCACTGCTCTGGCGATCGCCACTCGCTGGCGCTCACCACCAGATAGCTGATGTGGGAAGTTCTTTTCTTTGCCTTTGAGTCCGACTAGTTCAATGACTTTTGGCACGGTCGACTTGATCTCACGGTTAGTCATCCCGGCAATCTCCAGTGCAAAAGCCACATTTTCAAACACCGTTCGGTTTGGCAAAAGCTTAAAGTCCTGAAAGACAACACCAATTTTTCGACGCAGTAGCGGAATGTGCTTGTCTTTGAGCGTGTCATAATCAATACCACCAACAACAATCTTACCACTTGAAGGCTTTTCTTCACGCGTTAATAATTTCAACAATGTTGATTTACCAGCACCGCTCGTACCAACCAAAATGACAAACTCCCCGGCCTTCACATGCACACTAACGCGATTGATGGCAGGCTTGCCTGTTTTGGTGTAACTCTTTGTAACCCTATCCAACAGAATCATACTGTATTAGTGTAACACTTTTTATCAAAAAGCGCGAATATAATGATTCTGCTCTGACCTAATCTTTGAGGCTTAAGTCGAATGTTGAAAAATCCAGGTTCTCCAAAGTGGTCGTTGGTTGCTTTGCAATACGACGATTTTTGTTTGCTTTGGTTTCCTTATCTGCACCGGAAAAAATCTCATTACGCTCGCGGTAGAGCGTGCTCAACTCACTTAATAAATCTTGAATATGAGAATCAATCTCCTGAACCTTTTGAAAATCCAACACCTTCATATTCAAATGATAGCACTTGATTGCTAAAAAGTCAAGGACATTTGGTAGTTAAATATTACTCATCTTTCGACGCATTTTGGCTAAGAAACGCCGTCATAAAATCATCAATCTTACCGTCCAGCACACCCTGCGTATCTCGGTCTTCATGTTTGGTCCGAGTATCTTTCACGAGTGTATATGGATGCAATACATAGTTTCGTATTTGACTACCCCAGTTAGCTGATTCACCAGCCCTAAGGTCCGACAAGCTGTCCGCGTGCTGCTCCAGTTGCATCGCCAGTAATTTCGAGCGCAAAATTTTCAGCGCCGTTTCTTTGTTTTGAATCTGACTACGCTCATTCTGAATCGCCACCACTATTCCCGTCGGTACGTGCGTAACACGAACTGCTGAGTCGGTCGTATTCACTCCCTGTCCGCCCTTGCCACCACTGCGGTAAACGTCTATCTTCAGATCACTCGGATCAATATCCACTTCGTCTGGCGTATCAATTTTTGGCAGCACCTCAACCAGTGCAAAGCTAGTCTGGCGCAAATTATCAGCATTAAACGGACTTAGTCGCACCAGCCGATGTACACCATTTTCTGAGCGCAATTTACCATACGCAAATGGTCCCGATATTTCCAACACAACGGTTTTCAAACCGCCATCATCATTCGCAGACCGCTCCAAAACGTCAGTTTTCATGCCAGATCGTTCCGCCCACCGCAAATACATACGCTCCAGCATCTGCGCAAAATCTTGGGCATCCAAGCCACCAACACCCGCCGAAATACGAACCACCGCCTCGCGGCCATCATATTTCCCGCTAAACAATAGATCTGTCTTGCGGGCCGAGAATTCCGTCTCCAGAGCATCTATTTGCTTGGTAAACTCATCCAATAAGTCATCATCCCCCAATTCCATGAGCTCCAGCAAATCATCCAACTGAACACCCAACACCTGCCACGGCTGCACCGTTTGACGCAACGCAGCTGCCTTTTTGGCAACCGATTGAGCATGATCAGGATTATTCCAAATTTCGGGCTGATTTAATTGCTCTTCCAATACCGCCAATTCTTCGGCAAGCGCATCAAACTGCAATGCTTGCTTAGCCTGCATGACGTCGCTGCGGAGGGATTGGACACGTTTTTTCAATGGTTGCATAGAACCCATTATACCATCAGATTCGTGTGTTATATGCCCGCCACCGCCTCAACAAAGGCTTCACCACGGACTGTATAGTTTGCGTATTGGTCAAAGCTAGCGGCAGCTGGACTCAAAATTACAACATCTCCCGGTTGAGCAATATCCAGGGCACACTGCACCACTTCGGTCATCGGTATCATGCCCTTTTGCACTATTGTCGCATCTGGTAGTCTAGCTTTTTGCAACGCTTTTGCAATATCATCAGCATTGCCACCACTGACAATCACTCCCCTTAGTGACGACGAGTGCGCTAGTTCTTCGGCTAGTTCTGTATAGTCGCCACCTTTGTCCGCTCCGCCAAGGATCATCACTTTTGGCTGCTGGAATGATCGCAGCGCAGCCACTGCACTGCCTGGCGTTGTCGAGATGCTATCATCATAAAACTTCACTCCTCGTTTTTCTGCCACAAATTTGAGCCGATGCGGCAAGCCCGTAAAACCGGCAAACCCCTGACAAATTATTTCATCTGACAGCTCCGGCACCACCGTCTTAGCCACCAACACTGCCGCGCTAGCATTTTCCTGGTTGTGCGCGCCTGGCAATTTGAGAGCGTGTTGCATGTCCGGCGACAAATCAATCGGATACGACAACTGACGCGCCGGCGACTTGGCAGCGATCTGCTGGCTGAACTGATTATTCCTGTTGTAAATGAGGACATCTTCGGCTGTTTGGAACGTGGCAATGTGCGACTTTGCATCAAGATAGTCAGCAAAACCGTCATGCCTGTCCAGATGGTCTGGCTCAATCATCAAGACGACTGCAACGTGCGGAGATTTTTCCAAATCCCACAACTGAAAACTACTCAATTCATACACCACAATATCATCCGGCTGAATCTGCGGCAGCACGTCCAACGACGACACGCCAATATTCCCGACAAGATGGACTGTTTTGCCAGCAGCACGCAATATACTAGTGATCAAACTGCAGGTCGTTCCCTTGCCTTTTGTCCCCGTCACGCCAATGATGGGCGCTGGGCACTGTGTGAAAAACTCATTGGTCGCTGACCATATTTTGCCACTGGTCTTGATGCGACTTGGCGGTAGTCCAGCCGTTCTCACCACCATGTCAACGTCATAAAACTGATCAGAAAATACCCCTGCACCAGTACGAACCTCCGCACCCGCTGGTACGTCACGTAGCTCTCGTTCATCGACTATCATCAACTGTGCATCTGGAAACTTGCGCTGAAAATACGCGTAGCTCGACCTACCTTCTACGTCATATCCTGCAATGATAATCTTCATCTTAGAACAATGCTCCCAACTTTTCTTGGATGCGTTCCAGTAGTTCTTTTTCACCACAGCTCACCCCAGCCAACACCCAGGTATTAGCCTGGAAAAACTCACGTGCCACTTGCACAATTTTTTCATCAGTCACTGCCAAAATCGCTGCTGGCACCCCAGTATAATCCTTCACGAAATCATCTGAGAAATAGCGACCGGTATAGAAATTGCTGATCTGAGAAACGGTCTGCGCGCCCATTTGGTAACGCCCCAGAGAGTAGGACTTGGCACTTTCGATATCTTCAGCAGAAATCTTACCGTTTAGCACACGCTTTAATTCACTGACGATGATATCAAACAGCTCTTCGGCCGTCTCCAAGTTGACCTGACCGGTAAAATCCCAGGCCGAGTCATAAAATCCAACCGAAGTATCACTAAAAATACTATACGCCAGTCCTCGCTTGCGGGCCGCCCCGAAAATGCGAGAATTAAACGTCCCAGTCAAAATGTGGTTCAAACAGCCCATAGCGTCAGCCTCAGAATTGCTAATCTCACGAGGGACGATCATCGACCAACCAAATGTCAGATTGGAAGCTTCTTTGCGCCTAATCAACAGAGGTCCGGCACTGTGTAGATTGTCCTGCGGAATTTCAAAGCGTTCACCTTCTTCCAATTGCCAGGCTTCCAGCGCTTCCTTGATGCGCGACTTGCGCCCCGTCATTTTACCAGCGATTACAAAGCGCATATTCTTCAAGGTGTGCGTGCGACGATGGTGCTCTTTGATATCTTTCAACGTTACGTTGGCAATCGTCTTCAGGCGCTGATTGTACGTCAAAATATCTTCACCCAACGCCTGTTGTACCCGTGGCCACATGACGCGGTTGTGATTGTTCAGATAGCCTGTCAGCTCCGAGCGCACATTGCCCTTCTCAGCCTCCAATTCTTCGGCATTAAAACGCGGTACCGTGATAGCCAACCGCTGCAATTCCAACACCCTGTCCCATTCAAAATCAGCACAAAATGCCTCATACCCCATGGAATATTCCGTCGTATAGGCGTTATAATACGCGCCGTTTTTGACGAATTCTTGGTCATACAATGCCTGTGAACGGAATTTTTCATTGGCACCAAATGACATGTGCTCCATGATGTGCGCTGTTTCGTAGATGTCTTTGTCGCGCACATAGCGGCTACCTGCCCGAAAATGAAACTGAAAGCTCATCACTGTAGCATCTGGCACATCGATCAACAACCCACGAGCACCGTTCTTTAGTCGTACTTCTTCAACTGTGTGCTTCATGGATTATTTCCGATTCTTTTTGCGGTTTTGGCGCTGGGCTTTTTTCTTTTTGCGCGCTGCATTTTTGGCGCGATTTGCTTCAGAAGCAGTTTTGGCCTTTTTGACTGAGAAATCATCATCGCGGTTCTTTTCGCCGGATGTGATCTCATTGACGCCTTTCTCGACCGCAGTTTCAGCGAGTCGAGTGAGCTCAGTGTCGTATTCATCATCTTGCGATTGCTGCACTGTTGCGTCAGCCTTACGCACCCGGAAGATGGTACTCAAGACTTCGTCTCGCAAATTGTCCTGCAAACTCGTGAACAATTTTTGTGACTCCGACCGATACTCAACCAGTGGATCACGCTGACCAACACTGCGCCAATGAATACCTTCGCGTAGATGCTGCATGTTTTCCAAGTGCTGCATCCACAAGGTATCGAGCACCGCCATGTAGACTTCTCGCTCAACACCACGCAAGTTTTCGTCACCAATTTCTTCCTCTTTCGCTGCGTATGCTTCACGCGCCAGTTTCATCACCTTTTGGATGCGAGATTTATCTTTCTTCTCTGAACCAGCCTTTACCAGGGCGCCCTCGTCAACAGGAATGACGGTAGTAAATTCTTTCACAAAATTAGGATTATTCTTGAGCGGCAGCTGTGTTGAATCATTGACTTTTTCTTTGAGCAAGCGTTCAATTTCTGGCTTAATGTTATCGCCTTCCAAAATCTTGCGGCGCATGACGTACACCACGCGGCGGTGACGGTTGATGACGTTGTCGTACTGAACAACATTTTTGCGCGTATCAAAGTTGTAACCCTCGACACGCTTCTGAGCTGCCTCCAGCGTCTTAGACACAGCACGGTTTTGAATTGGCGTTTCTTCGTCGACACCCAGCCGATCCATCAGCGCCGCGATGCGCTCCCCCTGGAAAATTCGCATCAAATCATCTTCGGTCGATACGTAAAACTGCGTCTCGCCTGGGTCACCCTGACGACCGCCACGACCGCGCAGCTGATTGTCGATACGCCGTGATTCATGCCGTTCTGAGCCGATCACTACCAGACCGCCCAGCTCCTTGACGCCCTTGCCCAGCTTAATGTCGGTACCACGTCCGGCGATGTTTGTCGCTAGCGTAATCGCGCCCTTTTCACCAGCCTTCTCGATGATAGCCGCCTCGCGCTCATTGTTCTTGGCGTTCAAAATCTCAAACTTAATGCCTTCTTTTTCCAAATATTTGGCAATCTGCTCGTTCTTGGCAATCGAGCCAGAACCAACCAGCACCGGCCGACCTTGCTTGTGATACTCTTTGATGGCTTCAGCCACCGCCTTCAGCTTACCCTTTTCAGTCTTGAAGATCAGGTCTTCTTTGTCGTCGCGAATCACTGGCTTGTTCGGTGGAATCTGGATAACGTCCAGTGAATAAATTTGTTGAAACTCTTCCGCCTCGGTGAACGCCGTACCAGTCATACCGGAAAGTTTATTGTACAAACGGAAATAGTTCTGGAACGAAATGGTCGCCAGCGTCATGCTTTCTTCTAGCACCGGCACACCTTCTTTGGCCTCAATTGCCTGGTGCAAGCCCTCGTTGTAACGGCGTCCTTGCATCAAACGACCGGTGTGCTCATCGACGATGATCACTTCGCCGTCGTTGGTCACCACATAATCTTTATCGCGCTTGAACAAGGTTTGTGCTCGCAGCGCCTGATCCATGTGGTACACACTGCGCACGTGGTCTGGCGTGTACAAATTTTTTATACCCAACAGCTTTTGGACTTTCTCCACACCCTCGTCGGTCAAGGCCACACTGCGGCGCTTTTCGTCCAGAACATAGTCATCTGGCACTAATTTACTGGCAACTTTAGCGAACGTGTAGTAATTGTCTGGATTTTCCGCTGCTGGTGCCGAGATGATCAGTGGCGTCCGCGCTTCATCGATCAAAATCGAGTCCACCTCGTCAACGATGGCGAAGTTCAGCTCGCGCTGCCTGAGCAAATCCATGTCATTCACCATGTTGTCGCGTAGATAGTCAAAGCCAAACTCGTTGTTGGTGCCATAGGTGATGTCCGCCGCGTAGGCCTCTTTACGCGTAACTGGGCGGAGTTTGCGCATACGTGGATCGTCGTGATGCTCATTGTCATAGTCTTTATCATAGACAAACGATGCTTCGTTGATAATCACGCCAGTCGTCAAGCCCAAAAAGTCATACACCTGGCCCATCCAACCAGCGTCACGCTGCGCCAGATAATCGTTAACGGTCACCACATGAACACCCTTGCCTTCCAGCGCATTGAGATAGGTCGGTAGCGTCGCCACCAAGGTTTTACCTTCACCAGTCTTCATCTCAGCCACATTGCCTTCGTGAAGCGCCATACCACCGATCAGCTGAACATCATACGGACGCTCACCGATGACACGCTTGGCCGCCTCACGAACCACTGCAAAGGCATCTGGCAAAATCGTATCCAGTGTTACGTTCTTTTTCGTCAGCCGTTTTTTCAGCACTTCTGTCTGCGCCTGCAATTCCTCATCTGACAGTTTTTCATACTTTTCAGACAAACCGTTAATTACTGCAACACGCTTTTCCAGCCGCTTCAAAATCTTCTTCTGCGGATCACCAAAAACTTTACTCAGCGCTTTTTGTTGTGTCATTGCCATAACCTTAAAACTCCCTCGCTTTCGGACATTTTCAAAACTCTTTCTATTGTAACCCTTTTTGACCTAAAATTAAAGAGAAAACACCATATATATGGTGTTTTCTGATTTTAGCGATACTAACCAATTCATCCGCGGCGGAAACTACGCTTGAACCGTGCCAACACACCACGACTACGGCCAACATGAGCTAAGATGTCGTCCTTGTAGCGACGCAACTGACCGTTCAACTTGGTCTCGACGATATCTACGGCTGCTAGCACGTTCATCGTTGAGTCTTTTGCGGTGATAACCTTGTCTGGGACATTGATGATAACTTCAACCTCATATTTGTTGCCGCCAGGGTGGTCAATTTGCTTAATCTTCACGTCTGCCGTCACGCTTTTACGAGCGTGGCGTGGCAAAAACCGATCCAATGGACCAATTTTTTTCTCAATATACCGTTTGGTCGTGTCGTTCAGTTCGTACTTTACACCAGTGATTGTCAGATTGGTAATCATATCCCTCCTTCGTTATACCTACATTATACCATGCATTCGTTAAATTCGCTCACGTCCGCCCATGTATGATCGCAGCACTTCTGGCACTGTCAAACTGCCATCTTCGTTCTGGAAATTCTCCAAAATCACCACCAACGACCGCGCCAATGAAACCGCCGTACCGTTCAGGGTGTGAACTGACTCGATGCTGCCGTTCGCGCGTCGCACGCGAATGTTCAAGCCACGCGCTTGATAATCCGTACAGTTCGAACAGCTGGTCAGCTCGCGGTACGTCTCATCGACTGGTGACCAGTATTCGATGTCGTATTTTTTGGCAGCTGGCGCACCCAAGTCACCCGCCGCGATATTCACCACATGGTACGAGATGCCAATTTGCTGCCACAACGCTTCCTCGACGCTGAGGATTTTTTCATGAATTTCCTTGGACTGTTCTGGCAAACAAAACGCATACATTTCCAGCTTATTAAACTGATGGACACGGAACAATCCACGGGTGTGCTTACCGTACGTTCCCGCCTCTTTACGGTAGCATGGACTATACCCTGCATATAACAGCGGCAAATCTTTCTCGTCTAAAATTTCATCAGCATGATAGCCAGTCAGTGGCATTTCCGCCGTCCCAATCAGCGTTAAATCCTCGCCCTCAACCACATATTCATTACTACCCTCACCTTTTGGCGTAAAGCCGGCGCCTTCCGCCGTGCGCATATTCACCATGTGCGGCACGGTCATGAACGTAAAGCCCTGCTTTGTCACATAATCCAGCGCAAACTGTGTCACAGCATTTTCCAACAGCGCCAGGTCGCCCTTGAGATAGTAAAACTTCGCGCCAGCTACTTTTGCACCACGCTCAAAATCAACCCAACCGCGACTGACAGCATAGTCCAAATGATCCTTGGCGCCCGTTTTATGCTCACCGTAAGTTTTTACCTCAACCGAGTCTTCCTCGCCGCCAAGCGGCACATCACCAAAGGTGATGTTTGGCACGTTTTTCAAAATCTCAGCTACGTTTTCCTCGGTGGATTTTAAGTATCCCTCACGCTCTGCCAGCTCAATTTTCAGCTGCTTACCCTGGTCAATTAATTCCTGATCTGGACGGCCGCCTTTCATCTTGGCTGAGATTACATTTCGCTGTTCACGCAGCGCCTCAACTTGTTTTTGCAGATCGCGGCGCTCGTCATCCAGCTGCAACAATGTCGCAATATCGACGGCGTATCCCTTATCATGTGCTGATTTTTGCACCAAATCAGCATTTTCTCGAATAAATTTGATGTCTAACATGCCCTCATTATATACCAATTTTGACTTAAACGTGAGAGATCATCCCAGCACCCAGTAGTGCCACCAATATCAGCCCCAACGCAAATCGATAGATGATAAACGAGCGAAAATCATTGTTTTGGATAAATTTCAGGAGCCACGCCACTGCCACATAACCCACGCCAAATGACACCACCGTCGCGATGATGGTTGACGTCCAGCCAACGCCGCCGGAAATATGCTTGTATTTAGTGACAACTTCCAACAGCCCTGCTGCCACCAACGCCGGAATTCCCAGGAAAAAGCTCAATTTGGTCACCGTCACTCGGTCAAAACCGCGCAGCAACCCCACTGATATCGTAGCGCCAGAGCGGCTCACCCCAGGAACGATCGACAGGCACTGACCCAAACCAATAACCAGTGTATCTCTCCACGTCGTATCCTTCTCAACGCGCTTGGTAGTAGCATACTTATCAGCCAGCCACATCACGCTACTCCAGATGATCAACGCACCCGCCACAAACCACAGGCTGCGCAGCACTGTTTCTATCTCATCCTTAAACACCAGTCCCACTACCGCAATCGGTACTGAACCGATGATGATCGCCCACCCATACTTGTAGTCAAATTTCCGTCGCGCCCGTTTCCACCACAAGCCACGCCACCACGCGATCAACACTCGCTGAATATCCTGCCAAAAATAAATAATCGCCGCTGCTATAGCCCCAATCTGAATAATCGCTGTAAAAGCAATCAGCCCCTCATTATCCAGGGGCATACCCATCAATTTCTCAGCAATCGTCAAGTGACCTGTGCTAGAAATAGGCAGGAATTCGGTAATCCCCTCGATAATTCCTAGCACAATTGCCTGCCACCAACTCATATTCATAGAGCTTATTATATCAAACCGCTAGTTCTCTACAAAAATGCGCCATTGATTCGTGATGAACCTGGGTACGGAATAATGTCACCAGAGCCTTGGTCCCCCGGTTTCAATTGCAACGATCCATACACAGTAACCCTTGTGATACCGCCGCAGTGGACACCCCAAAAGAATGACTCATTCAAGCAAGACAGCTGTGAATCATGTTCAATATTGATTTTAAGCGTGTCACCTTCCACAACAGCTTGTACTTTCGGTGCCTTACCATCTTTACGTGAGAAATATTTTACTTCAACTTTGGTTTCTTGAGATGATATGGCTTGCCTGTCAACCAGGCCATTACTGGTTACATCAGCATATTTAACGCCTTCAAGATTCTTTGGTAGCTCCACGGTCATTGTTTTTGTCAAACGCTCTTCATCCCGCGCCAGCTCTCGCAAGGTTTGCGTGCCAAAGATCGCCGAGCTTGAGATACAAAATGCCCCAATAACAGTACTAATCACCACCGCAATCAATGCCGTTCGCGTAAACTTCCACTTGATTGCGCTAGCCGTCAACACGCCAAACAGCGTCACTGCAGCAGCACCGCCAACAAGTGCAGAAATCAGCAAGCCTAAAGCCCATGGCTGCGCAGCAAAACCGTCCATCCAACTAATGACACTTACACCAGCAAATAACCCCACTGGTACAGCGACCAACAGACCAAAGGTGATCATGATCAATACAAACGAAGTAATTACTTGTACAATTTTAATGAACGTATTTTTAACCTGCGTTTTTTTATTGTCAGTGAAAGAAAAATTTTTCAGGCTATCCAACGTTACCTCTTCTCCCCGCATCTGTAACTTTTCAGCTGCCGTTTGCGCTTCTGGCATACTGATCCACAATACAATGTAAATCAGTAGCGAAGTACCAAAGGTGATAAATGGCGAGAAAATGAACAACAAGCGTACCCACAAAGGATTAATTCCCCAGTAGGCAGCGATCCCAGCGCACACGCCACCCAAAATTGCGTTATCTGGATCACGCATCAATCGCTTGGTCGGCTTGCTCGCGTTCGTCTCAGCTGTATCAACCGTCTCTGGCGCTTCACCGTCAGAAAAGTCTTGCGGCTCGCCCATTTGTTGCTGGACCGCCACAACATCATCATAACTGATTACGCCGTCCTTCGACACGCCACGCTCCGCCAAAAGCTCCACCATTCGCGCCTCGATTTCGCGCATCGCTTCTGGCTCAGCGTGCATATTTTTCTGGATTGAATCAAGATATTGTTCCAAAGATTTTTTAGCATCAACCTCCACACTAAATGGCGTCTTTGCCAAATGGATTCTGGTTATTTCTTTCATCGCTTTGCTCCTTTCTCAAGATTTTTTAGCGAAGTGTTCAACATTTTTATACGATTTTTTAATTCATCTACCAGCTCTGCGCCAGTATCAGTAAGCGAATAATATTTGCGTGGCGGTCCCTGTTCGCTTTCTTGCCATTCGTGCTTGAGATAGCCATATTTTTGTAAACGGCTCAGCAGCGGATAAATCGTGCCTTCCACTACCATCAAATCCGAATCACTCAATTGCTTGACGATATCGCCAGTGTACTGTGGTTGCTTAGCACACACTAGCAGTACGCAGTAGACCAGAAAACCTTTGCGGAGCTGAATCGCCAGGCTTTCCGCGTAAGCACTAACGTCCATGCTTTTTCTCCTCTGGCACGGTCGACTTTTCAACCCGACCGTCTTTGATGATAATTTGATGATCACATTTTTTCGCCAAATCAGCGTCATGCGTCACTATGATCAATGTTACACCTTTTTGCTTATTATAATCAAACAACAATTCTTCCACTTTCGCACCTGTTTCGCTATCCAAGTTGCCAGTTGGCTCATCGGCAAAGATGATTTGCGGATCACCAACAATCGCCCGAGCGATCGCCAAGCGCTGCTTCTGCCCGCCCGACAAGTCCTTAGCACGGCTTTTTCGCTTATCATACAAATCCACCGCCTTGAGTGCCGCGTTAATCTTCTGCGCTCGTTTTTTCCGCGGCACCCGCGCAATTTCTAGCGGCAAACTGACATTATCAATCACACTCTCATTACCCTGGACAAAAAAGCTCTGGAAGATAAAGCCGATTTTCTTGGCGCGAAACTCATCGACGCGCTTTGGCTTCAGCTGTAAAATATCTTGCCCGTCGATGATCACTTGGCCGTGTTGTGGCCGGTCCAGCCCGGAAATCGCGTGCATCAGCGTCGATTTTCCTGAGCCAGATTTGCCGAGGATGGCCACGCTCGCGCCCGTCGGGATGTTCAAGCTGACATTTTTCAGCGCCGTAAATTGATTCTTCTTTTTACCGTAAACTTTTGTCACATTTTTTAGTTCAATCATGACCTCTCTCCTATTCCGTCCTTAATGCCTCAATTGGGTCCAGCTTTGTTGCCTTGCGGCTCGGCAGCCAGCCAGAAATTACTGCCATCACTACTAGTCCAAACACCAACAGTCCGATTTGCAGCGGATTGATGACCAGTAGGCTCGTCCCTGCGCTTAAACCCAAGGTGCTAGTAATCACCGGGTTTAGTAACGTCACCAAACTCGCCAGCCCAACGCCAATCAAGCCGCCGAGCAAACCAACCCATGCTGCCTCATACCGGAACAACTTACCGATATCACGACCACGCATCCCCAGCGCTTTCATTAAGCCAATTTGGCTCGTTCGCTCCAGTACCGAAATGTACATAGTATTCACAATTCCAAACACACTAGCCAGTAATGCCAAGCCACCAAATCCTGCCAGCGCCACCTGCGCTACATTGACCATCGTTAGTAGCGCCTTCCGAATATCCTGAATTGAGTACGCGTTATAGTCTTTGCCGATCACATCTTTAGCAGTATCAACATTTTTCTCATCATCCACCATAGCAATCGCCGTTGAATACTGATGCGGTTGGCTCTTGTCGTGGCTAAATTCATAGATAGCCTTAGCATCAGCTGTTGAAATTCTCAGCATTGGCTCATAAAACAAAACAGTGTCTGACTTTTTGTCCACCGCCGCGATCTTGAACGACACCTCTTTGGCAACGTCTCCACCCTGCGCTGCACTGCGCACACCCAAGGTTATCGTCTGACCAATCGCCGACTGCGCATCCTTAAATCCCAACTGTTTTACATAATCATCCGGGATGATAATCTCACCCGGTTTTGGCATGAAATCTTCCAGTGACCCCGCCGCCAATTCTGCCCGAGTTCTATCCATTTTAACAGCCACTGTTAACGCAAATTTTTTATTATTCGCCGAGCTTTTAGCATAGGCGACACCATCAGTTGAATACGCTGGTGTTACCGTTTTTACATGCGGCGTTTGGCGAATTTTTTCTAAGTCCTTGTCATTGAGCACATATTTGCTTCGTATGGCTGATTCCTTATTTTTCCCAGCATCTTGCTCTGAATTGCCATATTCTGGCAATTGATCCTTCTTTTCAGTTTCAATTTTTTTAGCAACCATGATCACTTTTTTATCGCCAGCCGCATCAACTATGCTGTTAGTATACAGCCGACCACCCTCACCGGCCATCAGCGCCAGACCAATCGTAAACGCCCCGACCGAAATCGCCAATGACGTCAAAATCGTCCGACCTTTTGACTGGCGAAGATTCCGTCCCGCCCGCTTAATGATATCAATTCTTCTCATACCTTACTCCTTGTAGTTTCTTTGTACATAGTACTATGTTATACAAGGTACTATAAAATGTCAAGTACTTTTGAGTAAATAATCACCTAAATAACAATCTACCCCTTAGAATTCTACGATTTTTTTTCTTTTACAGCAAGTCGAGAGATCACCTGCCCTATTCCTCGTCGTATTCATCCTCAATCTCCTGATCCAAAATCTCCTCAATCACGTCCTCCAGCGTGATGATTCCTAACTCAGTTTCGTCATCCATCACCACAAACAAATGATTGCGGGTTTGGATAAATCGGCTGAGCACCGTGTCCAGCCGCGACCGCGCGTCAATGTCATGAATCTTATCCCGGTACAATTGACTCACCGGCAGTGGCAGCTCGCGCCCCACCACATCTTTGACATATAAAATTCCTACCAGCCGCCCATCATCACGCACCGGGATCCGCGAATGGCCAGCATGTTTGATCTGTGCCAGCAGTGTCGCATCCAGCTCATCATCCAACTCCACCATAAACACCTCACTCATCGGCGTCACCAAATCGCCAGCTGTCTTTTTACTGAATTGCAGCGCACCCGCCGCGATCCGGCTTTCGTCATAGTCAACTGGGCTGTCCGACCGCTCAGCATGCTCGTGAATGATTTGCTCTAGCTCTTGGTGTGAGTACAACTGCGGCGCTTCCTTGCCTACCCAGCGATTGAGCAGCTTGGACATCGGCCGGGCCAGCGGCCAAAATAACACATAAATCACATCTAGCAGCCAAAAGAAATAACGCGTAATCTGATAGCCGCGCTGCGTAAAAATCGCCTGCGGCAAAATTTCACCAAACATAGTAATGAGCAGCGTGGCGATCAACCCGCCAACCACGCCGTTTGTCATATTACCCAGCAAAATCGACATCGCGGTATTCACTCCAACATTACCCAGCAAAATACAGAAAATCAGATAGTAGCCATCTTTGCGGTAGCGATACACCCGTGCAGCGATCACATCACCCTGCCGAGCTTTACGTTTCAAATCATCGGGCCGCGCCATCATCAGTCCAATATTCAAACCTGAAAATGACCCTGACAACACCAGCAGAATGGCCGCTACTACCAACAATAAAATGTCATGCATAACTTACCAGCCGCCACCTCCTCCGCCGCCTCCGCCGCCACCAGCGAAGCCACCACCAGTCGAACCGCCAGAGGTCGATGAATAATCACTGGCGCTACTGGCCACACTCGACAGGCTATTCATTCCAGCTGCAAATGCCGCCGCATTGAACGCGCCCTGACCACTGTACCAGTCCGGCTGCTCACCAACCTGCTCATAGTACTGACCCAGCTGCGCACTCCACTTCTTTTCCTGTCCAAACAGCACCGCATACGGCAATACCCGCTCATACAATTTCACCAATTGTTTCTCATCGGTCGCATCAACCTTCACTTTTTCCGCACCCTCAGGACTCTGAAGCATCTGTAAACGCTCAGCTTCAGCTACGCCAATATACATTTTCAATCCGGCTAAATATCGCCTGAGCGCCAAGCCCTCGTCAGTCAGCGACCAGCCAAATGACAAGGCAAACACTATCCCCGCCACAATCAACAACATCGGTGACAGTAATAGCACACCAATAACGCCAACCCACAGCGCCCACCTCTGCACAATTCGCTTATTCGCGAGTGTTTGCTCACACAAAGCATAGTTACCACGAGCCAAATTCTTCAAATTTGTATCATCATCTCTTGTCCGTGCCGCATATGACAAATTGTTCTGCAACTTTTTCAGATTTAGCCGCTGACCTGGCTTTGGCATTGACGAACCAAACATATCCCGAATAACCTCAGATTCCTCGGTTCTCAGCTCTTTCAAATCTTTCACAATTTCAATTTCGTACTGCGCCGACCGCAAAAATGACGCCTTTTTCACTTCGTACAATTTGATGTAGTGCCGCACTGCCAAATCCAACAACTGCGCCACCTTGGCTGACCCTTTAACCGCCATGACCTCGTAATTTTTCAAAATATACGCTGAGGTCATCACACTCGCCTGGTTTGGCGGCAAATACTCTGGCGGAATTGGCTTGAGCTCACTATATCTACCAAACAACCGTCGGTAGCGCCAGGCCAACAACAACATCAATATAACTGCCAAACTACTTGCTATCGTCTGCACTATTGCCCAAATTTTTATCAACTTTTCACTCAACGTCTCTTGATACCCAGTAAACGTACCGCTGGTAAAGCCAACCGCCATTGTTATGCCTTCACGGCGATTTAGGCGGCTCACATTTGTAACAATTTCACTCTTATCATCACTGACATTACACCGCTCTCTCGACCCCTGCTTACCAACATAACAGAAAACTTCGCCGCGCCGCGCCGCCTGAAGCGACTCATCAAGTTTCACGGACACGCGTACATTCTCCATCGGCACGCGCCACTCATTGCCGATGACGTCCCAATAGAACTCATCACGTCCTGTATTATCATAGTGCTTAGTTACATCACGCTGGGTAAACTTGATGACGTAGGTTTTCTCACCCTGAACGTAAACATCTTTCTTGCCAATCCTTAGCTCATCACCATTCCAGTTATACTCCAGCGTTTTACCCTGTTCATCAGTTACCGACTGCAACGAAAAGTTTGTCGGATGATTATCATACTTCTTCACAAATATTGGCGCAATACCGTGATTTTGATTCGGCGGAAAATAAGCAGTAATCCGCCACGTTGCCGCCAACGTCGAACGATTCTCGCCGTCGCGGCCCAATGAATATTCCGCGTCAAATTTGGTAATCGTAAAATTGTCCGTCTGCGCTGCAAGCGCTGCTTGGCCAGATCCAGCCAGCAGAGATCCAGCGATTAGTATCCCCAATATAAGTCGCTTCATACTCTAATTATAACAAACCCAGTCCAGGCGACAATTACAGCTTCACTTGCGGATAAATCGCCCGCGTTGTCTCGTCAATCTCATGACGCAGTTGTGGAAATGGCACGCCCTCGCGAGCTGTCACACCTTCAAAAATCCAAAATACCCGCTCAGAGTAACCCCAACCACAAGCTGGCGGCATACCGTACTCCAGCATCTCCACAAAGTCGATGTCCAGCATCATCGCCTCGTCATCGCCCGCGTCACGCATCTGCTGCTGCTCAACAAAGCGGTTCAGCTGGTCAATCGGGTCATTCAGCTCGCTAAAGCCATTGCCTAGTTCCGACCCAGCAATCACCGGCTGGAAACGCTCCACCGTCTGCGGATTTTCAGGATTGGTCTTGGATAGCGGACTGATGAACTTCGGTGTATTCACTAGCCACACCGGCCCTGCTACATCTTTACGAATATTCTTCCACAACTTATCAATACCACGTGGGATGGAATCGGTCTTTTCTACTTCCAAGTTATATTCTTTCAGCTTGGCAGCTACCTCGTCAATCGTTGTGTCGTACACATCAATCCCATAGTGCTTGTTGATCACCTCAGCGTAATCCCAAACTTCCCACTCGCCACTCATATCCACCGTGAATCGACCCAGCTGAAACTGCAGCGTGCCAAACGTCTTTTGAAGCACATCTTTATACATCGCCTCCATAAAGCGCATGCCCTGCTTCCAATCCCAATACGCGGCGTACCACTCCATGGCGATGTGCTCTGGCAAATGCTCGTCTGAATAATTCTCATTGCGAAAACGCGGCCCGAGATCATACACCTTCTCGAACCCAGCACCGATCAACCGCTTCAGCGGCAGTTCGTGAGAAATACGCAAGTAAAACTGCTGATTATCCAGTGCGTCCATATGCGTCACAAACGGGTTAGCATCAGCGCCGCCGGTGGTGTGCTCCAACACCGGCACATTCACCTCAATAAACCCATGCTGGTTCAGATAATCACGTGTCGCCTGCCAAAACTTACTGCGGCGAACAAATCGCTCGCGCACTTCTGGATTGACATTCATATCAACATAGCGGCGGCGAAATCGCTCTTCTTTGTTCTCGAGCTTTTCGGGCATTGGCCTGAGCGACTTGGTTAATAACCGTAGCTCACGCACGCCAACCGACTTCTCGCCAGTCTGCGTCGTCGTCATTACCCCGCGCGCCTCGACAAAATCACCCGTATCTAAAAGCTTCAGCTGCTTCATGCCCAGCACGCCGCGGCCAGCGTCCAATTCTGCTACATCATCGCGCTGCAAATATAGCTGCACTTCACCAGACTGGTCGCGTAGTTTGATGAACGCTAGCTTGCCAAAACTGCGGATTGAAGCGATGCGACCTGCAACCACCACTTCCTGGCCTACCAGTTCATCATACCGCGCCAAAACCTCAGCACACATATGCGTCCGCTCCGACTTTGCCGGGTATGGATCAACGCCTAGTTCTCGCAGCGTTTCTAATTTTCGTAATCGTTCATTTCGATAATCTTGTAATGTAGCCATAATTATCTACATTATAACAGAGAGGATATCGTATAGACAATCTCACCTTTAGGCGTAGAAATCGTCACTTCATCACCAACCTTCTTGCCCATCAATGCCTGTCCAATTGGCGACTCGTCAGAGATTTTACCCTCCATTGGGTCTGCCTCAACAGGGCCAACCACTGTGTAGGTAACCGTTCTGTCGCTATTCTTCAGTTCAACCGCACTGCCCAGACCAACAACGGTTGCATCAGCAGCCTTGATGATTGAAGCATGTTGCAAAATATCTTCAATCTCGATAACACGAGTCTCCAGTAGTCCCTGCTCTTCACGAGCGGCATCATATTCAGCATTTTCGCTCAGGTCACCAAAGCTTCGTGCTTCTGCAATTTTTTCCGCAATCTCTCCTCGGCGGCTCTTAAGCTCTGCCAACTCTTTTTCTAGTTCTTTCCGACCTGAATCAGTGATCTGATATTTCTTATTCATATACTCTCCTTCTACTATATATAGTGGTGCAAAATCAAAAACACGCTATATCTAGCGTATCGATATAATCATCGTGTAAGTACTATGATTGTATCAATACTACCAGACACTGTCAACTAATCAACGAGAAATGCTACCAATTCATCATAGCTCTTGGTGACAGTCTCACTACTCTGACGGCTGGTTAGCTCAAACTCACCGCTGTCAATTCCCCGGTCACTGATGGTCACGCGCCACGGCATACCCATCAGTTCAGCGTCAGCAAATTTCACGCCTGGACGCTCAGCTCTGTCGTCATACAGCACTTCTACACCAGCCTTCATCAAGGTGCTATATAGCTGATTTGCCAGCTCACTGCCGCGCTCACCGATTGCCACCAACTGCAGTTTGAACGGTGCGATGTTCTCAGTCCATACCAAGCCTTTCTCATCAGCGAACTTTTCAACAATCACGCCCATGACACGCGTGATGCCGATACCATAGCTTCCCATGTATGCATAGTGCTGCTGGCCATCTTCACCAGTAAAGACTAGTTTCATCTCCTCTGATTTTTGCGTGCCAAAATTGAAGATATTACCAACTTCAGCTGTTTTAACCTTCTCGAGTTCGCTACGATCAACGCCCAACTCAGCAACTGCCTCATCAATCACTTCCTCATTTACCGCAATGTTCTTGCCACGATGCAAGTAAACATAGTCCTCGCCCGCCTCACAAATCGTCTGAAATTCATGACTGAACTTGGTAAATGCCCCGCCGCTCGCAAAGGTTACATACGTATCCTGTCCAATCCCCAGCCGATCATAGCACCGCTTATACGCCGCGATAACCGCCTCATAATACACATCCAAATCCTCTCGGGTAGCGTGCACCGAATACATGTCTTTCATGATAAATTCGCGTCCGCGCATGATACCACTTTTAGCACGCAGCTCGTTACGCAGCTTGTTTTGGAACTGGTAAACACTAATCGGTAAGTCCTTGTAGCTCTGGAGATAATTCCGCAACAATTCGATAATAGGCTCTTCGTGCGTCCAGCCAAAGCCCACCTCAGTACCATCTTGCAGATGAGACTTAAACCAAACATCAACCAATTCATCGTCCCACCGCCCTGTCTCTGTCCACAGTTCCTTGCGCTGCAAGCTGCTCATGATAAGCTCTTGGCTATCAATCGCATTCATCTCTTCCCGTACAATACGCTTGATGTTCTCCAGCACGCGCAGTCCTAGTGGGGTGTACGAATATACGCCAGCCATCGTTTTGTGGACATAACCGGCCTGAATCAACAACTGAGCATTCTTTGCCATCTCGTCACTTGGCGCAGTTTTGCTGGTTTTGGTAAATAATTGGCTCATTCTCATACGTCAAACTCCTTTACGTAAATAATATTCCAACAGCACTATGAATAGCAATTGGATTGATAAACAATAGATAAAACGCCAGACTATTTTTGATGGCGTGCAGCACTACACTCGCCCAAACCGCCCCAGTGTATTCCCGTAACAAACACGAAAATATACTGAGTACAAAGGTGTCTAGTACAACATTCCACTGCAAATTTTCACTACCAATTGCCAAATGCGCCAAGCCAAACGTGAGGCTAGTGATGATGACCGAGACTTTCACTGAATTTGTCTTGCGCAGCTTTGTGTATAGGTACCCACGAAATAGCAGCTCCTCTGCCAAGGGCGCCAATACCACCAGTGTGAAAAAGATCATGGCGTACTGAGCCTGTGAATACAATGTTGTCGTATCAAAAGGCAACTGTTGTGTTTGCTTAAAATCAACATTCAAAAACGTTACTGCCAATGCCGCCATCATGATGGAACAAATAAAATACGCAGCAAAAGTCGGTACGGGTATAACCAGGTCCAGCCATGCTGGTTTGCCAGTGATACCAAGGTCTTTGATGCTCGATTTACACCTAAATAGCCAATACGGTACCATAGTGACCATAACTACCGTGACTATCCACACGACCACCGAAACACCAGTTGTCAACAAAACCGACGGTACACTCTTGAGCGGCACGCCCGCCTGCACTAACAGCCACACTACCAACGAAACCAGTAGACCTGACACCATAAATGATGCGTACGCCCAAACAGGCAAAATCAAGCACCACAGCCAGTTCTTTTTCAGCTGTACTAATTTTTTACTCTTATGCTTATGAGAATAATTTTGCGATATCATTCCACGTTACCACTATTGTTAATGCCATTAAAATCAAAAAGCCAGTCGCTTGAATCGTTTCTTCGCGATCTTTGGTCAACGGCTTCTTCAATAATCTAAAAATCGTCATAGTAAACCAACGCCCGCCATCAAGTGCTTGGATTTGCAAGTTATTCATGAGGTCCAGCGTCAAAGAGATGATTGCCGCCAACAGTAGCACCTGCGTCAATCCAGAATTAACAACTGATGGAAATAGTACACCCAAGATACCAACTGGACCTGCCACGTTATTACCCACCTTTGCCAAATCAGCCTTAGCTGCCTGCTTCTGTTCTGGTGAACCAATAAATTGCCCAAAGAAGCCGCCAATTCCCTGTACTATCATAGAGCCAACGCCCTTCAGCGTTTCATGAGTTAGCTGCACCGTTGTTGCCACGCCCACTAGTGGCGCCGACCATGTCGCATGAATAGTCTCCGACTGATGTGGCACAACCCCCAGATAGCCACCATTTTTTGCCTGATCACGACTGAGTAGCGTTGTTCGAAAATGTAGTGTCTGATTGTTTCGTTTCACCTCAATATTTACGGTCTGCCCAGAAGACTGCTGCGTCGCTTCAGACAGTTGGGCTGAAGTACTAATTGTTTTTTCGTTCATAGCTATAATTTCATCATCAACTCGCAGACCAACTTGTGCAGCTGGCGAGCCCTCAGTGAGGCGAACAACCTTGACTGGCGTCTTGACTGACGTATTATCAAACGGCAGCATCACTTGATGCGGCAATATCTTAGGCAACCCAAATATAGCCAGTACCGCAAACAGCACCACGGCCGCCAGCCAGTTGACCAATACACCCGCTAGCAATATTTTCGTTTTTGCCCAATACCCCGCAGCTCCATACGCACCTTTGCCACGAGCTGAATCATATTCACCGTTGAGCCTCACAAAGCCACCCAGCGGAAGCCAGTTCAAGCTAAAAACAACATTTTTGCCCAAAAAACTCTGCTTTGGCTGCCATTTTTTTGCTCGCGGCGGAAAGCCAATACCATACTCCTCCACCTTCACACCATTGCGTTTCGCCACAACAGCATGACCAAGCTCGTGGATGGCCACCAAAAAGACCAAAACCAACAGCCCAATTACAACACCCAGCACAACCATATATTACCCCCCGAACCTTCGATTTCTCTTAGCGTATTCATCTAATATATTTTTAACGTCTTCCACTCGCATGTCCGGCCAATGCTTTTTTAGAAACAAAAACTCGCTCAAAGCCGATCGCCACAGCATAAAGTTGCTCAGACGCTGTTCACCGCTAGTCCGAACGATCAAATCACACGGCGGTATCTCTGGTGAGTATAAATTTTGTTCAATCAAATCAGCTGTCACCTCGTCCTCTGTAACTCCTGACGCGATGATCCGCTTGACAGCGTTAACAATCTCCTGCTGACCACCATAGTTAAAGCACAACGCCAACGTACCTTTAGTATAGTTCGCGGTAGCCGACTCAATCTCTTCTATCGCCTGGACAACCTTCTCTGGTAACTGGTCGCGTGAACCAAGCACCACGACACGAACCTGACGGTCATGGAGATATTTCGCATCGGTCTTAACGCACTTGACCAATAGTTTCATCAGCTTGTCGACCTCCGCTTGTGAACGACGCCAATTCTCAGAACTAAACGCATATACCGAAACATATTTCACACCAGCATCAATATTAGCCGTCAGAACTTCTTTCATGGCAGTATAACCTGCTAGGTGTCCTTCATAGGCTGGCAGCCCATGTCGTTCAGCCCACCGACGATTGCCGTCCATGATATATCCAATATGCTGGGGTACGCTACTCTCACTCACTATTTTATTCGCTCCATACTATATTGTACCACTTGTTGTAACAACCCAGCGAAATCACTCGTCCACAAGCTTGAGACTCGGGCAGCTTCGCATGCTTCACGCCCCGCCTTCTCCATCAAACCCTGAGCCACGTCTACGGCGCCGGTCTGCATCATGACATCTTTCACGACCTTCAGGTCGTCTTCCGTCGCTTGTTCATTGCCAATGATTTCCAGCAATGTTTTCTTCTGATCCTCAGTACATCGCTCCAAAGTTTCTTGTACTAAAAATGTATTCTTTCCTTCATGAATATCATCAAGGTTGCTTTTTCCTGACTCTTCCGGGCTGCCAAAGATACCTAACCAGTCATCACGAAGCTGAAATGCCAGGCCTGCTGGCAATCCAAACGCCTCAACTTGTTGCTGAGCAGTTTCATCGGTGTCACCTGCCAAAGCCAGCGCACAGAGCAACGGATTCACAAAAGTGTAGATGCTACTCTTTTTATAATACTTTTTGATAATCTGCTCAGATGTCGCTGGACGAGTAACTGTACCCGCTACGTCAGCCATCTGACCAAACCCAGTGATGCCGATGTTACGATGCATTATTTGCTGAACAATTTTTGTATTCACATCCATGCGAGACAGAGACCAACTGGCGATATGCTGCACCAGTAGCCCGACATTAACAGCCATCATATCTGCCTCAAATTCATTAGCCCCAATGTGTGAAAATTGCCTTTTGTACTGTTCATGAACTGTTGGCAACCCCCGCCGGGTCGCAGACCGATCCATAACATCGTCTAGTATGAGCAAATAATCATGGATTAGTTCAATCACTGCTGCTAAAGATAAACCAGCCTCGGCATATTTTTGACCTGTCCTCACGTCGTACAGACAAGCAGCCAAAGCGCCCCTCAGCCGCTTTCCTGGTCTCAAAGCATATTCACGTATTGCTGACAGCGCCCAAGTCGCTTGCTCATCATCAGCCTCAGGCTGAACTTCATCAGCAAAATCACATAGCACTTTCTCGATATGCTGGTCTATATACGGTGCATATTGTTTCAAATCTTCAAGAGTCATTCAGACACCTATCTCGAATCGCCCACCTGAGTAGCCAATCAGACTAAATAGTCAGCACGTCCTGTTCTTTAGCCTTAAAGAGCTCTTCGATTCGCTTTTGAATATCGCCCATCAATGAGTCAATTTCTTTTTCAACTCGCTTAAAGTCGTCTTCGCCCAGTTCCTTAGCATCTTTCATGCGTTTAGCGTCCTTGAGCGCGTCCTGACGAATAGTTCGCATTGCGATTCGTGCCTCTTCTGATTTCTCGCTCACCTGCTTCACTAACTGTTTGCGGCGCTCTTCAGTGAGAGCTGGAACCGGCACGCGAACCACCCGACCGTCGTCTGATGGATTAAAGCCTAAGCTTTGATTGTCACGGATGGCTGCAGCGATAGCCGTAATATTACTTGGATCAAATGGCGTCACTAACAGCATCTGAGCTTCTGGAGCAGTCACATTAGCTACTTGATTGAGTGGCATTTTAGTGCCATATACCTCGACCATCACACCCTCAAGCATCCCAGCGTGTGCACGACCAGTCCGTACTTTTTTCAGTTCATCCTGAAAATGTTCTAAGGCTTGTGCCATTTTATCTTCATATGGTTTAGTGTCAAACATATCTGCCTCCAATTATTTCCTATCTATTATAGCAATTTTACCCGTATGGCGCTACCCGGCCCATGATACAATATGAATAATGATTTCAAGGTTAAAATTGTATAATTTCCGCTCGTATGAGTTGTTCGAGACGCAACTGGGAGATACCGGGACGGTTATCGTTGGACCAAACGGCACCGGCAAAACCAACCTATTAGAAGCGATATACATAGCGCTGCGTGGCACAAGTTTTCGTGGATCACTGCTTGACTGCATGCGCCACCAAACAGCACACAGCATCATTCACCTGGAGACCAACAACCAACCGCGCCGCATCCAACTACTGCGTTCAGCTGATAACGCAGTCACAAAAGAATTCACCATTGCTGACAGTACTTCCAAAACACTACCTCGAAAACATCGCCTACCTGTCGTATTGTTTGAGCCAAACGATCTGCGGCTGATCTCGTCTTCTCCGCAGCGACGTCGTGATTTTCTAGATGGATTGTTGTCACGCTTGGACGCAACCTATGACGCCCAACTGCGCATTTTTAACCGAACACTCCTACAGCGCAATGAACTGCTCAAGCATCATCCCGAGAACGCTGCCGAGTGGCGAGACCACTTATTTGCATGGGATATAAAATTTGTTCAGGCGGCAAACGCCCTGGCAACTGCCCGCGCACATTTTTTATATACCTACGAAAAACGCCTTGAATTACTCTATGCTTCCCTGGCAGGAAAACAGACACCATTCACTGTTGAATACCTACCGTCAGTCAGCCTCGATAATTACGAGCAGTCTCTACTGGACAGGCTACAGCGTTCTCGTGAATATGAATTAGCAACAGGCTACACCTCCGCCGGACCACAGCGAGAAGATTTTTTGATATCCTTGCATTCACGGCCAGCCGTCAAAGTTGCTTCTCGCGGCGAAATGCGCACCATCATGCTAGCTTTTAAACTCCTAGAGCTGGAGCTACAAACTGAACGAACCAAACATCGCCCACTCATTTTGATGGATGATGTGTTTTCTGAACTGGACGCAACTCGCGAAAAACTACTCCAAGAGACCATCCAACACCACCAATTTGTCGTCACTACCACTGATGCCCGTCATCAGAAAGACGGCTGCTTGATCATCTCCACACAATAAATCGCCCTCACTAGGAAGGCGATTTTATCACTAGCATGTACTATTGTGCCTGAATTGCCTCAGAATTTTCGACCAACTCACCCAGTACGATTGTCACGTTGTCTTCAACGATCTCGTCATATTCTGGCACTCGTTCACGAATCCAAGCCTCAAGTTGCTCAGCCGGTACATCACCATCCTGCAACGCTACAAGCTCAGCCAATTGCGCATCATCCAACGAATCGACAATTTCCTCACTAATCCGCTCATTCACCGTCTCTTCCACGTGCTGAATCAGTGCCTGTGCCTGGTCGTCAGGTAGATTAATTCCTACCGAGCTCAACTGTGCTTTCGTTATCATAGTTGTTGGGATGATTATTTGTGTATTTTCGTCATTATTCATAGCTATCATGATACCCTTTTTATCTTTTCTAATCAATTATATCTATTGTCTTTAGCTCACTGGAACCAACCGACTTGCGGTAGCCTTAGTCAACCTACCAGCTGCCTTTGCTACCTTTACGCCGAACTGTTTAATCTTGTTCGGGTCGGTATTTGCCAGTCGTGCAACCCTATCTTTCGCTGATTCCCAGGTATCGCCCAGTGCCTCCTTACGAGCGGCCATACGAGCAGCTCTACGCGCTTCAGCTCGACCACGTCGCTCCTCAATACGCTCTCGAGCAGCCTCAATATTGCTTTGCGCACTTTCAGAGCTCTTCTCCAGCTGACTCATCGCTGCCTGCAGCCGAGTAACTTCGCCTGTTGCGCGCTTCAATCGAGCATTCGCTGCAATTTTCAGCCCCTCTTTTTCTTCGGCATCAAGCTGTAACCGCTCATCTCCAGGATTAGCATCTGCTTCTAACCGAGCAGCTTCTGCCGCTTGTTCTGCCCGCTCGGCTTCTTTGCTCATTTGTTCCACCTTAGCATTAGCGTCATTCAGCTCCCTCTCGGTCATCATAGACTCTAAGGTTGCTCCAGTGTCTGCTTGTTGCTCTTGCCGGATGAATACCTTGTCGTCCCCGGTATCCAGCTTGTCCGCTATATTCTCTTTAGTTTGAGCTTCCCATTGTTGCTGGCGAGCCTCCTGACGACTGACACGAGCCGCCTGGCGATTGTCGAGCTCAGCTACTCGTTGTTCGCGCGCCTGCTGACGAGCTGCTCGCCGCTCCTGACGATTTTTTATTCTAGCAGCCTTGCGTTCACGTGCTACTTTTACATTTTGCAGTATTACATCACTACCCTTTTCAAATAGTTCTGCAGCCTTTCCTCGTGCAGCGCCCCAGGCATTACCAATTGCCTCTTTTGTTTCAGCGCCTTTTTGAACAATAGCTTCTCTTGCTTCACTACCCTTTTGAACAACAAACTCTTGCGCTTCAGTACCTTTTTGAGCCACAGTCTCTCGTACCATCTCAGCACCAGTGGCAATTTGACCAGGTAACTCAGCACCCCGGCTAATGCCGATATAAAAACGGTCTTTAAGACCTTGCATCATCTTGCTCAAGCCTTCTTGAGCCCGGGTCTTCAAGGCGTTAAATCTCTCTTGGCCGTCAGTGATGCGCTCATCGCGCGTCATCATGCCATTTTCAGCGCCACCTTTTGCTGCGCTTTCCGGAACAAGTAGTCCATTTCCCAGTTCATTCCAGTCATTAGGCTCTTTATTAATGCTCGGGAATGCAGCAGCTGCACTCTCTGGAACAGCCAGCCCACTTGATAGGTTAGCCCAGCCATCAGGAACTGTATTATTAAGGTCTGGGAACGCCGGAGCTGCATTCATGTTTTTATTCATAGTTTTCCTTTTTGTGTATATTGATGTAATATGCTCTCATAATAGCATAGATTTGCTATTATGTCAATATACTTATGGCAACTATTGACAAAATCAAAAATCGGCTACATTGCTGTAACCGATTTCCTTTCTGTATATAGAGGTTATTCGCTGACGCCCAGCTCAATTCGCTTAAATTGGCGGACTACAATGTTCTCACCCAATTTAGCGATTGCCTCTTTGATGTGCTGCTCAACCGTCTTAGAGTCGTCCAAAATGTACGCCTGACTCATCAATACTTGCTCAGCAAAGTGTTTATTCAACTGACCAGTCACGATCTTCTCGCGCATCTCTTCAGGCTTGCTTGCTAGTGTCTCGCTCGCCATCAACTCAGCCTTCACCCGCTCCATCTCTTCAGCTGGAATATCTTCTGTAGAAGCATACTTTGGGTTCATCGCGGCAATCTGCATAGCAATTTCGTGCGCCAAGGTTTTGAAGTCGTCCAAGCGCGCCACAAAGTCAGTCTCACAGTTAACCTCGACAATCACGCCGATTCGGCCAGAGTGAACATAGCTCTCAATCAAGCCTTCACGTGCTTCACGGTCGCCTTTTTTCTCAGCCTTAGTCAAGCCTTTTTTGCGCATTTCCTCCAGCGCCTTGTCAAAATCACCGTCAGCTTCAACCAATGCCTTCTTTGCGTCGGTCAAACCTACGCCAGTCAATTCGCGCAGTTTTTTAATGTCGTCAACAGAAACGCCCATCCTATTTCTCCTCTTTTTTCACCGGTTTTTCTTCAGTTTTCACGCTACCCGCACCTTCAGCAACAGCTTCGGTAAAGTAATCTAACAGCAATTGGATACCTTTGATAGCGTCGTCGTTACCAGGGATGACGTAGTCGATGCCAGTTGGATTGATATTGGTATCAACAATAGCAAATACCGGCACACCCAATGTCTGAGCTTCACGCACTGCATTTGCGTCAGTCAAAGCATCAACCACGACCACTGCGCCCGGCTTGCCCATCAGGTCTTTGATACCGCCATATTTAACGTTCAAGCTATCGATTTCCTCTTGGAAACGCTGCACTTCCAACTTGTTGTAGCGCTTTTCCAGGTCACCTGACGCCATGCGCTTTTCCAAATTCTTCAGCTTTTTGATCTGCTGAGTAATCGTCGCACCGTTGGTCAACATACCACCGATCCAGCGTTCAACTACATATGGCTGGTTAATCTTTTTAGCAGCCTGACGCACCACGTCTTTGGCTTGCTTTTTCGTGCCAACAAACAGTACTTTGCGGCCTGACGCTGCGATTTTTGTCAATTCTGGCAACGCCTTATCCAACGCTTCAACAGTCTTGACCAAGTCAATGATGTGACTGTCCTGACGCTTACTGTGAATATATGGCGCCATCTTTGGGTGCCAGCGGCTGGTTTTGTGTCCAAAGTGAACACCTGACTCCAGCAAAGCCTTAATGTCTACTGCTACAGACATTTCTTTCTCCTTTTGCCTCATCCGCTCACGATTATGGAGTGTGAAACGGATTGTGTCATTAAAATTAGTTACCCGTTAATTATACCACTATTCGACTCTTGAGACAACTCCTTTTGACATTCTAGGGTAAATTGTATACAATTGAACGGTTATGAAAAGCAGTATTCACCCACAGAACTATCGCCCTGTCGTATTTAGCGACGATCAAGCGGGCTTCGCGTTCTTGACTCAGTCAACGGCGCAGACAACAGACACCATCAAATGGGAAGACGGTAACACCTACCCTCTCGTTAAAGTCCACATTTCGTCGGCTTCGCACCCATTCTTTACTGGTGAAGAAAAGATTATCGACACCGAAGGTCGTGTTGACCGCTTTAAGGCGCGCCAGGCAGCAGCTGAGGCTCGCAAAGCAGCCTTGGCAAATAAAGCCAAAAAAGCCGCAGCCAACAAAGCTGCAAAAACTGATGCTCCAAAATCAGACAAAAAGGCTAAAAAGTCTAGTAAATAGCAGAGTATGACGCCTTAAAAGAACCGCCTTATTACTGGGGCGGTTTTTGTTACGCTAGTCAATTTTCTGATTATTGGACATACCTGACAACGCCACTTCAGCATCAAACAACTGCTCCTCGGCTTCTTGATAGCCAAACAAACGCTCTAACAGGTCTGTTGCCTTCTCTTGAGACGGCATAATGATTCGATTACCGACCGCATCTGTTAATATGATACAGTCTTCTTTCTCCCCCTGCTCATCTCCAGGAAATTGTACAGTTGCTCGAGAGTAGAGACCAATCTCTTCTGCCCTATGTTCAATATCAGCCACTTCCTTCAGTTCGTCGCCCCTTGAAACAACCAATCCCGCAGGGGAATCCTGTTTCTGTTCTATCATTTTCAAAGATCCAGTTGCCGACACCATGGACAAACCGGTCAGCTTCAGCGATTCTTGGTCATCTTCTGACACTTTGAGTATATTCGGTGTCGTCATGCCCTGACGCTGAGCAATGTGGTTATAATATGCCGATCGCATGAATGAAAAATCTCCAAAAATTACACCCTCAAGATGAGACTGAAGCACTGAGCCCTGAGTATCATTCTCTCCCGAGTCATCCAAAGCCAAGACAGCCGACTTTCCATCAATTCTTCCCCGAGCTATAAATCCTTTCACTTTGACCGATTCATCTGGTCCGAGTGACATCCCCTCGGGCAATCTGTACGTTTTGGTGACAGATGACAGCGGTAAGATATCTGGTGTTTGTTTGACAGTGTCAATTGAATGTTCCATGCGGATTATTATACCACATAATATCCTTATTTGTCAATCAAGGCAGCCTCCAGTCGATTGCCCCACGACCATTCCGCACCAGAAAATCATTCGCACGCGAAAATGGTTTACTGCCAAAAAATCCCCGATTCGCAGAAAACGGCGATGGATGAGCACTGCTAATCTTCAGGTGACGGCTATCTGTGATCACCTGCCCAACCTTTTGCGCATGCGCTCCCCACAGTATAAATACCAGCGACCGGTCATAATCATTTAACATTGCCAGTAATCGCTGGGAGAACTCCATCCAGCCATAGTTTGCATGACTACCAGCCTGACCTCGCCTAACACTCCAGCTAGTATTCATCAGCAATACGCCTTGTTTACCCCATGGCTCCAAAAAACCACTAGTCGGCATATCCACCCCAAGATCGTCAACCAGTTCCTTAAAGATATTCTGCAAACTTGGCGGTAATTTAACTCCTGGTTTAACCGAAAAACTCATGCCATGTGCCTGACCTGGACCGTGATAGGGATCTTGCCCAATAATTACCACTTTAACCGCCTCCAGGGGACAAGCTGCAAAACAAGAAAACATATCTTGCCGTGCTGGGTATACCTCGTACTGATCGCGCTCAGCGTCCACCCGATTCATCAACACTCGAAAATACGGCTGCTGAGCCTCAGCTTCAACAAACTCGCGCCATGTTGAAAATGCCATATATCTATTTAATCACGTTTGAGTCACGTGACCTAGCGTACTGTAAACGCTGGCGAAAGGTCGTCTGATAGTCGTCTCGGTGATATGGTCGCGCAACTTGCACGCCTGGTGGCATCGTATCCTCTGTTCTAAGTAGAGAACTAATATCAAACGCCAACGAGTAGTCTGACGAATGTGACCCTGCAATATACGTACTAAAAAGCTCGGATGAACTATTTGCCGAGTAGTAGGAGCGAACTGGCACATACTGCCCCCCATTCATACGGAAGCCCACTTTCAACCTTTCTTCATTGGCAATCGCTAGTTGAACTTCTATATGGTCCCTCAAGTCCGGATGTCGCCTCAAGAAACACTGTTGCTGTTCCGCGATTTCTATACCACTACTTGTCCAGTCGTCCAGCATGATGATATCAACATTTTCTTTAGGCAAGTTCACCAATTCCCCCTCATCGATGAGCAGCCTATCAGCATATTGGGTCAACTCATCATCAGAAAACTCCCTCATGATCAACTCCATGAAATATTCGTCACTTTTTATTTTTCCTTCTGGGGCGGCATAGTCAGCACGTTCCATGTTACCAATTTCGCCCAGCATCACAAACAATGCTTTATCAAGATGCGTATCCAACCGATGCTTCCAATATGTCGCGATTCCGTGCGCCGCCTCCATGAGCTCCGGCTCACCAACATAGTTGAGATGATTCCGGATTTTAGACAATCGTGAGGTACGCGCCAAATCATCACTTCGCGCACACAACCCAGAAAACAATGCCGAAATTGTCTGTTGCTCCGTTTGCACTGAAAAATCTGCTCGGGTCAAGGCATCAACCTCACGCGAAAGCAAAGCCCGCCTACCGATCACACTATGCACATCGTTTTCCCTGCCATGCTCCCTATCGCTCATCAGCTCCGCCAACGTAGGTGCTCGCTTCACACAGTGGTCTATTTCCATCCGATGTGATATCTCTTCTGAAGATACCTCTTCAAACGGCTCGAGTGGATGAACGGCAACGGAGCCCTTCTCATACAGATTGTACATCACCTGATTTTGGTCATATACAGGCTCTCTGCCCGGACTGGCTTGCCCGACTCTGCGCAGTCGTGCAGGAATCATGTTTTTAAGCTTAACCATGTCACGCATATTATACACACAAATGCTACTATTGTCAATATACGCCCTGGGGTTTCTGTGCTATAATACAACTCATATGACACAAATTGCGTTACACCTAGACGAATTAGTTGCCGAGAGACAAATCTTGGCAGATTTTTTAGCACAACCAACTGCATATAGCGATCCAGAGTTTACCGCCAAGAATAAACGTTTTTCAGAGCTGGAAACCTTGATAGCAAAAGCCAAGGAGCGTCAGCAACTGACAAAAAATTTAGAAGAAGCACGACAATTGGCTACTGGCGGCGATGAGATTGCGGAACTAGCAAAAGCCGAAATCACTGAAACTGAAGCACGCCTGACAGAGCTAGAAGAAGAACTATTCATCTTGTTAACCCCAAAGGATCCAAATGACGAGAAAAACATCATCATAGAAATCCGTGCTGGTGCTGGCGGCGACGAAGCCTCGCTGTTTGCAGCGGAACTGTACCGCATGTATCTGCGTTGGTGCGAAGCTAATGGCTACAAAACTGAGCTCGTCAGCGAATCTGCCAACGACTCAGGCGGGTATAAAGAAGTTATCTTCATGGTCAAGGGCGACGCGCCATACGCCAAATTGAAATTTGAAGGCGGCGTCCACCGTGTCCAGCGCG
>CAUQVC010000003.1:0-38430 GCA_963521715.1 uncultured Candidatus Saccharibacteria bacterium | reverse complement strand
CTGCATGGATGAGTTGGCGACGATAGCGCGGCCCATTTTACTGCCCACAAAATCCTCGACGTCCTGGGTGATGGTGGTGAGTCCTAGTTGATATTTTCGGGCTCGCTTTGCCAGGCTAAATAAGAAGCTAGCTGAGTCTTCATATTTCATCAATTGCCATGCCTCGTCAACGATCAACATACGTTTCTTCTGGTCAGTTCGAGTGATGTTCCAGATGTGATTTAGTACAATATACATAGCCGTTGGGCGCAGTTCGTCTTCTAGGTCTCGGATATTAAAGACCACCATGGCGTTATTGATATCGATATTACTCTGCTGACTGAAAATACCAGCAAAGGTACCTGAGGTAAATTTACGCAGACGCTGTGCTAACTGTGGACCAGTGCCACCCATGTGCAGCAATGTATCATACAAATCATGAATGGTTGGCGGTGTTGAATTGTGGGTCAATGGATCTGATGTGATACCAACACGAGCGTAGGTGTCGATCAATGCCTGGTCGATATCTGCTTCCTCTGCCGCGGTCAGTCCAATTGAGCCAGCCACTGAACCACCCAGCATTTGGCGTAACAAACCGTGCAGCGTCACCAAGTTGGCGCGTAACGCGTCGTCTGCTTCTTCGGTGTCAATCACTCGTGGCAGATCAAATGGATTGATGCGCGTGTCGCTATTCAAACTCAAGCGTATATGACTACCACCCACGGCGTCACATAGCTTTTGATACTCATTTTCCGGGTCGATGATAACGATGTCAGCACCAATCATCATACTACGCAGCGCTTCCAGTTTCACGGTAAATGACTTACCAGCACCAGACTTTGCAAACACCACCATGTTGGCATTTTCTAGAGAAAATCGGTCAAAGATCACCAAACCATTGTTATGCATATTGATGCCGTACAACACACCCTTACCGTCGGTTAGGTCAGCAGAGGTGAATGGGAAGCTGGTAGAGATAGCACCAGTGTTCATGTTGCGGCGGATTTGTAATTGATCCATCAACTGAGGGATAGTACTGTTTAATCCCTGTTCTTGCTGGTTTGACGCCACTTTACTAAAGATAAGCTGCTGACCAAAGATAGTTTCAATTTTGTGTTGAATAAAGTTCAGCTCATCAAGGCTGTCGGCGTAAATCGTCACATATAGTCCGTAACGGAAGAATTTTTCTGACCCAATCTGCAGCTGGTTACGCAGCTCTTCGGCGTCCTGCAAGGCAGCTTCCATGGCCGGGTCACGCACACGCCCCTTCTCTGCGTTGATATTCATACTAGCTTCCAGCTGAGTCACCTTTTTACGCAAATTGTTCAGCACCACTTGCGTATCAACTGGGTAGATAAACATACTGATATCTAGCACCTCGTCGATATTAATCACTGAGCTCAACCAACCAGTGTAAATTTCACGAGGATAACCATAGACGTAGATGGTGCGACCATACTTGGCGCCCAGTCGGAAATAGCTCGCTTGAATTTCCACACTACTTGGGGCGATAAAATCGCGCAAAGTTCTCACACCGGTCAAGAAGGCTTGCTCGACTTCGGCTTGTTCGCGAGCACGCTGTTGAGCGGCGATATCGATGGCGTCTAGTTTTTTCTTAGCCATTAGAAATCTCCTCCATATGGCGATTCACCATTTCCCTTGCGGATGTAAGTCGTCGTCAGATCATTTGGGTTGCGTACTAATGGCTGACGTGCTGCGGTGTCAGGATTGTAGGAAATATAGAACAATTCTCCAAGTTGCCTGGTGTTGAGTTGCAAACTCTTCACGCCCATAGCAAACAGACCGTTCATCACCGTATCGATGCGGTTTTTGATTTCATCTTTTGCTTTTTCATACATTGGTTGATCGATTCTAGTGATCAATGTTTCCTTTTTACCACTAAAGAAGCTATCAAACAGACCTTTTGCTTGCTGCTTCATAGCATTGACATCGCCACCAGGGAAATATGGCACCACGATGAAAAATCGCTTATCCATAATGTTTGCCTCTTGCGACAGCACCTCTATGAAGTTCATATAGTCATCCATCAACACATTAAGTAACATATTGTCTTGAGAGCGTCGAATGCGCGACAATCGATCAAGGTATGGACCGATATCGACACGCTGTGATCGTACTAGGATCTGAACTGGAAAATAGAGTGAGTTGAGTAGGTTTTGATAGCTAAATTCGATGGCCTCTCGCTCACGAGTACTCATTAAATCAAAGTTGATGGACTGACATTCTATCACCGCACGAAAACTACCATCACTCATGATAATCATGTTTTCGCGCATCTCTGAAAACAATAACGTATTTTGTGTACTGATGGCGCTCTTTTTGTCTTTAGGCGCTGGTGGACTCTGTAGATTTGGAGCTGGCTGACCTGGCTGAGTTATACCAGGCTGCATTGGCAACGCTGGCTGACCGGGTTGTGACTGCTGTGGTTGTGGCGGTAATGGTTGACTAGGCTGTCCAGAAACGACCGGCGGTGTCGTCGGGTTGGATGGTAACTGATACGGTTGTTGATTATCTGGTTGCATTTCCCACCTAACGTAGTGAAATCACTACTTCCTCCTCAGCTGCTTCCTCTGAGCGTTTATGTATCCGATCTGCTTCTTTTTGTAGAGTCGCTATGGAAAGATCGGAATGATTATTTGCCAAATCTATTATACCAGGGTCAACAGGCCGTTGTATAGGTTGATTTTGGTCGGTTGGTGGCGCGACGGTAGATCGTTCCCCTGCCGGAGACAGGACACCTTGACGCATGTGGGGGTACGGGTTAACGGTTAGTTTTGGTGTGTCTTCTTGAGCTGCCATGAAAACTGCTGGCTGAGTTGGCTGTTGTGCCGTTGGTGTTTGAGGTTTTTGCATGCGCTGCATCAGTTGTTCTCGCCGCTGTTGGTCTGTCTCGGCGATCATATCAGCAATTTGTCGTGAAGTAGTGTTACCCCGATCCAAAATATCTTCCTCTGCCTGGACAGCGGTATTATAGAAATCAGCCTGTAGTGAACTGGCGGTATCTAAATTACCCGTTGCCTCCGGGTTGCCGACGCCGCGGACTGACCAGCCGTGTGTGTCAACGATATTTGCCAGATATGATAATCGTCGCTGGATCTCTCGTTGATCATAATTCTTACTCAGGTTCTCTTCCTTAGTTTTTGGTGCCACCACTTCTATCAGCGTCTCTACTCCGTCTGGCTCCCAGAGCCGCACGCGCGGTTTTAAGAAAAATGATATCACTGCCGCAATATATATTTCCATCGGCTGTTCCTTACGTAGTGGCAACGCTAATACGGTGAAAAACACCCCAAATGGCAAAGGAATGATTGCTAATGGTAACAAGGCGACTCCTAGCGCCCACGCTATACCAAAAAAGCCCACCGCGATGATGAGAAACACAAATTGCTTAAAACTGAATGGCCCAAGCAGCTTGTCTTCTGCTTCCACATCCTGGGGCACTCTATACACAGCCATATGCTACTAGTATAGCAAAGATAGCTTAACTAGTTAAATCCTCAGGCTTAATCCCTAGAGAAAGAGATATCTCTCGAATTGTATTACCAGTTTTACCAATTCGACTACTAAACCGAGGATCGGTTTGTGCCAAAACAAGGTTCTTGCGCAACGTATCCAGACCAGCTTCATTGATTTGCGAGACAAAGCTTTGGTCGCTCAACGCTTCCTTTAGTGGCTTTAGGTAAGCCAAGTCTGAACCGACAATTGCTTCGGTCGACAAACCACCGATATTAAGGTTATCGAGCATAAGTTTCCTCATGTAGTCTGGGCCGTTCATATTAACATTGTTGGCCTTGATAGCCGCTGCAGCTGCACCACCTAACCAAGCTGGTTTAGCAGAGTTGGACAGCAGCGCGTCACCGTATTCTTGTGCAAAGTCGTCATTAAGCGCACCGAAGTCAGTTTTTTGTAGCAAGCTTTGGATAGCCACAGCGTCTTTACCACCCAACACGTGGTGAATCGCTGCGTAGCGGATATCATCAGTGACTGTCAAGCCGCGTCGACTGACACCGTTTGCCAATTCCACCATATCATCATTGCTGACATTCATAGCATTCAAGATAGTCATAGCGTTCTCAATCGATTCCTTATTAGCCTTAGTGATGGTACTACGTGCGGTTGACCATACACGTTGTGAACCACGATCGTTGCCAAAGTACATATTTTCCACTGAACCTGCTTGGGCTCGCAACTCCTCCTGGTTGGCTAGATCGTTTGCTAAGATGTAATCATTAACACGCTGAATACTGTTTTTTCGCAGCCCTTGAATCGCAATACTGCGTGCTTCTCGTTGAGTTTCTTCCTGTAGTGTTTCATAGCGGCGGGCAGCTCTCTTTTTCAGATTGGCTGGTGTTGGTGTACCCTCAACTTTCATCTCCTCATAAGCGTTTGCGGTCGTGACATCAGCTAGCGACAATTGGTCAGCGGCAGCTCGCGACTCAATGTCAGCAATTTGGTTAGCGCGGGAAAGCTTGTAGGCTGCGTCAGCCCGTTTTTGGTAGGCTTCTGAACGAGTTTTGAACTTACGCGAGCGGTAATTAGCCCAGCGCCCCATTTTGCGGATGCCACTGAATTTGCTCAGTTCGTCGTCAGCTCTACCTAGCGAATTTTTATGAGCCGCCAATTGACTGCGGTCACGTGACCAGTTTTTAGTTCTATCGATAACGCCGCGGTTCTTATTGTTGACGATACCAGCTACTCGGCCCAGTACACCGCCGCTCAGCTTGAACACCAGTGGTGCGATGGCTAGGGCTGAAACTTGAACTGCCAGTCCTAAAATCACCATGATCCATGAATTGGCGTTTTGTAAGATGATTAATCCTGCCAGCTGCGCGCCACCAAATACCACTGAAAATGCTGGGAAAAATATCACCAAGGTGAACATTAAGTTTCGCCACTTTTCGAAGAACTTTTCGGTGCCTGGTAACAGATAGCACACGAAAGCCAGCGGTGATATGACCGTCAGAATGATCAGTAGTGCCTGTCGAGTTGCCAAGATGATAAAGACGACCGTCAGGGCTAATAAGATACTAGCGATGATAGGCAGTAACCAGTAAGCGGCTGAAGCTAATGACCCGCCAGTTACTGCCAGCGCGCCATAGACCCCTGCTGTTGCTGCGCCACCAGACAGAACCATAGCCACCAAGTCACTCCAGGTTGGTAGTGGAGCACCATTAAACGCACCATTTGCTGACACCTGAGAACGAATTTCGTTGAACATATCTTGTAGGGCGACACCAAAGATATTCGACAGATCGATCATCGCAGCACAGATGATGAAAGACAGGTTAACTAAAATTGCGGCAATAACCACTCGTGGAACTAGTTTTTTGATACCGTAGTTA
Source organism: uncultured Candidatus Saccharibacteria bacterium (assembly GCA_963521715.1). Classification (GTDB taxonomy): domain Bacteria; phylum Patescibacteriota; class Saccharimonadia; order Saccharimonadales; family Saccharimonadaceae; genus Nanosynbacter. The sequence continues at coordinate 33,088 of CAUQVC010000003.1, read as the reverse complement.
CTAATGCCAACTGAGGTGAGCTGTGAATAAATAACGATCAAAAAGGCGACGATGAACGCTGCATTGGCGATGTTTCGCATGATATCCCAGGCGACCTTTACCCCAGAGCTATTGTTGGAGCTGTCTATCGCTGGTGTAGTCATCAGGTCGGAAATCCAGGTATACACTTCATCAATTCCTGAGGCGATCCCATTAGAGATTGGGCAAATAAACCAACCCGTTCCCCCTCTCACATCACATTCTGACTCACTAGGGTTACTGTCTTGTTTAACTTCAATGTCTTCTGGTTCGCCTGCCTGTGTTGGTGTGCTGCCGTTTAGAGTGTATTTAACATATTTCGCGGTAGTAGCAGTTCGTGGATTGCTATTTCCAGCGAAAAATACTACGGTTGACTGATTACCTTCGGTAGCCTCGTAGACCCAGTCTTTACTGTCACGACCAAGCAGTTTTTTACGAGCTGTGTCGTTAACTGGTTTGAGTGTTTTACCGTCAACGACCAGGGAATCGCTTTTCCACTGGGCTTCAGCGGCATAGACCGAAGTAGAGTTGATGAGTATACCACTAAAAAACCCGACAAAAATACCAATAGTCAGTATGGCAAACCACTGCGACCGACGTATTTGCGGACGCACTCGCATTTTCAACCACTCCATTACTGTAAATGGTAGCATTTTTTCGCGCAAAAGTCAACTATATGAATCTATCGGCCAAACGCAGTAGGCGGTCGGTTGCGTCGGTGTTGTGACCGTCCAGTGCCACTGGTACCACCCTGGTCAATATAGCTCGGTGGGATACTGGTAGCACTCGTCGGATCAGAAGATCTGTCTACCTGCACAGTAACGTTAACCTGTGGAGCTGGAGCCTGTGTTTGACCACCTGAAGATGAGGACAATGAATCTGGTTTTGGAGCTTCTGCTCCTCGTGCCTGTTCTTTGATGGCGTAGTAGCGATCAGGAGTCATGCTCGGTGCTTGAGAAGGTGTTGGCTGTGCCACGCCCTGTGGAGCTTGATTTTGCTGCAATGGTGGTACAGATGGCGAACTAGCCATATTGGACTTTATTGTGTCAATTGCTGCCTTAAGATTAGTTTGACCTTTTTCTCCTTTTTGACCCAAGGCTTCAAATACTGGTGCGGTCTTACCATTAGCTTGACCCATGTATCGTGAACTGTCGGACACCTCGGCAGCCCTACTCTTTGCTAAACCTCCCTTGTCGTAAGCATTAACAAGAGCCTCTGCGCTCTGAGTAGATAAGTTATCTACAGAAAGGTTCTCAAATGCTTTACTCGTCATTTGGGCTAGCTCATCTCGACTAACACCATAAGCTTGCTGTCCTTTACCTATTGCATCAAAACCGGCTACTCCGGCAGCGGCTACTCCGGCATCATATTTCTTGACATTAGTGAGAGCATCTCCCATCTCGATACTGGTAATTTTACCACCTTCTTCTAGATATTTACGCAACTGTCCTGTTCCCCAAGCGCCTTGTTGAGACAGTTTTTCCGCCGCCGCCGCCTGAACGTATTTGTCATCTGACTGTAAAGCCTCAACTGCGTTACTGTTATATTCAAACCGCAATTTTTTGGCTGCAGCTTCTTGAGATAGTTTATGAATATATTCCTGACCACCGGTAGTGGCAGCAGCAAATCCTAAGCGCTTCTCCAAATCTCCGCCAGAAGCTTCAGCCAGCCCTGCTCGGTAGCGCTGCTGTTCGCTCTGTTCTGCTAGGGCTGCTCGGGTTTCCCTGTCGAGTGATCGTCGCTTTAATCCTCGTAAACCTCCCTGTAGTCGTCTTCTAATTGGACTATCGCTAAAATCTCTAGCCATAAATTCACTACGCTTCATATTTGCCCTGCGCTTGGCAAACTTGTTTCCTGCGTTGAGTGCAGGCGCTGATGCTTTGTTCAAGAGCCCGCTGGCCCGCCCCATCAGGTTGCCGATAATGGCATTGGATTTCAGTGCCATACCGAGGATGACGAAGGTACCAACAAACAAGAGAGCTAAAGCCATTAGTTGTTGTATCACTTCAGCATCTTTGTTTATAAGGGCACTAAAAGCTAATAATTTTAATCCACCATAATACACTGCTGCCAAAGGATAGAGGAATACCATACCAGTGAAGACCTTCTTCCATTTGTCAAAGACACTTTGAGTATTTGGCAAAATCCAGGCCGCAAACGCCAGTGGAGCCAAGATGGCGAGGACTGGTATCACCGCTGATCGAAATACCAATGCCAATAAACCTGAGACGATGCCGATCACACCCGGAACGATTGCCATCAGTACAAACATAAACATAGTTCCAATCCCGAAAACTGAGGCCGCAATTGCTCCACCGACTATTGTTGCTCCAGTCACTGTGCCACCACCCGCTAAAATTGCCGTCAATAAGGCGCCCCAACCAACATCTTTGTAACTCATATTTTGTATCGGAGCTGTAATGATTCCTAGCAGAGTACTACCAAGGATGTTTGCGGTATCAACGATGACTTGGATAACAAAGTAGGATATATTCACTGCAACCGCAGCGATGATGAAACGAGGTAGCATTTTCTTGATACCGTAGTTAGAGATACCGACATTCGATACTTGTGAGATAATAATCAAGATAAATACCAGTGCTAACAAGACATTAGCAAGGTCTCGCATAGTTTTCCAAGCATCATATGTATTTCCTGTTGCCTGCAAGGGACTTGTAACTAAATATTCTTCTAACATCCCCCAGACCGAGTCGGCAAAGTCAGCCAGTTTGTCAATAACTGGGCAGATAAACCATCCTATACCCGTTAGCTCACTAGTACACGTTTTTTCCTCTTTTTCTTCTCCTGCCCCCTCGGTCGACTGGGCTGTAGCGTCAGCGCTTTGCTCCGGAGTATCCCCTACGGAAAGTTCCTTCTGTTCATCTTTATGTTCAGACGCATATTTGGCAAACTTATCAAAAGCACCCCTGTTGTTTTGGAGCCAAGAACCGATATCGCTACAGCTTACTTCGACTAATCCTCCCTCAGTGTCGTCGGTTGCTGCCAACCAGACTTTTTCATTACCCTTGGAAGTCTTATAAATCATGTCGGCGGTTTTGCCACCTGTACTGGTAAATGGAATTTTGTAGTAATAATACCCCGAGCTATCTGGATTTTCTTTAGGGATTTCCTTGAGAGATTTATCACCGCTAGCAGAACAACCGCTAGCAGAACTAGTAAATGTTTTTGAATACATATACCATTGTTCGGCGCTGCCTGAAGCTATAGAAGGTAGGCTGCCGGTGGCATTTTTGATACCGTCTTTGAAACGTTCTTTAATGGCCGCGCCACCCTTTTTTGGTGCACAACCACCCGGAGGATTTTCGTCAGGAGCTAAATTACTACTAGAATAGTAAACAGTGTATGAAGTAAAATAATTTGGTTTTGATACACTCCGTAAGTCGTTAACATTTTGTGTAAAACGACCCCAGGAATTCCATTCATACTTTTTACATCTTTCCCAATTTCGAAATACCCAGCCAGCTTTGGTTTGATCAATAAAAAATTTACCACCCATATGCCGGTAGAAGTCAGCATATTTAGAAGAGCCCTCCCAAATATCAATCCCCGCTTTTAGGAGGCTAGCACAGCTGAGATCTCCACCGATTTGTTTTGTGATGGGGTCGACGCCTGAGTAGGATTTAATACCGCCTTTAGTATTTTTTCCCACAAAGGTATTTGCACGCTCCTCATTATCACCGTTAGATGGCGCCCAGTTAGAGTCGGTGCTTGTCGTGTTTCTATACCGCATCCCCTCGAAATCGGTCATACATGTCCAATCGTTGGTGCCACGCTTCATCAAATTAGCGTAAAGTAGTGTCGACTCAACTTTTTGTTTCAGGGTTAAGTTTTTCGCAGCTTCTGCCTGCGGAGCAAGTAGCACTGCCGATATAAGTGCCACCACTAGTGTGGAGATTACTATCAACCCTCTCTTTTTACTCATGTTTTGATGCCCTTTCAGAAAAAAACATATACACTACAAATTGTAGTGTATATGTCCCAAAATAGCAAATGCTTATTAGTCCTGGTGTAGTTTTGTATATGTGTCTGATCTTGGTACGTAAAAGGTAAGTTCAGACAACACTGCTGTTCCAGGGTTGGTTTCAGATTTAGTAAAGGAAACTTTTTCAAATTTGAGACCATTACTGGATTCACCTAAAACCTGGTCCAAATCGCCCTTGCTGATGCCATTTTCCTCTTTAAGGACTGGACTTAGCTCATTATAGTTAGTGTCTGGGCGTAGAGTGACATTTTTCATAAAAAGACTGGAGCCTGCATAACTTTGCTTTTCAGCTTCGAGCCCCTCAACCTTAATATCTCTCAAAATCCTATCTGGATTTGCTGGCGAAACAACAGAATATGCGCTCCCCCTTCCTTCAGGTTCTCTCTGGAGAGAAAGTTGTGCATTCACGATATTTATTAACCATTTACGAAGATCAGTAGAATTTAGTGGTTCTGGATTCCCGTCTGGATATACACCTGGTTTTTTGAGTATCGTGTCAACACAATACTCTTCCAAAAAGAAATCAACCAACTCTTCAGCCATTATGAGACGAGGCTTCTTTGTAGTAGATCGGCCAAATTCATTAGCCTTCCATACTTTCTCAACCTCAGATACGGGAATAACCCCCTTATTTTCCTCATCTTCTCTATATGTAAACACATTGGTTACCGTCTCAAAAACAGTACCAAAGGCTTTTAACATTTCTGCAGGGTCTGAAAAGATACGTTCTGGTATACACAAGGATGCTTTAAATTTGTCCTTGTCTGGTATATTGCTTTCAAAATATCTTTGGAACAATTCAACTTCTGAGTTGAATTCACTAGATTCTAAACTCTGAAAGCTCACCTCGGGAGTTGGAGACTCTTCTGGTGAAGGAGTATTACCACTGCTTTCTACATGTTCAGGCAGTTGTCCTGATGTTGGCTCTGTAGGATTTTCCTTGTTACCACAGGCTGCTACAGCCATTGTTCCAGCGCCGACCGCAAAAAGCTCCATGAACCTTCGGCGGTTTAATGTATTTTTTGAATCGCTTGGGTTACGCTCGTTCATAACGCTTGGGATTCTTTCTCTGGTTTACTACCAGGTTAGTTACACACTATATCTACAATCGATATGGCGTGATTATAACACAAAGTATATGAAAATACAAGTATGAAAATCAGCAAAATAAAAACACCCCGTCGCTTGGGTGTCTGTGGCGCGCCCGACCGGATTCGAACCGGCGATCTCCTCCGTGACAGGGAGGCGTGATGGACCAACTTCACTACGAGCGCATGTCAACTAGCTCATAATACCAAAGACTTCCCTAATATTCAAGAGCTACCAGGTGAAATGCTGTTTGCATTTTGAGCGACAATATCTTACAATTAGTCACATATCAACCTAATATTGGTAGAACAATTCAATGGTAAACAGAAATTTCTTTACAAAAACCATCATTGCTGTAGCTTTACTAGTCGGTTTTGTTGTCTCGACTCCAGTGTTTGCCGAGGAAGCAGACTCAAGTAAATGTGCTGGTGTTCCTACCTCAACTATAGAGTGTGGCGGTAAGAGTGGTAAAGAGGCTATTTTTGACATTGTTAAACAGGCAGTAAAAATTTTAACCATGGGCGTAGGTGTCACGGCTGTTGGTGCGGTAGTTTATGGCGGGATACTATTTTCATCATCTGGAGATAAGCCAGAAAACATCAAAAAAGCTCGCGAGATCTGGATCAATGTTGTGATAGGGTTGCTGCTATACGCCTTCTTTGTCACGCTGACTCAATTCTTAATTCCAGGAGGAGTATTCTCATGATCAAGCGAGCAATTATAGCACTGACTTTGATAGTTACGGGCAGTTTTGGCATGGCGTTTGTCAGTACACAACCCGCCTTGGCTGGTGTTTGTGATGAGCGTGGTCGTGTTATAACTCTAAAACCTTGGTTTTATAACTTAACATCTGGTGATTCGTGTGACTTAAAGAGTCCGAGTGAGGCTGGTGGTTTTGGCCCATATATCTGGCAAATTGCCTTAAACCTTATTGAAGATTTATTCCAAATCACAGGTTATATTGCAGCAGGATATATCATATACGGCGGTTTCCTATTTATCACCAGCTCAGGATCGCCAGATCGGGCGGCTCGTGGACGAAAAACGGTTTTTAACGCCATTATTGGATTAGTTATAGCTATCGCCTCAGTAGGTGTAGTAAACTGGGTATCAGGAGCATTATTGTAACTATGGAAAAGTTTATCGTTCAAATTGTTAGCCAACTAGGTTCCCCAAGTGACGTAGGAATTCCTGATCGTAAAGATGATAAGGTGGCATTACAAAGTATAGCGAACCTGGTGTTTGCTATTTCAGCGGTCGTAGCTATCATTTCCATCATCATCTATGGCATCATGTATAGTGTATCCGCTGGTGATCCAGGCAAAGCCTCGAAAGCTAAAAACGGTATCATCTATTCGGTGGTCGGCTTGATTGTAGTATGGTGTGCTTTTGTTATTACAAATTATGTCGCAGGGAGGTTTAACTAATGAAAAAAATCGTAACTATTACCGCTACTCTGGCTCTCGCCATAGTCGGTGGTTTTTTGCTGTCACAAGCTGCTTCAGCGGTTGGTATTTATGATGCATGTAGTACCGATCCAAATAACATTGTTTGTGCTAACAGTAGTGAATCAGTTGATCCTGTCATCAAAACAGTCATCAGATATCTGCTGATTATCTCTGGTATTGTATCGGTTGTGATGGTTATTATTGGTGGGTTAAAATATACTACATCAAACGGTGACAGTGCCAAGCTAAGCTCTGCTAAGAATACCATCATGTACGCCATCATCGGTGTGATTATCTCTGCCCTTGCGTATGCTATCGTTGATTATGTATTTCTTCGCATCATTGGTAAATAAATAGAGCCCAACACAGTATAGACAGACCGTAAAATATGGTATAATGAAGTAAAATAACAATCAATTTCCCAAGGAAAGGAAACGAAATTCATGAAAAAAACCATTATTAAAATAGCCGGCGCGTTTGCCCTTCCTATGTTGGTTATGGGTGTCGTATTTTTGGCGTCTGGCGATAACGCATTTGCCCAGGTTCGAGAAGGTTTGAACAAGGTTCAAAACGCCAACACTGGTGCTAGTGCTAACGTTGATGACATCATCTCAAAGTCAATCAACTTTGCATTGATGGCCATTGCGATTGTCTCTGTGTTTATGTTGATCCTTGGTGGTTTTAAATACACCACATCAAATGGTGATAGTGCCAAGGTGACATCTGCTAAGAATACCATCATGTACTCTTTGATCGGTCTGTTGATTGCTATCTTTGCCTACGCTATCGTTAACTTTGTGGTCAATAAGGTTACCGGTAACTAGGACAATTAGCTATAACTTCAAAAACACCAGTCATTGCGACTGGTGTTTTTAGTAGAGATCAGTGATTGATTACAGAACTTGAATCTTCTTAGCTTTTTCTTGTTTTACTTTTTCAAAGGTAATTGTCAATACGCCGTCTTTTAGTTCTGCTTTTACACCCTCTTCCTTGACTGCGACTGGAAGAGCTAGGGTTCGCCGAAACTCACCCCAGTAACATTCTTGAATGTGCCAGTTGTTAACTTCAGTCTCATCACCACTGGACAAGGTGCCAGAGATGGTCAAGATGCCATCAGAGATGCTGACATCCAGGTCGTTGCGATCAACGCCAGCGGTGCGTGCTTTGATGACCAATTCTCCCTCGGTCTCAAAAACGTCAACCGCTAACTGACCCATCAGGTCATCAGCGTCCTCTTCCCAGTTATCCTCAGCAGCAGTCATGGTTGGTGCTGGTGCTGGTGCTGGAGTCGACAAATCAGCTTCATCCAAAAATGCAGCAGTTAAATCGTCATCTGTAAATAAATTATCGTCCTGTTTCCGGGCCATAGTTGTTCCTCCACTCTATTTGGCTCAATTGACAATGTTCCCTATTAGTATAACGGTTATGTGCGTTATAATCAACAGTGAAAGGTAAAAAACGTAAAAAATACAATGTTTGATAAGGTATTGTCAGTTATTGCTCCTCACTACTGTTATGGGTGTGGAAAATCTGGTCAAACTATTTGCCAAAAATGTAAAAAACACATCATACAGATGAACTATACCACATGTGTATTGTGTGATTGGCGGCCTAAATATGGTAATTATTGCGGCAGACATCGCTTCCCTGTTCGACAGATCTACTGTTTACTGCTTAGGCAAGGTGCGGCGTTGCAAGCGATTGATGCGCTCAAGTTTGAACGCAAACGAGCTGTTATCAACGATTTGGTGAATATCACTGACGCATTACTGCCACAGCTGCCGACTAACAGCGTGCTAGTTCCTATTCCGACTACACCCCGTAACACGCGCATTAGAGGATATGACCACATGAAGCTGATTTGTCGCCAGTTGGGGCGCGCCAGGAGAATCCCTGTTGAGCAAGTGCTTCAGCGGTGCAATAACGTCACGCAGCATTTTGCTACATCGGCCAAACAGCGGATATTGCAGGCAAAAGAGTTTTTCCGGGTGGTGGGTGATATCGATCCAGCCACACACTACTGTCTGGTGGACGACATATTCACTACTGGTGCTACAGTGCGGGAGGCTGCCAACTGTTTGCGTCAGGCGGGTGCTACCTCAGTGACAATCATAGTCCTGACGCGGCAAACTTCACAAGAAACCACGGCTGATTAGACGTGGTGATATCCGCTACCTTTGGCGATTTCTTGGGCACGGTAGAGCTGTTCTGTCAGAACTAGGCGGACAAGTTGATGCGGAAATACTAGCTTTGACAGCGACCAAACGATATCAGCCCGCTCGCGTAGTTCTGAAGAAACACCAAATGCCCCGCCGATAATGATGACCACGGACTGACTGTGGGTGAACTGCTCTTCTAGGAGAGCCGACAGTTCAGGAGATGACAGGTTATTGCCTCTTTCATCCAGCAAAATGACAAAATAATCTAGTTTGATCTGCTTGAGTATCCGCTCAGACTCTTCCTGGCGCGCTCTGGAGCCTTCGAGTGAAGAATTAGCCAACAACACCCATTCGACATTCCACGGGGCTCTCAGGCGCTTCTGGTAGTATTCTAGACCATCCATGACCCATGAATTATTTTTCTTGCCGATTGTGATAATTTTGAGCATAACTACTGCAAGTATAACCCAACCTCTGGTATAATGAAAAAGTCAATCACGGAGAGGTGCAGGAGTGGTTGAACTGGCCGCTCTCGAAAAGCGGTAAGCCGCAAGGCTTCGAGGGTTCGAATCCCTCTCTCTCCGCCATGGAATGTTTAGTCAGCCCTCACCTCTGTGAGGGTTTTGTACTACCTCAGAAGAATTATGATACAATGATATTGAAATATGGTAAAAAGGAGATAATAATATGGATTTTAATTATGAAAATTTGCCTAAATATATTGAAATTGCCGAGGAGGTTATTAGGGGCTTAGGAGGAGCGGCGGTTAATACCGTTCAATTTCTTGATGTAATGGCAAAAGAATACGGTATTTCTGCGCCAGGCGCACTTCTTGCTGCTGATACTGCAGACTCTATTGAGGTAAATTATTTTGAGAACACAATTAAGTTAGTGCCTAAGCTGTCTCCTGAAGAGGAACCGACAGAAGAATAATCCACGGGAGTGGTTCAGAATAAAAAATAGCTCTTCCATGACGAAGAGCTATTTTGATAATGCTAATTGGTACACCCGGCACGATTCGAACGTACGACCTTTGGCTCCGCAAGCCAACGCTCTATCCAGCTGAGCTACGGGTGCATACAGCCTTTCGGTAAAACCGATTGGCCATAACAAAAATATAAGGTACCTTCTCTGCTCACATCATGAACATCGAACTTTTACATTCTAACACATATCAAAAGCCAAGAGCAAGCTAAAGCTTAATGATTCGGATAAGTTTTTCCAAAGCGTCTGGTTTTATCTCTTGCATGGGCAGGCGTGTACCTAACATATCGACAATTACTTCCCCCTCTGCCTCTGAAAAGTAGATGGTTAGCCCCGGTGAGAAACGTTTAACGGGAAGTAGTAATACTGAGAATTGACCTTGATATTCGATAACACCGAAAGCTTTGAATTCACTAAAATCGTATAACTTGTCCGCCACATAAACACCTTTAGGGCTAATGGCATAGTTGATCATGCGAGGAGTCTTGGTAGACAGAGATAGTAATGCCACTGCCATGATGGGTATCAACACCGTGAATGTCCAGCTTTTGATCCAAAAAACAGACAGCGCCATGAGCACCATGATGACTACGGCAAATGATAGATACCAGCCTAGACCGCGCACTGGACCTCTGGTCTCTGGGGCGTGCCAAGAAAACGGTTCAGACAAATCATGAGCTGTTGCTTTGGTTGGTTCTGCTTCCATGGTTTTAGTATACCATGAGCATGATGTGCAGGCTAGACGTCAGTAGAGCCACCACTGACGGCGAAATTGATGACAAACTTGATGATGGCATAGGCAAAAAGAGCAATCAATAAACCAATGACAGCATACAAGATGGTGTTCTTGGCGGCGGTAACCGATTCTTTTCGTCCACCAGATATGACATAACGAAAACCACCAAAGATCAGCATAACAACGCTGACCACCGCGATACCGATCAGCATAAAGTTGATAACCCGACGCACTAAAGAGCTGTCACCGTTCCATAGGTTGGTTGGCACGCCATTGCCGCGAGCTGCCTCTACACCTTCTGCAAAACCACCCTCACCAAGTGCTAGGGCTGGTAGACCAGTGATGGTCAATGCCAACATGGTCGTTATGATGATGCTTGCGCTAACGGTTACAATCTTTTTCATAATAGTTATATTATCCTTGTTTGGTATTAAAAAGTCAACGCTATGGTATTTTGTACAGGTGTGGTACAATGTAACCAGGTTTCATGGTCTACATTTGGAGGAGTACCCAAGTGGCTGAAGGGGACGGTTTGCTAAATCGTTAGTACGGAGAGATCTGTAGCGGGAGTTCGAATCTCCCCTCCTCCGCCAGAAACTGATATGAAATTCTCAACTTACGGGTTGGGAATTTTTATTTGTGAACAGGAGTATGGTATAATGTGAACAGATTTCTGGAAGGGTGACCGAGTGGTTGAAGGTACCGGTCTTGAAAACCGGCGTGCGGTAAAACGTACCGAGGGTTCGAATCCCTCCCCTTCCGCCAGAATGATACGTAAACACCTCGAGTAGGTGTTTTTATTTGCCACAATGCGAAATATACTTGACATAAAATAAAACTTATGCTAATATGATAATCAGTTTAACAGCGCTCAGTGCGCGTTAATAAAACATAAACAGAGAGATACATGAATATATTACAACAGATTATTACACAATTTACCATATTTGTGAGCCTGACTACTGCCTGTGGTGTACTGATGCATGACACCCACGTAGACAAAGCGGTGGTATCAGTATTTAGTGCAGTTGATTTTCAGGGATCAACGGGTGACGATGGTATGAAAACGACGAGGATTGGCTCGTCAGCGCATACACACCCGGAACATACATCACTGAGTAGTATCATTCATGATGGCTCGGCAAATCCTCGTTCGACACCGCGTCATGATGACCGAAAATACATGAAAGTTAAGCGTGCCCAGGGCAATGGCGGTCCTGAGTTTGATGGGCAACGCTTGTGTATCGGTAAGATTTGTTTTTAGTTAAATTTGATAACTTCCAACTCGGTAACTAGCCGCTTAATGAGCGCCTGTTGCTCTGTGATGTGTTGGCGAGTCTCTTCCACTAAGTGGGCTGGTGCTTTTTCAGCGTAGGACGGATTGTTGATACGCGCTTCAAGCCCCTCGAGGCGTTTTCGGGCTTCTGCGAGGCGCATTTCTAGCTCAGTCTGGTGCTGATAGAGCGTCTCATCATCGATATCCAGCCATACCTCCCTGTTTGCTGCGGCTAGTCTGAGGCCACGTGGTTGGTCGGTGTGTTCAATTGAGGCAAGGTGCATCAGGTGTTTGATGGTGTCGGCGTTTTCTTTGACCAGACTGTCGTTGCCATATAGTAAGCGATATTTTTTATTGCCTGGTAATTCTGTAATTACCCAGCGACCTTCGGAGACTAATTCTTTGATTCGTTCAAATTGTTCAGCCTCAATCTCATCGTATTGTTCTGGTGTTGGCCAAGAGTCGCGCATCAGGATACCGTCGGTATAGTTGAGCGTCTGCCAAATTGTCTCTGTGACGAATGGTGCAAATGGATGGGTGATTCTCAGACTGGTTGCTAGCACCCATGACAACAGTGGGCGGTTGATGGCGGTTTTTGATGATTCGATATACCAATCGGCGACGTCGTCCCAGATGGCGTGGTAGACGGTTTCGGCGGCCTCAGAAAAGCGGTATTGTTCCAAGCGAACAGCGACGTTGTTGGCGGCGTCATTTAGCTGGCGGATAATCCAGTGGTCAGCTGGGGTTTGTGGCTGTAGTGGTACGATGACGTGGTTGTCGCCAATTTGCGATTCAACAAAGCGAGCAATGTTCCATAGCTTGTTGCAGAAGTTGCGAGCAGCGATGACCGCACCTCTATTGAAGGCTTGATGTTGGGCTGGTGCGCGGCCGGCGATGATACCCATGCGGGTGGCGTCTGAACCAAATTCTGAGACTAGTTCCATTGGGTTGATGACATTGCCCTTGGATTTGGACATTTTTTGATTATGCTCGTCGTTGACCATACCGTGCAGATAAACGTCCTTGAATGGTAGTTTGCCGGTGCGGTACAGGCTGAGCATAATCATGCGTGACACCCATGCTCGCATGATATCCATACCGGTCTCCATCAAGCTGGTTGGGAAGTATTTGGCTAGTTCTCCGCCATTGAGGTAATCGGTGACGATGTATGGCCACTGCCCAGATGAGAACCAGGTGTCAAAGGTATCTTCTTCTCTGATATATGTTGTTCCATTTACAACAATACGCTTTTCGGTTACCCGGGTGTCGAAGATCCAGTCGTTTGAGTCGGTCTCATTGACAAACGCTGGGATTGGGATGCCCCATGGGATTTGTCGAGAGATATTCCAATCCTTGAGTTGCTCCAGGTAGGCGATGAGCTCTTTGCGCTTTGAGGCTGGATGGAAGGTAATCTCCCCCTTCTCTAGCGCCTCGATGGCTGGCTTGGCTAGTGGTTGCATCTTGATGAACCACTGCTCTTTCACCATTGGTTCGATGACGGTGCCGCACTTGTAACAATGACCGACAGCGTGTTCAATACTAGATTCACCGCGGCGTAGCTCCATGGCTTCTAGGGCTGCTAGGATGCGGCGTCTTGCTTCTTGCGGATCTAGACCTAAGAATTGTGGCGGCACATTGATCAATTTGCCATCATGGCTGATGATGCTTTTGACTGGTAGACCATGGCGTTCTGCCATCTCAAAGTCGTTTGGATCATGCGCTGGAGTTATTTTGACGGCTCCGGTACCGTAACTCATGTCAACGTATTCGTCGGCGATGATGGGGATTTCTCGGTCGATGATTGGCAGGAGAATGCGGGTGCCGATGAGCTTTTTGTAGCGCTCGTCATCAGGGTGAACAGCTACCGCTACGTCACCAAGCATGGTCTCAGGACGGGTGGTGGCAACTACGATTTCACCAATTTTGTCCAGGGTTGGGTAAGCTATTTTCCATAACGTCCCCTTCTCTGTTTTGTGCTCGACTTCGATGTCAGCAAAACTGGTTTGATGAACAGTACAGTAGTTAACGATTCGTTCGCCGCGGTAGATTAGATCATCTTCCCACATCTGTTTGAAGGTATCGTACACCGTCTTTATCACCTTGTCGTCTAGAGTGAATGTAAGGTGCTTCCAGGAGGCGCTAGTGCCCAAGGCGCGTAGCTGTAATTCCATATTGCCACGCTTTTCTTGGACAAAGTTCCATACTTGGCTGTACAATTGTTCTCGCGAAAAATCAAAGCGACTTTTACCCTGCTTTGCTAGCTCTTTTTCGTAGACTACCCATGTTTCAAAGCCAGCATGGTCGGCACCGGGGATAAACACTGCATCATCGCCCTTGAGCCTATGATAGCGGATCAAGATATCCTTCAGGTTCATATCAAGCGCGTGTCCGATATGGAGGTTGCCGTTGGCGTTTGGTGGTGGCATGACGATACTGTACGGCTTACCTTCACCTGTGGGCGCAAAAGAATTGCTCGTCTCCCATAGGGCATAAATATCTGGTTCGTAGTCATTTGGAATGTATTGTTTGGCTAATTGCATATGATCTGATTCCTATATATTTCACGGGAAAAATGGTACACATAAACCACTGACTACTTTTCACACGAAAAAGTACCCTCGAGCGAGCTTATGTGTGTATTCTCCCATGTTTATTTCTGGTTATAGTATACCATAGAACTGGGATTTTGGCGTTATGGCTTACGCTGCGTCCAGCATAGATAGACTTGGTTGAACTTCCATGTTGTATGGGTCGGCAGGCTGGTTAATGTGGGCGCGGAAATACCCGAGTGCGGCGATCATGGCGGCATTGTCGGTGCAGAGCTGAATGGGTGCGTATTCAATGTCGATAGGCAGGGCTAGGCTTAGTTGGCGGCGCAGTTCTTGATTGGCGGCGACACCACCAGCGATGACGACGGAAGTAGGCTGAAAATTGTCATAAGCTTTCTTAGTCTTATCGACCAGGGTTTTGATGGCAGTGTACTGGAAGCTGGCTGCCATGTCGTGTTGTAATTTATCGGTCACCAGGGCAGGGAGCTCGTGTGATGGGAAGGTAAAATCTTTACCGACTTCGTGCTGTACGGCTCTCAGAACGGCTGTTTTAAGGCCAGAAAAGGAAAAATTGTATTCACCAGCGAGTTTGGCGATGGGTAGATGAAAGGCCTGCGGATCACCGAGCTCAGCTGCTTTGGCGATGGCAGGGCCACCAGGGTAGGGTAGACCGATAATTTTAGCGACTTTGTCGAACGCCTCACCGACGGCGTCATCTTGGGTTTGGCCGATGAGCTGGTAGTCGCCATGGTTACGGAACAGGACGAGCTGTGAATGTCCACCAGAAACGATGAGGGTAAGGAGAGGGAAGGTAGGTTGGTTTTTTGGCAGTGTTAAAGATAAGCTATCAGACTGCTGGTTGATGAAATTAGCATACACGTGAGCTTCTACATGATGTATTTTATACAACGGTTTGTGATGAATAATGGCGAGGGTGCGGGCAGCGAGGGTACCAACAAGGAGCGAACCGATGAGGCCAGGAGCGTAAGTGACGGCGATGGCGTCGATATCATCCCAAGTACAGTTGGCCTCAGATAACGCCTTTTTAACAACCGGGTTGATAACCTCCAGATGTGAACGGGCGGCAATTTCTGGAATGACGCCACCATATTCGGCATGGATGTCGATCTGTGAGTTAACAACATTTGATAATAGTAGATGACCATCTTCGACGACAGCGGCAGCTGTTTCATCACAGCTTGATTCAATTCCCAAAATCCTCATAACTATGGCATAGTATAGCACATATTCGCCTCTGTTGTCTGGAAGTGTGAATCGGCACGCAAAAGTGGTATCATGGATATATGAAACAGATTCTTGTCAAAGCAGCCAGAAGTATTTTGCCCGCTAGTGCTTTGCATGGCGTGGAGAATGGATATCGCCGAGTCAGAGTACGACTATTGAGCGCGCGGTATGGTAACCCGTCAAAAAACTTGCGAGTTATCGCAGTAACTGGTACCAACGGGAAGACAACAACCGCCTGCTATATCAATGAAATCTTGAAGGAAGCCAAATTTAAGACAGCGATGTTCACGACGGCGTTGATCGAGGTGGCAGGGAAGGCTCAGGTCAATGATTTGAACGCAACAGTGGCTTCGACTGGCAGGATGCAGCAGTTCTTTCGTGATGCAAAAAAGGCCGATGTGGACTATGTCGTGTTGGAAATCACGTCGCACGCGCTTGACCAGCATAAGCTTGACGGCGTGCCGATTGAGGCAGCAGTGATGACCAATTTGACGCAGGATCATTTAGACTATCACAAGACCATGGAGAATTATGCAGCGGCTAAGGGTAAGCTGTTTGCACTGGAACCGCGATATATCATTTTGAACCGCGATGATGAATGGTATGACTATTTTGATCAATTCGTTGCCGGTGAACAAAAAATGACCTATGGCAAACATCCAGAAGCAGAGGCACAAATTCAGCGAGTGAAGCTGTACCGCAAGGGTACTGAAGCTGATGTGGTTTTGGACCATCAAACGCATTTGGAATTAGCGACGGCGCTGCCAGGTGAATTTAATGTACACAATATGACAGCAGCAGTGACGTTGGCATATCTGCTGGGTGTTAAGTTGCAGGACATCCAAGAAGGAGTGGCGAATGTAGAGGCGGTTCCTGGCAGGTTTGAGCGCGCAGTCGAGGGTGTTGGTTATGACGTAATTGTTGATTATGCACACACCCCTGATGCATTGGATAAATTATTGACGGCCGCTCGTAAGATCGCCAAGGGTCGAGTGATTTTGGTATTTGGGGCTTGTGGTGATCGCGACAAGGGCAAGCGGCCAACCATGGGTGAAATTGCTGCTAAAAACGCCGACAGGATATTCCTGACCGACGAGGAGAGCTATAATGAAGATCCTGATCAGATTAGGCGAATGATCTATGAAGGAATTGAACGGGCGCATGGTGACGCCAAGACGACGGAAATTCCTGACCGGCGACAGGCGATTGAGCGGGCGCTTGGCTCTGCTCAAAAGGGTGATATGGTGCTGATCACTGGAATGGGACATGAGAAATATCGAATCGTGAATGGACAGCGACTACCATGGAATGATAGCCAGGTGGTACGTGAAATTTTGGGACAGGAAAAAGCAGAATAATTAACTCAATGACTTGCCGAAAAAAGCTTGTTTTTTGCTAAGCCATTCTTTGGATTGGCGGACGAGTTTCTTGCTGTCGGTAGAGTTTTTTAAGAGTGGTTTGATGGCTTCTTCAAGGTAGACACCGCCCTGAGATCCTTTGAATAATAGGATAGTGTCCTGACGGGCAAGGGATTGTAATAATTCTACAGCATCGATGGCTGTATCAAACGAGGTGACAGTACAGCCGTTGTCTTGGGCAGCTGGCGCCAAGAATGTAGCTGCGTTGGATCCGACAGTGATGACGTGCGATAGCTGCGCTGGGTCGCATAGGGTACCGAGTGTGCGGTGTTCAGACGCTGTTGTATCGCCAAGCTCGTTCATATCTCCCAAGACGGCGATTTTGGTTTTGGCGGGTAATTGATAGAGTGTTTCGAGGGCTGATTTGGCAGCGAGCGGGCTGGAATTGTACGAATCATCGATGATCGTTGAGTTATTAATGCCGCTCAGGAGGTTCATTCGCCCTGGCACGGGAGTGAAGTTCTCTAGAGCAGTGATGACGCTTTCAACGTCAAGGTTGAATTCTAGCGCAACCGCAGCAGCTCCAGCGGCAATGCGTAGTTGGTGCTTGGCGACAACAGGCATGATAAATTCGCGAGAAGTTTGTTCGCCATGTGTTAAGGTACAGGTATATCCTTGGCTGTGATTGAACTGATGAGCGGTGATATAATAGTCAGCATCTGGCTCAGTACTGTAAGAAAGATTGCGTTCAGAATTGGCAAAAGCGATGAATCCAGAGTTGATATCATCACGGTTGTATAAGGTGACGATGCTGTGGCTAGATAGGGCAAATTCCTCCTGGGCTACTGTTTTGAGATTGCCGAAAAACTCCATGTGCTCAGGAGATATAGCTGTGACGACGAGAACATCAGGGTGGGCGTAGCGACCAAAGGCAGCCATTTCACCGGGGTGATCGATGCCAAATTCTTGAACGATGACGTTGATGTCGTGAAGCCGGCGAGCCGAGCGGTAGGCGCGGTAGATGGTTGATAGCCAATCAGTGATGGATCGAGGATTTTTCGGGCCATCAATACCAAGCATCTCCAGGGGTGCACTAAATTCAGCATTGAAATTGCCCCTGTTGGTGCGAACTTTTTTGTTGTGTTTGAGAACGTCGACGATGGTTGATTTGGTAGTTGTCTTGCCGACGCTTCCGACAACGGCGACCAGGCGAATGTGTGGATTATTGTGGAAAAATTTACGCATGATTCGCACTAATAGACACGAGATGAGAGATTTGAATAGCTTCATATAGATTATTATAACAATATCAAGGCGGGAGGGCTATTTTTGGGGAAGGGTATTGAGTGAATTAGCACTCACCCTTGACGAGTGCTAACGTGGTGCGATACAATAAGATGTATTGTTAATGAAATGGAGGATATTATGAGTGTACCTATTGAGCCTCTCGGTGACCGCGTGGTAGCGGTGCGCGAGGAGGCGAAGACGCAGACGGCTGGCGGACTGTATTTGCCGGACAGCTCGAAGGAGAAGCCAGTGGTTGCTGAGGTCAAGGCAGTTGGCGGTGATGTCAAGAATGTCAAAGTCGGCGATCGGATATTACACGACAGCTATAAATTTTCGGAAGTAAAGATTGACGGCACGGAATATTTGATCGTCCGTGAGGAAGATATTTTAGCAACGGTTGTTTGAGAAAAGGGGAGTTTTTACTATGGCAAAAAAAGTATTTTACGATGATGATGCGCGTGCTCGCGTGCTGGGCGGTGCTGAGGCGCTGTATAACGCAGTCAAGGTAACCTACGGACCAAAGGGTCGCAATGTGGTGATCGCCAAGGGTTTTGGCGGGCCGACGGTGACGCACGATGGCGTGACGGTGGCAGAAGGCATCGAGCTGCCAGAAAATGATGATGAGACGTTGGGCTACAAGGTTGGTGCTGATCTGATCAAGCAGGCGGCCAAGAACTTGAACAAGCAAGCTGGTGATGGTACCACGACCGTGACGGTGCTGACCTATTCAATTTTGAAGGAAGCCAACCGGTTGATCGCAGCGGGCCACAACCCGATGGAACTACGCAAGGGTATCGAGCAGGCTGGTGCAGAAATTGTCAAAGAGCTGAATAAATTAGCGGAGTCAATTGAGGGCAAGTCTGAGCGTGTGGCGGAAGTGGCAACCATCTCGGCGGGCGACGCGGAAATTGGTAAATTGATCGCTGGTGTCATCGAGAAAGTTGGCAAAGACGGCGTGGTAACAGTCGAAGCTGGCCAAGGTTTGGAGTTGGAGGCTGAGGTCGTTGAAGGCTTTAGCCTAGACAAGGGTTGGGTCAGTCCGTTCTTTGTCACCGATACTGGTCGGCAAGAGGCGGTTTATGAAAAGCCAGTGATTTTGATCACTGATAAGAAGATTTCCAGCGTGCAAGAATTCCTACCGATGTTAGAGAAATTGGCACAATCTGGCAAGAAGGATGTGGTGCTAATCGCTGATGAAGTTGAGGGTGAAGCGCTGAGTATTTTGGTGCTGAACAAGCTCAAGGGCGTATTTAATACCGTGGCGGTCAAGGCACCAAGCTTTGGCGACCGCCGCAAGGAGATTTTGCGCGACATCGCGGTGCTGACCGGCGCAACGGTGATTTCTGAAGATCATGGTTTGACGTTTGAGAATGCTGGCCTGGAGGTCTTGGGTTCAGCACGCAAGGTGATTGTCAGCAAAGACGAAACCACCATCGTTGAGGGCGCGGGCAAGCCGTCAGCCGTGAAGGAGCAGATCGCTCAGATCAAGGCACTGTCCGACAATGCCTCTAGCGAATACGAAAAAGAACAATTCGACAAGCGGGCGGCTGCACTGAGCGGCAAGGTGGCCGTTATCAAAGTCGGCGGCGCGACCGAGACAGAAATTGACGAAAAGAAATTCCGCGTGGACGACGCTGTGGCAGCGACCAAGGCAGCCTTGGCCGAGGGAATCGTCGCTGGCGGTGGTGTGACGCTGGTAAACTTGGCTGGCGGCCTGAAGGTGAGCGGTGCAGACAGCATCGCGGCTGGCCGGCAGATTCTAAAGGACGCTCTGAAGCAGCCATTCCTGCAGATTATGCGTAATGCTGGTTTGAACGCCGACGCGCTCCTGGCGCAAGTCGAAGCGGGCAAAGCTGGCTTTGGTGTTAATGTCATGAAACCTGCGAACGAATTGGTGGATGTTAAAAAAGCTGGCGTCATCGACCCGGCGCGCGTCACCAAAGAAGCAGTGCAGAACGCGGTATCTATCGCTTCAACCGCAGCAACCATGGGCGCATTGGTCGTAGATGTGCCAGAGCCAGAAGCTCCAGCTGCGCCTGGTGGTATGCCGGGCATGGGGATGATGTAATAACGTACATCAAAAATAGGGCCGGTAACAGGCCCTATTTTAATGAATTGAAATGGTTATTTTTGTGGATCTGACAGATAATCTATCTCTTTGATCACATCCAGCAGAGCTTGGGCGCGGCGAGATTCATCAGCGATGGCACCAGCTGCTGCGTGTGCTGGAGCGATCAAAGCGCTGTCATCTGTTGAGCGTAATAACAGTAGGTAGGTGTCAAACTTTTCTTCTGGGGAAATGTTTAACTTATCAACCAGGGGACGAAGCTCCAATAGCGCTTGTTGCTTGATGGAGTCCAGATTTGAATCATTTACCGGGGCTGCAGGGGTCATAGTGTCAACGGAAATCGGCACTGCTGGCGGCGGCGCGACCATCAAATCATCCGTTGCTACGGGGATTGAATTATCTGGCGGCGGCGCGACTACCTGTGTATCGTCTACTTGCGGAGTTGTGCCTGTCTCTTCAAAATTCAAATTATCATCTGTTTGTTGTGTTACACCTGCCAAAACCTTGGCAAGCTCTTGATCATCGGTAACTGATTGGTTTTGCATGTCCCCACCTCGTATTATTAATGATTATGCTTATATATGTTATACTTTAGCATGAAGAAAGGTGGTATGACAAGATGCTTGATGATCCTATGATGATTCGGCGAAAAGATCCAGCCGACACCCTATCTGGTTTGTTGCAGTTATCAACGCAGACTTCGTTTGAAGTAGTTATCGAAGGGAATGATTATGTCCCGGGAACTATCAATGCGGTGGTGATTGCTGGTATGGGTGGTTCGGCGCTGGCAGCAGAAATGGTAATTGCGCTAACGAGGGGTTGGTTGCATATTCCTTTGGTGGTGACGAAAGGCTATGATTTACCGGGTTTTGTGAATGATAATACCCTAGTTATCGCTATCAGTCACTCTGGTAATACCGAAGAAACCCTGAGTTGCTATGATCAAGCGCGTGCCAACAATTGTCAGTTGGCGACAATCACCACGGGCGGAGCCTTATTTGAAAAAGCAGCAGCTGATGGCGTAAAGAGGATAAAAATACCAGCTGGTGCGCAACCACGTATGTCGACAGTTTATCATCTGCGAGGATTGTTGAAGATATTACAACATTTTTTGATCATTGATGGTGATTTATATCAAAAATTGGAAGAAAGCGGCGAATGGTTATCTGGTCAGGTAAAAGCTTGGGCACCAGAAGCACCGACCGAGCAAAACATTGCTAAACAGTTGGCGCTCAAGTCAGCTGGCAAAACTCCGGTGATTTATGCTGGTGAATTAACATGGCCGTTGGCGTATAAGTGGAAAATCAGCTGGAATGAATCGGCAAAAAATATAGCTTTTTGTAATCAGTATCCTGAATTTAACCACAATGAATTTATCGGCTGGTCATCTCATCCAGTTGAAAAGCCATTTGTGATTGTTGATTTGATGAGTCATTTGGAACATCCGCGCATTCGTGAGCGAATGGAGCTGAGTGATCGATTGTTGAGTGGTATGCGTCCGCACGCTGTGTCTGTAGAATTACAGGGAGAGACCTTACTTAAACAACTACTGTGGGGCTTGGCGCTTGGTGATGCCGCAAGTATTTACACAGCAATTCTAAATGGTGTTGATCCAGCGCCAGTAAAACTGGTAGAGCGTCTAAAACAAGAATTAAGCTAAGTTGAACCATAGGTTACTTAGTTGCGCATTGCTTCGATGGTGTTGCGGTTGGCAGCACGTACGGCTGGATAAATACCAAAGACGACACCGACCAGCATGGCAGCGCCAATACTGACGACAGCAGGCTGCCAGCTCAAAATTGGCGAAACTGGTAGGAAGGTACTGACCGTGTACGCACCAATTAAGCCAAAGATATAACCCATAACACCACCAGCTAAACCAATGATGACTGATTCGATCAAGAATTGATGGATGATGTGTCGGTTGGTTGCACCAATTGCTTTACGGATACCAACTTCACGCTGTCGTTCGGCAACATTTACTAACATGATATTCATGATGCTGATTCCGCCGACAAACAGGGAGATGATTGACACAGCGATCATGATTGCGGACAGTGACAACAACATAGCGTCACTAGTTGCAGTAATATCTTTACCTGTGATGATATGGTAGTCATTAGCATCGTGGTGATTTTGATTGAGTTTTGCTGTAATGTCAGAAATTGCTTTCTCAAGCGACGAGTCGCCGTCAGTTTTGATGGCAATTTGCTGAATTTGTGCGACATTTTGTGTTAGCTTCTTGCTGACATCCAGTGAAACGATGGCTGAGTTATTGAAATTAACACCCAAGTAAGTAAGCGGTTGTTTGACTGGTTTTAAGACACCCATGACAGTAAACGGCTTATCCTGAATACGCAGGACATTACCAAGTGAATATTCGGTACCAAACAAATCAATTGACAATTGATGACCAATCACCACGCCGTTGGCTTGCCCAACAAATTGACCATCGCGTAGTTCTAGCTCTGCCAGATCTTTGATTTTTTCAGTGGTACCAATGATGGCGGTTTTGTGCGCATCGATGCGTGAATTGGTAGTAGTGATGGAGTTGTGAATAACTGACATCGGAGCGCTGTTTGGAGTGATGCGAGCAACGTCCTGTACATCGTATTCGGTCAGGGTCGGGAGAGGGGTGATGTTTTGCGCTTGAGACAATGAGCGTTCAACATTACCACCCAAACCAGACCGTATCAATGCTACACTGTCTTTGGTGGTTGAGAACTGTTGGTTGATCAATTTATTGACACTGACAGACAGGGACATAATCATAGTGATGCCCATGATACCAATAGTGATGCCGGTGACTGTCAATGTTGTCCGACCGCGACTAGCGCGGAGGGATTGCATGGCGTTTTCTATGTGATTTTTGAATAAAAACCTCACTTGGTCGTCTCCTTTTTGGAAGTTTGTGTCTTCTTTGTGGATTTGGTTGAAGATTTTTTGTCAGACTTTTCAGCGGGTTTATCATCTTCTTTTTTTGGTTTCTCGGCAAGCTTAGCTCCTTCTTTTTCAGGATGTTTGGCTGGCTTTGCTTCCTCTTTGTTGGGCTTTTCGGTAGGTTCAGTAGCTTTTTTCTCAGATTTCTTGGGCTTATCTGATGGTTTTGCTTCTTTTTCTTCATCAATAATTTCCAGGTTTTTCCTGAATGGTGCTGATTTCTGCAACTGTTCATCTGTATCGATCCTGCCGTCAAGCATGGTGATGACGCGGCTGGCGTACGAGGTCAACTCAGGGTTGTGGGTTACCATGATGATGGTATTGCCACGGCGGTGAATGTCGGCCAACTCTTCCATGATGATATGGCTGGCCTTACTGTCTAGGTTACCAGTCGGCTCGTCCGCCAGGATGATTGACGGGCTGTTAACGAGCGCACGAGCAATCGCTACACGCTGAACCTGTCCACCTGACAATTGGTGCGGCATGTAATATTCGCGCTCGCCTAAGTGAAAGTTCTTTAAGATTCGGCTGGCTTCCTGTAGGCGTTTAATCTTACTCATGCCTTTGTATGTTAGCGGGAGAGACACGTTTTCTAGGAC
The DNA here is from genome assembly GCA_963521715.1 of uncultured Candidatus Saccharibacteria bacterium. GTDB lineage: Bacteria > Patescibacteriota > Saccharimonadia > Saccharimonadales > Saccharimonadaceae > Nanosynbacter. The sequence continues at coordinate 9,329 of CAUQVC010000003.1, read as the reverse complement.
GCTCAAGCGAGGAATCAGGTTAAAATTTTGAAATACAAAACCGATGTCATCTGAACGGATTCGGGCTAATCGTTTTGAGCCGAGATTGTCCACTGAATCACCGTTGAGGAAATATTCACCATCTGTTGCTTGATCTAGCAATCCGATGATGTTTAAGAGAGTAGTTTTACCACAACCACTTGGCCCCATGATGGCGATAAATTCGCCCTTTTCGACGGTCAAATTTACGTCGTCAAGAGCATAGTGTTCCGCATCGCCGATACCAAAACACTTTGTAATGTTTGTGAGTCTTATACACGGTGCAACTGGTGTATCCATACTATATTTATTATATGCAGTACGGGAGGATATGCAACCATAATAGTTATGTAAAATGTACATCATCAGCCCATTTTTATATTGTTACTGCGGTAGTTGGTTATTTCCTGTAAAGTTTTGTATACTAAATCAAGACGGAAGGATGCAGGAGTGGTTGAACTGGCACGCCTGGAAAGTGTGTAGACTCTTTACGGGGTCTCCGGGGTTCGAATCCCCGTCCTTCCGCCAAGTGTAAATAGGGTTATCTTCGATCGTCATTGTAAAATTAACAAAACCTATTGCAAACCCTACATTTAGTGTTTATCATGGTGTATATACGCTATATCTATAGCGGGTAGATAAACAAAAACCAAGAGGTGAGAAAAGCTGATACCACAGGGGAGGTGCTGTTGGTATTTTTCTTGTGTCTCTATGACCAATATAGTTTAAGGGAGGTATAATGAGTGTCATTCATGTCGTCAAACGAGACGGGACGAAAGAGCCGTTTGATGCAAATAAAATCAACATAGCTTTACTGAAGGCGGCAGAGGGGTTGCCTGATCAAGTATCCAAGGTCGTGCAGGTGGCTACTGAACTGCAGCTGACATTGTTTGACGGCATTACGACTGAGCAACTCGACCAAGCGGTCATCCAGACAACCTTGCAGAATGTTAAAGACGATCCAGATTATGACAAGATCGCGGCACGGCTGTTGTTAAAAAGTATTTATAAGAACACCCTAGATGATTATGAAACTGCTGATGAACTAAAGAAACTGCACGCAAAGAAATTTCCTCAGTTCGTGAAGGATGCAGTAAAGGTTGGACTACTGGACCAGCGGATGACTGACAGTAGGTTTGATTTGAAAAAGCTTGGTGAAGCGCTTGATCCTGCTAAAGACGACCTCAGTAAGTACCTCGGTGTCATCACTAACCGTAACCGCTACGCTTTGCGTAAACATGGTAGTGAGCCAATTGAACCACCACAGTTTACTCACATGCGCATCGCTATGGGGCTGAGCTACAATGAAAAAGATCCGACAGCTGCAGCCATCGATTTTTACAATCACATGAGTAGTCTGGAGTATGTGCCAGGTGGTTCAACCCGCGTCAATGCTGGTGGTTCATTCCCGCAGCTCAGTAACTGTTTCTTGCTGAATGTTGATGATGACATGGAATCAATTGCTAAGGCGGTGCGTGACACGATGTGGATTGCCAAAGGTACTGGTGGTATCGGTATCGGCTTTACTAAATTGCGGGCATCTGGCAGTCCAGTCAAGACAACCAATACGGTGAGTACTGGACCAATTCCATTTATCAAGATGATCGACACAGCATTATTTGCTGTCTCCCGTAAGGGTAAAAAGATGGGTGCAGCGGCAGTATATATGGAAAACTGGCATATTGATTTTAGGGAGTTTATCGACCTGCGTTCTAACTCCGGTGACCCATACATGCGAACGCGTTTTGCTAACACTGCGGTGTTTATCTCTGACGAATTTATGAAGCGGGTGCAAAAAGACCAAGATTGGTACTTGTTTGACCCGGCAGATACGCCAGATCTACCAGAACTGTATGGTGAAGAATTTTCCGCACGCTACAAAGAGTACATTAAACTAGCCGAGGCTGGTAAAATGCGCGTCTTTGAAAAGACATCAGCTCGCCAGCAATTCAAACAGATTTTGACCAGCCTACAGGCTACCAGTCACCCGTGGCTCACCTGGAAAGACACTATTAATGTGCGAGCATTGAACAATAACACGGGTACTATTCACTTGTCTAATCTCTGTACGGAAATTACCTTGCCACAGGACAAGGATAATATCGCTACCTGTAACTTGATCAGTATCAACCTGTCAGCGTTTTTGAACGAAGATAAGACGTGGGATTGGGATCGACTCAAAGAAGCGTCGCGAGCAGCGGTACGCCAACTGGACAACTTGGTAGATATCACCCAGACGCCGATTCCGGAAGCTATGCACTCAAACAACCAAACGCGGGCAATTGGTTTGGGGATAATGGGCTTTACTGATGTGCTCGAAAAACTTGGTTACTGCTATGAGTCTAAGGAGTCGTATAACTTGATTGATACACTGACCGAGTTCATCAGCTATCACGCCATCGACCAATCAGCGGACTTGGCACAGGAGCTGGGCAGCTATCCTACCTACAAGGGTAGTGGTTGGAGTAAGGGTATTTTGCCGATTGACACCCTGGAGACGCTGTCTACTGACCGCAAGGTAAAGGTGAAGATTGACCACAAATCGAGCCTCGATTGGGATTCACTGCGAGTGAAAGTCAAGAAGGGTATGCGCAATGCGACACTGATGGCTATCGCGCCAACCGCTAACATCGGCCACATTGCTGGTACCACGCCAGGCATCGATCCGCAGTTTGCACAAATCTTTAGCCGCTCGACTCTGAATGGTAAGTTTTTGGAGGTAAATAATAACCTGGTGCGTGACCTCAAGGCACTGAACTTGTGGGATGACATCAAGGAAGAAGTGTTTGCCAACCAGGGTGATATTCAACACATTGATGCTATTCCGCAGAAGCTCAAAGACGTCTATAAAACCAGCTTCCAATTGAGCCCATATGCTTTCATTGAGGTGGCAGCGCGGGCGCAGAAGTGGGTGGATCAGGCGATTAGCCGCAACATGTATCTTGAAACGCGCGATATTGATGAATATGTGGAGATTTATTCTGAAGCGTGGCGACGCGGTTTGAAAACCACCTATTACTTACACGTTAAGCCACGCCATCAGTCAGAGCAAACGACGGTTTCAGTGGAAAAAATTGCTGAGCAAAAGATTAGAACAGGTGCAGGCAAGGCGCGTGGCTTTGGCTTTGCAAAAATTAATAAATAAAGGGGGTTATCATGTCAGACTATACACATCCAAAAGGTGGAATTTTAGGATCGGGGCTGCGCGACGGGCTGAGCCTTCACCCGATCCGTTACCCGTGGGCGTACGATTTATATAACCAAGCAGTGGCTAACACTTGGTTTCCAAATGAGGTGCAGTTGGCACAGGACTTGATGGATTTTGAAAAACTTAGTGACGAAGAAAAGCATGCGCTCAAAACCGTCATTAGCTACCTCAATCCGAACGAGCTATTGATCAACAAGTCGCTAGCCTTTGGTATTTATCCATATGTTAACGCCGCTGAAGCGCAACTGTATCTGTCAAAACAGATGTGGGAAGAGGCCAATCACTTTATGACCTTTGAATACATCATCGAGACCTTTCCGTTTGATCGCGAGGAGATTTACGCGGCGGGCTTTGGCAAAAAATCGCTGGCTGACAAGGCGAACTTCCAGAACAAGCACCTGGATGTAATGCTTGATCCAAATCTCGACATCTATACCTTGGAGGGTAAGAAAAACTTTGTTCGCTCACTGGTGGCGTATAACATCGTACTGGAAGGTATTTGGTTCTACTCGGGCTTTATGGTCGGTATGAGCTTCCGCCAGCGCAACTTGCTGCGTAATGTTGGTACGCTGCTAGACTGGATCACCAAGGATGAGAATTTGCACTTGACCTTTGGTATCAACTTGCTACTCACCATTTTGGACGAAAACCCAGAACTGCAAACCCAGGAATTTGCTGAGGAAATTCGCAACCTCATCTTGCAGGCGGTTGAGTTGGAGAAAGAATACAACAAGGACATGTTGCCAAAGGGAATCCTTGGCTTGAACGCTGATTATGTCAATCAATACGTCATGCACATGACTGACCGCCGCTTGGTCGAGCTTGGCTTTGAGCCTGAATACAACGTGGCCAACCCAGCCAAGTGGATGGCTACCGCAAACGATACCCTGGAACTCGTCAATTTCTTTGAAAGCACTAACACTAGCTACGAAGTAAACACGACGAAATAACCACTATGGACAAAATTACAACAGATATTTTAGACACCGTGGAAGTTGGCGCTTTGGCTACCGTTAATCGCGACAGAACACCGCTAGTGACGCCGCTCCACTTTGTTCGTTATAAAAATGACAACATTATTTGGATTTCTGATCGACAATCCCGTCACGCTGTCAATGCTTACCGCAGCGGTGTTGTCGAATTTGTAGTGTGGAACGATCAAAAGAGTGCTGTATTTTTGACGACAACAGTACAAGAGCTACCGGAGGAAGAGGAAGCAGCGGCCTTGGAGGCTTATGCTAACAAGCTGGGTGACTTTATGCCACGCGTCAAACATAGGCAAATTTACATCATGCCAATCGGCAAGCTTGATGAAAAAACTACAACAGGAAATTGGCTACACTATGTTGCATAACCGCTACATATAGCGTATTATAAGCATAAGCAGATACTAAATATATAGAAAGACAGGAACATGAACGCAAGTCAAATTATTTCTGACGACATGACATTGGAAGAAAAATTAAGTGCTATCGACGCAGCGATGAAAGCAGTCCAGCAGGCAGCCGACGACCAGGCAAAAAAATCTGGTGGCATTGCAGCACCGCTCGATCCCGCAAGTTTGACAGTGTGTGACGGTTGTGAATAAAACAACAGAGGTGTCGATTCGGCGCCTCTTTTGATAGGTTGGAGAAGTGATGACGAAGAAGTATATTTTTGTAACTGGTGGAGTGCTGTCTGGTGTCGGTAAGGGAATCACGGCGGCAAGTATTGGTGCAGTTTTGCAAGCCAAAGGCCTGTCGGTGTCAGTACAAAAGTGTGATCCGTACTTGAATGTTGACGCTGGATTATTAAATCCCAAAGAACACGGTGAATGCTTTGTAACCAAAGATGGTGCCGAGACTGATTTGGACCTAGGACACTATGAACGCTTTTTGGATTTGGAGTTGACGCGGAAAAATACTACCCTGTCAGGTAGGCTTCTGCGTGATCTCATCGCTGATGAACGAGCTGGTAAATTTGGTGGGCAAACGGTGCAGCTAGTGCCACATTTGACCAATGCTATTAAAAAATCTATTCACGAAGCAGCTGAGGGCGATGTTCACATTGTAGAAATCGGCGGTACGGTCGGGGACTACGAAGGTCTGAGCTTTATCGAAGCAATTCGTGATTTTTCACAAGAAGTAGGTAGGGATAATTGTCTCTTTGTTCATGTGGTGTATGTGCCGTTTTTGGAAGCGAGTCAGGAGTACAAAACAAAGCCTGCACAAAATGCCATGGCGGAGCTTCGTAGTTTTGGGATCATGCCAGATGTCGTGGCGGTGCGGACCGAGGGTCATGATAAACCGCCGCGTAGTGTTGGCGAAAAAATCGCTATCTCCTCTGGTGTACGCCCCGAGGGTATCATCATGATGCCAAATGTCAATACCGTGTATGAGGTGCCGCTGACGGTTGCACGCGACCTGGGACCAATGTTGAGTGAATTTACTGGAGTAACAACGGAGCCTGATTTGACTCGCTGGGAAAATCTCGCCACGCGTGACACGACTGATTATGCTCGTGAAGTAACCGTTGGTCTGGTGGCAAAATATATTGACAATACCGATACGTATTTGTCGGTGACTGAAGCGCTCAAATCGGCAGCCTGGGCGGAGAATTGTGAAGTCAATATACGGTGGATAAATTCAGAGACTGCCAGTGATGACGATTTTGCTAAGGTTGATGCTGTGTTGGTGCCGGGCGGATTTGGCTCACGCGGTGTTGAAGGAAAAATTGCAGCGGCAATGTATTGTCTGGAGCACAATAAGCCGTATTTAGGTATTTGTTTGGGTATGCAAACAGCGGTGATTGCCGCGGCACGTCGAGGCGGTGTGGATGGTGCTAATAGTGAGGAATTTGGTGCAGGTCAGGGCACGAACGTAATTTATCTGATGGATGGGCAGGCAGGTAAGGAATCAACCGGTGGCACGATGCGCCTTGGTGATTATCCAGCAGTGCTGAAAGAAGGCTCACTCGTGGCAAAGACGTATGGTACAACAGAGGTGACAGAGCGACACCGCCACCGATATGAGGTGAATCAAGATTTTGTTCAGGCGATTGAACAAGGTGGTTTGGTTGTTTCGGGCACCTCGCCAGACTGTGACTATTTCATCGCTACACAAGCTCACCCAGAGTTTAAATCTCGTCCATTTCGGCCACACCCGCTCTTTGATGGACTCATTAGAGCAGCTGCTTCCAGATAGAGCCAAGTGGTATTAGCGGACGGGTTTCAAGATAAGCTTAAACACTTACCTATTGACATGATAGGGTTTTATATGATATAATAAAAGTATGGAACCATCTGAAAAAACGTTTTTATCTAAGCACCCTGCAGTGAAAAAAATGAAAGCCGCTGGTGAAGAGTTAGGATTGCCAAAAGCGGATATTCGTTTGTCTTTGGGTCTGAGGGCTTTGATGGACGTAATGCATGGTCGCGGCAATGTTGATATATCTGGTGAAGATAATCTAATTGAAGCGGCAGAAAGAGCTAAGGAGAAGAACAGGGGACTTGTGGTGATTACATCACATGAGTCTGGGCTTGATGTGCCTACTGCTAGCTATTTAGCCTCTTTGGTGGGTAAGACTAGTATCGGGATAGCTTCAACCAACGGTGATTGGATAAAAGAAGGTGTGGGTGGATTTAATCCGGAGCCTATACAATATGTTTTAACGGGAAGAGAAAACTTTATCCCTGTACCATATAAATGGACGGATAGGAAAAATAAAAAACCAGTTCCCTTTACTGAAGATGATTATAAGGAGGCTGTTGAGCGAGTTAAAGACGGTGAGATATTAGTTATGGCAGGGTTTTCAGACCACGAATCAGTGGAGCATCGTAAGATTGGTTCTGCAGCGGCACATATTGCCCTAGAGGCCGGTGTTGAGATTCTACCGATATCTATCTCAAGCGATAAGGCGGAGGATTTTTCTGGTGGACCATCTGCGGCTGTATTAAAGGATCATGGACTAAAAATTAATATTGGTGATAGTAGGGACAACTGGCTTAGTACAATTCAACATTCTTATGCAGAGGCTAGTCCAGAGACGAGAAAGGCTATGCGGAATAAGCTGAAGAAGATTTTGGCGAAGGGTAGTGTATTTAAGAGAATAGTCGGTAAAGGTAATCGTCATTTGCCTAAAGAATAGATTAACTTACCGAACACATCTCATTGACAAATTAAAAATAATATGATAATATCATAACATATAAAGAATGAAACAAAAAAAAGGAAATTAATGGCTGAAGAACAAGCGTTATCACAGCAACCACAAGCGTTGCCAACACAGGATGATTTATCAACGTTGTCATATATTTTGCGTCATGTCCGGGGATCGAGTTTAATCTCCGCCACGGCGTTGGACTTGGACATAGTGGAAGACTAGTTGATCTGGTGGTATACTGGTGGTGATGGAACACACAATTCAAGAAGTTATTGCAAAGCTATTTAATATTGAAACGACGGTGCAGTTGACGCGTCCTGATCCAAAGTTTGGTGACTTTGCGACGAATGTGGCGCTGCAGCTAGCGAAGCCCTTGGGTAAAAATCCACGTGAGATTGCCGAGGCGATCGCAGAAGAGTTGCGTGGTCATGAGGAGTTGGGCGAGGTGAGTGTGGCTGGACTAGGCTTTATCAACGTGACGTTAAGCGACCAAGCGGTGCTGGAGTCGTTAAAAGTGCGGCCGGCCACCAATCGTTCAGGCCAAACGGTCGTTATTGAAACTAATTGTCCAAATCCATTCAAAGCTATGCATATTGGTCACGCTTTGAATGCGATTTTGGCGGACACTATGGCAAATTTGCTGGCGGTGGACGGCGCGGCGGTACATCGGGTGAGTTACCACGGCGACGTCGGCACGCATGTCGGTAAGAGTATGTGGGCGATTCTTCGCGAAATTGACGGTGATGTCAGCAAACTAGACGCTATTCCGGCTGATAAGCGCAACGAGTTTATGAGCTGTATGTATGTTGAAGGCGCACGGGCAGCTAAAAAATCGCCAGAGGCACGAGTAGAGATTGATGAGCTAGCCAAGCAGTCATTTGTGCTGGATGATCCGCTGTACAAGCAAGTGTACGAGATTTGTAAAGCCTGGAGCTTTGATGAAATTGATGCCAATGTGGCGCGGCTGGGCAATGTGCCGATTGAGCGGCGTTATGTTGAGAGCGAGACTGAAGTGCCAGGCAAGACCTTGATCAAAGCAAAAACCCCAGAGGTCTTTACGAAGTCCGATGGTGCGTATATCTTCAAAGGTAGTCAGTATGGTGCGTTTGATAATGTATTTATCGGTTCGCACGGCAACGGGTTGTACGGCGCGCACGATATGGGGTTGATTCAGCTGAAGCATCAAGATTATCCAAACTTGGACTTGTCAATTACGGTCAATGGCGAAGAGCAGGCGGCGTATTTCCGCGGGGTGATTGCCGCTAGCGAACTCGCAATTCCAGAATTGAAAGGTAAATTGTTTAATTATGCGACTGGTCTCGTTAAATTAACGACTGGCAAGATGAGCTCGCGCACCGGTGAGGTGATTACCATCGATTGGCTATTTAACGAGTTTAAAAAGGCCATTACCCAAGCCGGCGGCGAGCCGACTGACGAGGTGGTGGCAGGTGCGCTGCGCTATCAATTTTTGAAAGTGAAAATCGGTAGCGACGTGGTGTTTGATATCAATGATGCAGTGAGTCTCACCGGTAATACCGGTAGTTATCTGCAATACGCGCACGCTCGGGCGCGGGGAATTTTGGCAAAGTCTGAGCAGACAGCTGCTTTCCCGACAGAATTGTTTGACGAAGATCGGCTGCTGGTTAGGAAAATGAGCGAATATGCGGAGGCGGTTAACCGGGCTACCGAAAGCTTGGAGCCGCATCATATTTGTGCCTACCTGTTTGAGCTGGCACAGGAGTTCAATCGTTACTACGAGAAAAACCAAGTTGTCGGCAGCGACAAAGAAGCGCACCGCGTTGGTCTGGTGGCGGTGTATGCTGATATCTTGAAAGCAGGATTGACTATTTTGGGTATTGTAGCGCCAGAGAGGCTATAAGTCGCTCTACATTAAATATGGTACAATCAAGGTGTTACTTAACTTAAAGGAGATTTATGGCGGAGAAAAAAGTAGCCAAGAAAG
>CAUQVC010000002.1:0-38712 GCA_963521715.1 uncultured Candidatus Saccharibacteria bacterium | reverse complement strand
CGGGTATCTAATCCGGTTCGCTCCCCACGCTTTCGTGCCTTAGCGTCAGAAATGGCCCAGTAACCTGCCTACGCCATTGGTGTTCCTTCTTATATCTACGGATTTCACTCCTACACAAGAAATTCCAGTTACCTCTACCATTCTCGAGTTTAACAGTTTGAATAATAGTCTGTATGGTTGAGCCACCAGGTTTCACTATTCACTTATTAAACCGCCTACGCAACTCTTTACGCCCAGTCACTCCGGATAATGCTTGCACCCTACGTATGACCGCGGCTGCTGGCACGTAGTTAGCCGGTGCTTATTCATGAGTTACCGTCATATTCTTCACTCATAAAAGAAGTTTACAACCCGAAGGCCTTCATCCTTCACGCGGCGTTGCTCCATCAGGCTTTCGCCCATTGTGGAAGATTCCTCACTGCTGCCTCCCGTAGGAGTCTGGACCGTGTCTCAGTTCCAGTCTGGCTGATCATCCTCTCAGACCAGCTATGGATCGTCGGCTTGGTAGGCCATTACCCTACCAACAACCTAATCCAACGCAGGCTTCTCCCAAAGCGGATAAATCCTTTAATCCGAAGACCATATGCGGCATTAGCTACCCTTTCGGGCAGTTATTCCTCACTTTGGGGCAAATTCCTACGCGTTACTCAGCCGTTCGCCGCTCGCCGACAGGGTGCAAGCACCCCTCGCTGCCGCTCGACTTGCATGTGTTAGGCACGCCGCCAGCATTCATCCTGAGCCAGGATCAAACTCTCCGTTAAAAATCTACTTTGTATCAAAGTATTAAGGCTCTACAAAAATATAAACTGACGATGATATTGCACAATCAAATTGTTAAAGTTCGATAGACTGGCCAAAAATCCTCACGTAACTTGATCATTACAGATTGTAATTGTCGTTTCGCTCGCATCCCCACGACCAGACTGATACTTATCATACATCATCAACCAACCTTTGGTCAATACTATTTTGTAATTATTTTGTTGCGAAAAAGACAACAAGCGAGACAAACAATCCTATTGTTGCACCCACAGCAACCTCAACAGGGGTGTGGCCATGTGCAACACGGATGCGAGACAAAGAACTTTTTTGCTCATCCAACAACTGATTTAGCGTATCTCCCTGTTGTCCAGAGGAAAATCTCACCATCATAGCATCATATAGAATGATCATGGTCACCCACAGAACGATAGCAAATTGCACCGTATCAACACCATCATACAATGCGACAACAGTAGCTAACGAAACGACCGTTGCAGCGTGAGCGCTTGGCATACCCCCAGACAACAATAGAGGTGATTTTGGATTCTTACTAAATACTCGGCGATTTCTACCCATCAAGCGAAAGATATGCTTTAAGCCCTGAGCCAATGCCCATGCCAACAAAGGCACTAGCAAATATCTCATTTAGTTTCCTCTTCGGAAGACCGCTCTTCCATTAAGCCTATAGAAGATACTGCATCATTATCGCCCAGCCGCATGATAGTAACACCTTGAGTCGTACGGCCTAGTAGCTTGATATCTTTGAGACTAATACGAATCGTTTGTCCATTTTGTGATACCAAAATAGCATCCGTCATAGTCGGGTCGATCGTCTGAACTGATATGATTGGACCCGTCTTTGCTGTCACAATCGCCGCTTTAATGCCCACTCCGCCACGCTTGTGGCTTGGGAAGTTGGTTACTTTTGTACGCTTACCGAAGCCCTGTTCACTGATAACCAATAGTGTTTGGTCGTCACTCGTCACAATATCCATACCGACTACTCGGTCGTTTGGCCGCAGACGGACTCCACGGACTCCACGAGCAGCCCTACCCATTGGCCGCGCATCTTTTTCGTTAAATCGAATCGCCTGACCAGCTGATGTTGAAATAATTACATCACTTTCTCCATCAGTTTTCTTGATCCATTTCAGTTCATCGCCATCATCTAGTTTTATGGCAATCAAACCATTCGTACGGATATTAGCATAGTCACTCAGCGGAGTCTTCTTAACGGTACCATTCTTCGTCGCCATGAACAGATAACCAGCGTCGCTCGCGTTCTTCTCGTGTTTAATGATAGCTGTGATCTTCTCTTCTGGCTGAAGCTGGAGCAGATTCACTGCAGCAACACCTTTAGCGCTGAGGCTAGCAGCCGGGACTTCATATGCCTTGAGACGGAATACACGACCCCTGTTGGTGAAGAATAGCAGGTAGTCATGCGTACTTACTGGAATTATTTGTGCGATGATGTCTTCTTCCTTTGTAGTCATCCCGCGCTTACCCTTACCACCGCGGTTCTGCTTGCGGTAGTCACTTGCCAGAGTTCGCTTAATATAATTCTCAGTTGTCAAAAGAACAACGGCATCTTCCTCTGGGATTAGCTCCTCATCAGAGAACTTACCCAGCTCATGGTTGATAATTTTACTACGCCTCTCATCACCATATTTCTCTTTCATTTCCAAGAGCTCAGTCTTGATGATATTCAAGATCTCTTGCTCATCAGCCAAGATAGCCTCTAGTCGTGCAATCAGCTTCAAGAGTTCGCGGAGTTCATTTTCGACCGCTTCACGCTCAAGTCCAGTCAGGCGTCGCAGCTGCATCGCCAAGATAGCCTTGGCTTGAATCTCGCTCAGCCCAAACTTAGCACGCAAATTCTTCTCTGCCTCATCCTGAGTTTTTGAAGCACGAATGGTTTTAATCACCTCATCGATATGATCCAGCGCAATCTTATAGCCCTCCAAGATATGCGCCCGGGCCTTTGCCTTTTTTAGCTCAAACTCAGTACGGCGACGCACCACAGACTGACGATGTTTGACAAATTCGCTCAGAATATCATGCAAACCTAAAATTCGTGGCTGCATGGTATTAACCAACGCCAGCATGTTGTAATTAAAACTCGTCTGGAGCGCTGTTAATTTATATAGCTGATTCAACACCTTCTTTGGATAGGCATCCTTTTTCAGCTCGATGACGATGCGGACCTTACCTCGAGAGCTTTCATCGCGTAGGTCAGCCAACTGTACCCGCTTTTCTTTGTGAAGCTCACCAATTTTTTCGATCAATGTTGCTTTATTTACACCATACGGTATCTCAGTAACAACAATCTGGTGTCGACCTCGTTTGGTCTCCTGGATCTCTGCCACTGCTCGCATCATCACACTACCGCGACCAGTCGCATACGCTTGGCGCATCGGTGCACCACCGTAGACGATCGCGCCCGTCGGAAAGTCTGGACCCTTCACATGCTGCAGCAAGTCGTCAACCGTTGCTTCAGGATTATCAATCAGCTCAATCGTCGCATCTACCAACTCACCCAGGTTGTGTGTCGGGATACTCGTTGCCATACCAACAGCGATACCAATCTGGCCGTTCAACAGCAAATTCGGTAACTTTGCCGGCAACACAATCGGCTCACGCTCTGAACCATCAAAGTTATCCTTAAAATCAACCGTTTCCTTCTCGATGTCAGTTAGTAATTCTTCAGCTGGTTTATCGAGTCGCGCCTCGGTATAACGGTGGGCAGCTGGTGGGTCTCCGTCCATTGAACCAAAGTTTCCCTGACCTTGCACCAAGGTGTAGCGCATTGCCCAATCTTGCGCCAAACGAACCATCGAATCATAAATCGCTGAGTCACCATGTGGGTGATATTTACCCATCACGTCACCGATGATACGTGCTGATTTGACGAATTTCGCAGTACTACGGTTGCCGTTCTGATTCATTGAATACAAAATACGGCGATGCACCGGCTTCAGACCATCACGCACATCTGGCAATGCCCGGTCAACGATGACGCTCATCGAATAACGGAAGAAATTGTCTTGCATCACATTTTCAAGTCGGCGTCGCTCTAATCCTGCTGATACTTCAGTCACCATATCTGGTGTTGCCTCAATTGACTCATGTTCACTGGTTGGTTGCATCTGTTTGTCCTGATCACTCATGATTAAATATCCAAATCCTCTAAGTTAGCATTTTTTGCCCAGCTCTGAATAAAGCTTTTACGCAAGCTCACATCATCACCCATCAGTCGCGTAAAGATCGCGTCCGCTTCCTCGGCGTCTTCCACTCTGACCTGAATCAACACGCGATTTTCTGGATTCATCGTCGTCTCCCATAGCTGGTCAGCGTCCATTTCACCAAGACCCTTAAACCGTGAAATCGTCACGCCAGCCTGCTTTGTGATATCCTGTTCATCATCAATCGCTGTACCGCGACCCTTCTTATCAGCAATCAGGTCTGCCAAGACTTTGTCTTTCTCCGCCTCATCATATGCGTAGATTTTCTTCTGCCCGCGGTTGATGGAGTATAGCGGCGGTTTAGCAAGATATACATAGCCACCCTCGACCACCTCTTTCATATAACGGAACAAGAAGGTCAGAAGCAACGTCGCAATGTGACTACCGTCAACATCGGCATCGGTCATGATGATAATTTTATGGTAACGCAGACCATTGATATCAAACTGATCGCCAATACCAACACCAAACGCCTGGATCATTGCTACAATCTCTTTGTTAGCAAACATTTTGTCAAGTCGAGCCCGCTCAGTGTTCAACACCTTACCGCGAAGTGGTAAAATCGCCTGAGTTTTACTGTCGCGACCCTCTTTGGCTGAACCCGCTGCTGAGTTACCCTCAACGATATAGATTTCACTATCACTTGGGCTCTTGCTTGAACAATCCCACAATTTGCCCGGTAGTCCCATACCATCAAGCGCACCCTTACGAATCACGTTGTCGCGGGCTGCTCGCGCTGCCTTGCGTGCTCGTGCCGCCAAGGTCGCCTTACCAACAATCTTCTTAGCAACACCAGGATTTTCCTCCAGATAGTACGAAAAGTACTCATTCATCACCTGCTCAACATAGCGACGCATCTCTGGATTACCAAGTTTATTCTTAGTCTGACCTTCAAACTGTGGATCGGGCAATTTAACCAAAATAATCGCTGTCAAGCCCTCACGAATGTCGTCGCCAGTCAGGTTGTCTTCTTTCTCTTTCAGTAGGCTGTTCTTACGTGCATAGTCATTGATGACCCTGGTCAACGCTGAACGAAAACCGACTAGGTGTGTACCACCGTCTGGTGTCAGCACGTTGTTGGCAAATGGCTTTACTGTCTCAATATAGGTGTCATTGTATTGCACAGCAATTTCTACCATGCAGTCTTCAACTTGTTTTTCAACGTAAAATGGCGCATCGGCTAAAACATCTTTACCCAAGTTCAAATGCTTCACATAGCTCTGAATTCCGCCTTCAAAGTAGAAAGCCTGACGATCACCCGTACGCTCGTCTACAACAGAGGTGTATACGCCTTTGGTTAAGTATGCCTGGTGGCGTAAATAATTAACCACCCATTTATAATCAAAATCAACCGTTTCTTTAAATATTGTTGGGTCGGGATAGAAAGTTATCCGCGTACCAGTTGGCCGATCTGTCTTACCGACCTTCTTGAGCGGCTCCACAATGCCACCAATTGCAAACACCACCCGGTAGAGCTGACCGTCACGCACCACTTCAGCAATCATCTTAGTAGAGAGAGCATTAACAACACTTGATCCAACACCGTGAAGTCCAGATGACACCTTGTAGCCACCGCCGCCAAACTTACCACCAGCGTGCAACACTGTTAACACAGTTTCCAGTGTACTCATGCCGGTCTTCGGATGTTTATCCACTGGTATGCCACGACCATCGTCAGTGATCTGAACACCGCCGTCCTCCAGCAATACTACTTCAACTTTTGTGGCATACCCAGCGATAGCCTCGTCGATCGAGTTATCGGCAATCTCCTTAATCAAGTGATGTACACCGTCATAGCCAGTACTACCAATATACATACCCGGGCGCTTACGAACCGGCTCAAGTCCTTCGAGAACTTGAATTTGTGATCCATCATAGGATTGATTATCTGTTTGTTTAGCCATGTCTCCCTCACTATTTCCTGACTTGTCAGCTATTTACAACTCTCTCATTATACCGCAAAAAAATTGTTCACTCAAGTGCTTTACCTGAACATATTTCTTATGCTAAAATGGAGTAGATACTATCATAATAATAGATTACATAAACATACAAGAACGGGGCAACCATGTTTAGAAAAATAGTTTCTCACTTGCCATTTAGTCCATCACTTATCAATGAATTGGGCTTTTATGCAAAAAGGTTAAGTAAAGAGGAGGCTACTCGAAAATTAGGCTTAATTTTCACTGTTCTTGCGTTAATCGTCCAATCCTTAGTGGTATTCTCTCCTCCGGAATCAGCAAATGCTGCAGACCCAAGCGACATGGTTCGAGGTGGCGTATGGAGTGGAAGCCAAATGATGAATCACTATGATGCTAACACCAACGATATCCGCTCATTGTTCAATACAATTGGTATCACCCGCGCAGAGCTATCAAATGCAACCCGCAACCTGCAAACTCTACACAGCCGTGACGGCAACTATTCATGGGGGATGACTCCACATTTTGGATCAGCCCAAGGAGAGGGCTCCTACTCTGTTAAATCAGCTGGCAGTGGAATGCGTAGTTTTTACTACAGGCCACATCAGCTTTGGGGTAATTTTACCTATACCGCGTACGTAGGCCACTCAGCTAAGTTCGGCTGGTTCGCAATTATGCGTAACTGTGGCAATCTCATTACCAAAAGCATCCCTCCAGCACCAACCTGCCCTCCAGGACAAATCGGTACCTATCCAAACTGTTCAACACCTCCAGCTCCCGTAGTTACCTGTAATGCCTTAGGAGTGAAACAAAGCGATAATAATAAATATCAGTTTACCGCTAACACAAGTGCCGCTAATGGCGCCAAAATACAAAAATATGTGTTTCAAGTTTATAGGGGTAATTCTCTTGTAAAAACTCTAGAGAGCACCACCCCAAATGTAACATATCAAGAAAAAACCCCTGGGTCATACAAAGTAACTGTAACACTCAAAACTTCTCTAGGTGACCGCACCTCTGCTGGCTGTCAAAAGACGTTCAATATCGCTGCGCCGGAAAGGTGCCCGCAAAATCCAACACTACTTAAAAATGACCCACGCTGTCAGCCATGTGCGGGCAACCCAACTCTTTGGATAGAAGATAAGCAGTGCTCTGCTTCCTTTATCCAACAAAAGAGCGCTATAAACCTCACTCAGAGTAATATGGACGCTACTAAGACCACCGCGAAAGCACACGATCGTATTACCTATCACCTAAAGGTCACCAACAAGGGTTTTGCACCAGAAAAATATACATTCACAGAGAACTTGGGTGATGTTCTGCAATATTCAACTATCTTTGAATCGGGCGGCGGAACCCTCAAAGAAGATGCCAATAGCAATGGAGGCAAGACCATTCTCCAATGGCCAGAGATAACTATCAAACCTGGCGAGACCCAAGAACGCACCTTTACGATACAAATGGCCAGTAAAATATCCTCTATGAGCACTGGTACTAGTAATCCTGGATCCTTTGACTGTAGGATGGACAACACTTTCGGTAACACCGTAAGCGTTAAAGTTGATTGTCCAAATGAAAAGAAAGTCGTCGAGACAGTGGCTACGCAGCTGCCCCGCACTGGAGCTAGCGAGAATATGCTATTCGCAGGCCTAATCCTTTCAGTCGTCACATTCTTCTACTTACGGTCCAGGCAGCTCAAGAAAGAAGTGCGCATCATACGGCACACATACAACTCAGTAGGTACAATTTAAATAAAAGTTAGGTGTAGTCACAATGAAAGAATCACTTAAGTTCAACAACGAGGCTAAAATATCACACGAAGGCCTGAATGATCTGCGAACAGAAACACACAATCGTGCAGCCGAAGTTATCAAAAATCGAGTCGAAAAAGAAAGCTCACCAGCAGAAAAATCAGAGGCTGAAGCACGTGAGCAACTCGAAAGAGTTATTGAAAAATCCGAAGCTGAAGAGGTAAAACAAGAAAAGAAGAAGCAACCCGCAAAGGCCGAACGCCTCATAACCAAAGAGGATCGCAAAGACAGCTTCAAAAAGACCATGGAAACAGTTCAAAGCCAGCTCCCTAAGTCCAGCCGAACTTTCAGCAAGGTTATTCATAACCCCACCATCGAAAAAGTTAGCGAAGTCACAGGTAGAACAGTTGCTCGACCAAACGCCATACTGTCTGGCTCTGTGGCGGCTTTTGTCTTAACTCTCGCTATATATACCCTAGCAAAAATAAACGGGTACCCTCTGTCGGGATTTGAGACGATTGCAGCATTCACCATTGGATGGCTTGCTGGTATGTTGTTTGACTACATCCGCATAGGCGTGAAAGGCGGGAGTAGCAGCTAAGCTACTACCGAATCTTAGGCCTCTTATTCTAAATTTATCGCAATTTTATTGATATTTCTCTGTCCGAGTCCTGATTACCATCCCTGAGGTCAAGCCTGTTGTTAGACGGCTTTGTTTGCGCTGAGTCTAGCTCTTGTTGCATTCTTTCTTGGATAGATAAATTCTCTTTATTAAGAGTATCTGAAGATGGCATAGCATTGGCAACCGGAGGTGTTGTCGGTATATCTACAGGAGTACCAGGATTATCCTGAGGCGACCGTGACAAGCCACCCATCTGACCACTACTCAAACTCTGCATGTTAGGGCCTGAACTAGCAGTAGACATTGGCGTCGGTATCGTCACTGGCGTTGCAGGAGATAACGCGCCAGAGGCTTTTTGTGTTGGTACTGGCTGCGCACCGCCTATCTGCTTACGCTTCGACAACCACTCGTCTAGGAAAGATTTGTTTTCTCGTAGTGCAGTAGGTTTAGGTGAAGTAGCTTGTGTCTTTGTATTCGCCCTACCTAACCGCTCAAATATTTCCTTCTCCACAACAGCACGCGGCCTACCATATTTCGCAGAGGACAGCCTCACCAGCGCATCCCGCAGCTGAGAGTTCTCCTGTCCCATCGGTGGTATCCAATTCATACTAAACGGCGCCGATGGAACATTATTAATCATGACTGAGGTAATTGATTGGAAGTTTGGCAACTTAGACAAATCATCCACATCAAAAACTGGTTGAAATTTCTTGACCATCAACTCAGCATCCGTCACGCCAATACGCCCAGAAATCACCGTACCGACGTTACCGATAATTGCTTCACGTATCTTATCCGTCAACTGGGTCATGAACTGGTTACCCATGATAAGGCTTAGCTTATATTTACGAGCCTCAGACAAGATAGACTCAAAGCTATCTGTAGCAAAGTTCTGAAACTCGTCAACATACAATGAAAAATCAACTCGCTGGTCCTCTGGGGTATCGGCTCGAGCCATCGCTGCAGCCTGAAACTTCATCACAAAGATAATACCGAGCAGCTTGGAGTTCAACTCTCCCATCTTACCCTTGGAAAGATTAACCAATAGGATCTTATTATTATCCATTATCTCCCGCAAGTTAAATCCAGACTTCGTTTGTCCAATGATGTTGCGCATTGCATCGTTAGAGATAAATGGACCAAACTTTGCGACAACCCAAGACACAACTTCACCAGCTTCATTAGATCGCTGTGACGCTGGAAACTCCTTTGTCCAGAAATCAATCACTTGCGGGTCGGTAACATATTTCAGTTTACTCTTCACAAATTCTGGGTCTATGAGACATTTTGGTATATCGATAAACGTTCCGCCCGCGGGATCAGACATCAATAACAACGCACAGTTACGGAAAATGTGCTCCAAACGAGGACCAACGATTCCCGTATGCCCCGGGTCATACAACCCATACAGCATATTGATTGCTTCTTGCACCAAAAAGTCTTTCTGGTCTGGTGTATCAAACTCAAACATATTCAAACCAATAGGGTTTGTCATGTCGGCTGGATTAAAATAGATAATATCTTCGACACGCTCTTTTGGCACCTTACCAAGAAGAGACTCTACCAAGTCTCCGTGCGGGTCAATAAACGCAAAGCCTCGACCATCCATCATGTCTTGATATGCCATATTCTCCTGCAAGACAGACTTACCGACACCAGTTTGACCAATGATATAAACGTGGCGACGACGGTCTTTTGTTCCGATGCGAATAGGTTTTTTAACTCCACGAAATTCGTTATAACCAATCAACAGGCCTTCGTCCAAAACATCTGTAGGACCATCAACCTGCTTGGACATCTGACGTTTAACCTGAGATGTTGGTATCGACGAGGAGCCAGGTAAATGAAACAACGTTGCCATTTCTACACTATTCAAGATGTTATATTTTATCTGTTGTGGAAAAAACCTCATTATGTATGCTGTTGTAATTTCCTCTATATTACGCGTAACTGAGAACTTAAATCCATTATTTCGTGGTGAATCAAACAACGCAAAAGCGGCAATAATATTCTTCAGTAGAGATTGAGACCTTGCTGCAGTATTAGAAGAGACCACAACACGAATCAAAACCTCATAGGCCGGATACCTAGTCTTTTCACTGACGGCATCAACTTCTGCCTGCTCAAGCGAACTCAACGGCTTATTTTCTTCTTCTTTTTGCTTTTCATCATTTTCTTGTGGTGGTTTCCACAACGCTTCCAAAATATCCTTCGGGGCTATAAGTGCACCAATACCCGTCTTTTTCTTTTTATGTTTTCGCAAATTGTCAATGTGAAGCTCAGAGGCTTTAGCCCAGCCGTCATATGCTGGCCTGATGAGAAATTGTATACCAATTCCATCGTCTTTCGATGCAGACGAAAGTGCATTAAGCAATGCCCGCGATGCATCACGCTTTGATTCTTGATACGTCGCTATTGGATAAATGAAAGACTTGCGCAAGGTGAATTCACCGCCTATCATGCCAGAAGTGCGACCAATCTCACTAAAAATATTCACTTCGCTCATCTCCTCCAATCGTGCTGATGGATAAGCTGCTATGATAGCTTGGCGAATAACGTCGATCAGCACCACAGGCACCACTGCATAATAGTGGACTAAACCACCAGTAGCGACAATCTCAAGAGATATATGACGCTGACCATAAAACTTACTCTTAAAGCCTTTGGTAGCGGTGCTGGATATAATATTATACATAACCTGTGCCTGAGAGATGACCTCCTCATTGAGGTCACGCTGGTCACGGCTACCATTATCTATATCCTCACTGGTCGGAGGCAAATGTATCAACAAAGGCACCATTTTTAGGCCGCGCTCATAATTCTTTGCTTCACGCATAGCATTACGGTACAGTATAAAAATTACTGATGTTCCAACAGCTATAATCCCTAATACCAGTAATCCTAAGATGAGAACTCCACCCATTAATCCATCCTACTCATTAGACTGACCAAGAGTCTTATTATATCGTTTCTTCAAATAATCTGCTTGCAGCTGAGCAATGACCCGCGCTCGTTCATGAGGATTCCCCTCTGTTAGAGCAATTAAGCTCTTTAGCTTATCAACCCACTCTTTCTCAATCAAATCATCATCCCCTGCTATAGAAGGAACTCCTGCCATAACTGCATCATCATCCGTCTGCGGTGTCTGAACACTAGCAGGATCCTGAGGAGTAGGCTGTGCCAAGTTTGCTATGTCAACAACAGGCAACGCCGGCGTAGCAGGTAATTGCTTCCCCTGCTCAATGGACTGTGCCCCATACTGTTCAAAACTTTTTTCTTGATTATCATATTGACGCTCTACATCAGGAGCTACAGGCGCTGATTCTGTCCTCGGTATTACTGGCGTCGTCTCAGGATTCATACTCAAATTATATCATGGTGTACACGAAAAGACCATGTTAGAACCTCTTATATACGTACAAACAAGCAATCACTTCAAAGATGACAACGAGACAGATATCAAAAAGCTTTATGCCGCCAATAGATTGAATTCCTAGCAATATAACTGGAGCCAAAGCAAGCACGCTGGAGAAATAATACAATTTTATATCCTGTCGATTTTTACTACCATCTCTAGGCTTTGGCACATGTAATATAGAAAATAAAAATCTCAGCAAAATATATAAAGCGCTAGTTAGTGCCACATATAGGGAAAATAAAAACAAAAGAACCCCAAAAGGACCTATGCCAGATGGGGTAGTCATATTTATAATCAATAATACCGTTAGGGTTGCAACGCAGCCAATTGTAATAGCGATCTTCTGCTTCATATCACATATTATACACGAGCGCATAGCCCAAAAGAGCCCGAGCGATAACAGAAGTTGAACTACAAACGCTCCATCCGCCGCTTCAAAACAACTATTAGGGCGCGGGCATTGCGAGTTCGTCGTTATCGCTCAAGGCGACTGACCGCTCCTTATGTAAGGAGCATGTCCTTGCGTGAAGTTCCTTCCACACATCCAGTACTCTCATTACCAATACCTTACAAAGATAAGGATAAACTGGATGTGTGTGTACTATCCACGCGCGCTCAACACCTATACTATTTGTAACTTGCGAATAATCACAAATAACTTTAGTGGAGCATCGGCGGCACCATGACTAAAACACAATAATCAAATATAGACTATATGCTTTCAGCTTCATGTTGCAGCCGTTCCCTACACCAAAGTAATATTTAGCGCTAAGCGATATTCTAGAATTAATTATTTTAATGTACTTTTTTGCTTTGTTTGTTTTTCAAAAGCTTATGTACACATATTAGCATCTATTGCGAAATAAATCAAGTATCTTTCCAAGAAATTTGTTGTAATAATCACATAAATTAATAATATTTACCATACAATCATCTGTAAAATCAATATTCTAAGGACAGTGACCATACAGTGAATATTACAACAATAATAATTCACCAGGCTTATATCTGCCAAGAAAATTCTTTGTCTATGCCAACTAGATCACAGCTCATGCAGTAGCAATAGCTAGTAAATACGCTACGACTTATCTAACAATTTCTTTAGAATTACTTAAACAAAAGCATACTACTCAATATGTTACAAATATATAATCATTGTCCACTGGGTGCAGACATACGCGCATACAATATCAGTCACTATTAACAACATCCTTCATCTTTGTGGTAGATTTTTAAATCATGTTATTGCCACTACCAAAACCTCAGCAGTCCGTCTCTCGTTAAGGAAGGCGGCGTTATTACCTGTATTGCATGGTCTATCGCCCTCCTCCACATACCGTATAAATATAGCAAGCAGAAGGACTACGCGGTTGGTAGCAACCTAGCATCACTAAGGACTGCTTGAGAGTTAAAATAGCTGTTCTTGCCCTACAATCAGGTGTAGTTTTTTTTACTCATTAAATCTTTAGTAAACATGTTGACATAACCGTTTTCATAGATTATTATAGGGGTAGCTTCTGAATAAAAAAGTTGTACAAACTAATAATGGAAGCCAAAAATAAACAGATCATCAAAAACTCCACTTTTTGAAAACGACCACTACTCGCAGGTGGTTGTTTTCTTATATGAAAGTTTTTCATAACAAAAAATCAGCCTAATGGCTGATGTTAGTTGAGCTGTTTGGTGGAGCTGCCGGGTACTGCCCCCGGGTCCAGTTGGTATCATAAATATTCGTCTACAAACATAGGATCATTTACATTTTTATAACACAGCTTGGATAATAAACGAACCCAAAAACCGAGCTTGTTACGTGGCAAAAGTCCCATGTATTTGCCACTTCCAAATACATAGCGAGCAACATAAATTCTGACACCTCAAATCGTATCATGTTGCCTATACGAAGAGATGGCTATAGATTAAGCTACAGCTGGCGCAAAGGCTGGAGCCTTGAACAGGCTAGCTACTTTGCTTGCAAAGTTTTTTGCATCTAACAATATGCGTATCGTGCATGTTCGGTTTGCAGAATATTTTGATAAAGTCCAACTGTCGAACGCTATTTCAGCCCCACAATCATATACAGTATACCACCCCACCTTTAAAAACCAAATAAATTATGGTTAACTGTACATATATGACGGTAAGCAAGATACTCTCTGCAACACCATGTGGGTTTCAAGGCCAATTAATTGAAATTGAGGGAGATTTATCAAAAGGGCTGCCGAATATCCAAATTGTCGGCTTAGGGAATAAGGCGATCGACGAAGCAAAGGACCGAGTCCGAAGTGCTATCAAGAACTCTCTACTTGAGTTCCCAAAGGGCAAAATTGTCATCAACCTGGCGCCAGCTGAACTACCAAAAGATGGTACCCAATTTGATCTGCCGATTGCATTGTCAATATTACAACTGAATAATCTCCTCTCGCAAGAATCCGTTAGCAACGCGCTCTTTGCTGGAGAGCTAGCTTTGGATGGTTCCATCAGGCCCATCCAATCAGCAATTACCATTGCCGAAGCTGCTGAGAGAAACAACATTACGACTATTTACATTCCAGCTGAAAATACAGAACAGGCTCTCCTATTAAAGAACATCACCGTTATCCCTATCAAAAGCCTGCGCCAATTATTCCTACATCTGAAAAAAGAATGCCTGATACCACCTGCTGTTAAAAAAACTACATCTGATGTTACAGAGGTGACAGACACTCCAATAGACACGATCATCGGACAAGAGCAAGCTAAACGAGCCATTAGTATTGCAGTAGCAGGAAGACATAATTTACTATTTTCAGGACCCCCTGGGTCTGGCAAAAGTATGCTAGCAAAGGCTTTAGCGAGTCTATTGCCTCCTTTAAGGGGTCAAGAAATAATAGATGTCACCAAACTGCACAGTATGAGCAATCCGGACTTAGCAGACAACATAGTCTCATCTAGGCCATTCCGCGCACCGCACCATACAGCGAGTAGAGTTTCTATCATAGGAGGGGGTCCTAAAGCTCGACCAGGAGAAATAAGCTTAGCGCACAATGGAGTCCTATTCTTGGACGAAATCTTAGAGTATCCACGATCGGTCTTAGAAGCGTTACGCCAACCCATAGAAGACCATACCATAACCATCAGTCGTGCTAACCAAAAATACAAATACCCTGCCAGTTTTTTACTAGTTGCCACTATGAATCCTTGTCCTTGCGGATATTACGGAGACGCTGAGAAAAATTGTACTTGTACATCTTCTCAAATCCTTAACTACCAAAAACGACTGTCAGGGCCGCTCCTTGATCGCATAGATATGACAGTAACTGTCAATCGCGTGAACCATGAAATACTCCTACAGAATAAGCCGTTGAATAATTCACAACAGTTAAAAATAACAGAGAGCATACAACAGGCATTACATTTTCAGCAACAGCGTTTCAATAGTAGTGAAAAGCACAACGGATCATTAAAAAGCTCTGAGATTGACCGCTATGCTCGCCTATCTCCTGAGGCAAAAAACCTTCTCATTAAAGCAGCGAAAAGCTTGGATCTTAGCACGCGAAGCTACTTTAAAGTTATAAAGGTAGCTCGAACCATTGCAGATTTGGAAGCTTCCGACACAATTGATACGCCTCACATCGCCGAAAGCTTGCAATACCGGCAAATTCAACATTCATAGATCCTTGAAATGCACGCTCTTATCTGTTAGAATTGATTTTGGAATTAATCTAACGATTCACTTTAT
Source organism: uncultured Candidatus Saccharibacteria bacterium (assembly GCA_963521715.1). Classification (GTDB taxonomy): domain Bacteria; phylum Patescibacteriota; class Saccharimonadia; order Saccharimonadales; family Saccharimonadaceae; genus Nanosynbacter. The sequence continues at coordinate 23,277 of CAUQVC010000002.1, read as the reverse complement.
AAAGGAGAGCTAACGATTAATAAAACAATTCGTACCAACGGAGCCATCCGTGCTCGCGAACTGCGCGTTATTGGCTCAGACGGTGAGCAATTAGGAGTGATGTCACTCCGTGAGGCGCTAGCAGCGGCAGAAGAAGCGGGATTAGATCTCGTAGAAATATCGCCCAACGCTAATCCGCCTGTGGCCAAAATCGTCAACTGGGGCAAATACCAGTACCAGAAGATGAAGGACCAGCAACGTAATCGCAAACTAGCTAAGGCCAGCGACCTGAAACAAATGCGTTTCGGTCTCAAGATAGGCCAAGGCGACTTGGAAGTAAAACTTCGTAAAGTCCGTAAATTCTTAGAGGAAGGACACAAAGTTCGCATCCAAGTAATGTACAAGGGACGCGAAATGGCGCACAAAGAGATTGGTTACGAATTGGTTGAAAAAATCACTACCTTACTTGAAGAAGTTGCAATCGTAGAACAAAAGCCTCAGATGGCAGGTCGCAATCTGAGCGTAGTAATAAGGAGTAAGTAATGCCAAAACTAAAGACCCACAAGGGCACTGCTAAGCGCATTAAGCTAACCAGTACCGGCAAACTAACCCGCCAACGTGCATTTGGCGGTCACCTCTTAGCCAAGAAGTCTAAGAGCCGTAAACGTGCCATTAACACAACAGCAACCGTAAAAGGCTCTATGGCCAAAAACGCTCGTCGAGCAATGGGAGTGTAGTATATTATGCGAGTAAAACGAGGTGTTTCAGCACATGCGAAACATAAAAAGATCCTTAAAGCTGCTAAAGGAATGCAGCATAACCGTACGCGCAGTTTTCGTCTAGCAAAACAAGGTGTTATTCGCGCTCTGCAATACGCTTATCGTGACCGCCGCAATAAAAAACGTGACTTACGAGCATTGTGGATTACACGTATTAATGCAGCTGCTCGCCAAGAGGGTACTACCTACGGCAAGTTGATCGCTGGCATGAAGGCTAATAATATTGAGGTGAACCGCAAAATATTAGCAGAGATAGCGGTAAATGATCCTGTAGCATTCAAAAAAATCGTTCAAGCAGCTACAAAATAGGTCATAACTTAGAAATAATATAGTAAAAATCCTCCTATTGATGGAGGATTTTTACTATACAGTCCACCGATAAGCCGGGTTCTGTCGTGGGCAATCATCTATCTAGTTCATTTGTTGCCAAATGAATCAAGCGGTTCTCGACCTACAGGTGGACACCCGAAATGTAGATCTCCTTGCAACCGACAGGGTTTACCTCCTTGCTATGTCACCATAGCAAGCTGTAAGCTCTTACCTTACTCGTTTCACCTTTTCCCATAACTATGGGTAGTTTTGTTTCTGTGGCACTTTCCCTAGGGTCACCCCCGGTCGCCGTTAGCGACTGTCGTGTCCTTTGTTGCCCGGACTTTCCTCTTGACAAGAGTCAAGCGATTGCCTAGTGAACTGCTGTATCTGATTATATATGCTCTGTAATTATTCGTCTACCCACCAAGCCCAATTAAAAATATGCAAACAAAAAGCCCCCGGGCCATGAACGCTTGATATTCCCCGCATAACGCAAGGTGGGTGCTCGCAACATATCACCACGGTGATATATCATATAAAGCTCCCTATCATATGATGTTAGGAAAATCATATGCGCCCATAGACTCAAGGGACTACTTATATTATACACTAAAAATCAAAATAAATACCTGAAGTGTGTGTATAATCAACCAATTCATAAACAAAGATATAAATGGCGAACCAACCATGACAAGAGCCATGATGATGACAAGCCCATATTGTTCGACCTGTCTCATAAAACCTCTCACAAAGTCCGGAGCCAATGCATAGAACACTCTAGATCCGTCAAGTGGTGGTATGGGGATCATATTGAAAGCAAAAAAGCCCAGATTGACAAATACAAAAGTCTGAAGCGTGACGCCAATCAATGATGGCGAAAAACCAAATTTATCTACAAAGCCTAAACTTACGCCAATACCAAAAAAAGTAAAAGCCAACACTAGGTTGGTTAGGGGTCCGACAATCGCCACCAAAGCGACACCCCATTCCCCAAATCGCACCTTATGTGGATTAAATGGTACTGGTTTAGCTCCACCAAACACCGGAGCACCTAACATCAACAATACTAATGGTAACAGGATAGTGAGAAAAGGGTCGATGTGTCTTATAGGATTGAGCGATAGTCTTCCCTCTGCTTTGGCGGTTTGATCACCCAAGAAATACCCCATAAAAGCATGCATCGCCTCATGAATAGTCATTGATACCAGAATCACTAACAATGTAATTATCACGGCTGTAAAGTTCATGTATTTTATTATACCATCTTGACTATTTTGTGATATACCGTTACAATATTAGGGATTGTTTAATAAATGAGAGGTTGGAAATGGCATCACGATGCGAACTAACCGGCAAAGGCAAACAGTACGGCCATAACGTGAGCTTCTCACTGCGACGTACAAAGCGAGTCTTTAAGCCGAATCTACAAAAAAAGACCTTTACGGTCGGTGGCCAAAAAATCACAATGGTACTTAGCACCAAAGCAATTCGTACTCTTCGCAAAAAAGGAATTTTACAGAGTACAGCAAAAGCTAAATAAAAAAATCCTCCATCATGGAGGATTTTCTTTAGCTGAACTAGCTACGATCTATCTTAACCACTGTTAATTGCTCAGGTAGAGCTTCCGTGGACTTAACTTTCCATTTAGTGCCAGCATCTATACCAGAAGCACCTACTTCTTTTAAGAATGTATCTAATACATCCTGTGGTACCTCATACGCTAATTCTGGATCTGAATAATGAACCGGTATAACAACTCGAGGATCAATTTGCTTAACAATTACTGCTGCTGCCGTAGCATCCAGAGTGTATCCTCCGCCACCGACAGGCAGTACAACGATATCAGTAACTCCAATTTGCTCCAATTGTTCCTCACTCAACTTTGGGTCAATGTTCCCCAGGACAGCTATTCTCACCCCGCCTATCAGAAGTTTATAGATCGTACTATTACTCCCTTCTGCATCGATGTGTCGTTGAGCAGGAAAACCAGCCAACCCGACGTCTGCCACCTCATATTCACCAGGGCCATCAAATTGTACGCGAGGATTACCTACTGTTGATGCGAATCGGTCTTCAGTGAGTACCTCGACCACATCCTCAACAGATAAATCCTTCTTGCCGACCAATGACAGTTTTGGATCAAACATAACTTTTACATTTTTTGTTGTAAAAATAACAGCATTAGCACCCTTATACTCTATGTCAAACATATTATCTCCTTATTTTAATATTCTATCTACATCAACTAACACTGAATGCTTACCACTCAAAATATCAGTCACAAACCTATCACGAACGCTCAACCGATAATAGAAGTCATCATATGATAACACGGCATAGTTAAGGCTCTTCTTTTCTAGTTTTTCGGCTTTATCCATCAATTTTTCCAACTGAGATTGTACGATCTCACCCACAACCAATAAATCTACTCTACTAGCAGAACCTCTAACCAACGTTCCTGCTGCTATGGCAAGCCGCAAACCAGAGAGTTGACCCACTTTAGCTAACCAAGTTGTGTCTTTTGCGACGGCTTTTGGCTCTTTTGCTTTAGGTGAGCTGTCAGCAAATATCATAGATAAAGCCTCAAAATATTGATACTGTTGATTGACTGCATAGTACAGCTTATTGTCAGCATTATCAGACACAATAATACCGACATTCATCATATTGGCTAATTCACGCCTCACGGAATTAATCTGCTCATCAATAAGACGCGTAATCTCTCGCACGTAGAATGATTTTCCGGGATTATTTAAGAATAAATGCAACAGCTTTACTCTTGTTTTTGAACCAAATAATGAATCAATCATTGCACAATAATTGTATCACGGATTGCCTAGGTGAGCCAGTATCTGTGATAAATAGTGTTCAGCTGAATATAGGTCACACCACACAATATAGGGGTTGCGTCTCAACCAAGTCATTTGGCGTTTAGCTAATTGCCGATCACTAACAACCATCCTCTGTATCATTTCAGCGTAGTCAATTTTACTACATATATATTGACGTATTATAGGATAGACATTGCCCGTCATCGCCTCACTACACCAGTCATACTTACTACCCAAGTATGTTGCCTCATCTACAACATTATTGGTCAATAGTTGTTCAACCCTTTGAGCAACCCTGTTAGCCAGTTTATTTTTTTCTGTTGCTATTCCTACAACAATAGTATTCTCTTGTATTGATGCATTTTTTACTACAGTTTGAGTACTTCGTTCGATGGCCCGAACGACATAGCGTTTATTATATTTATTCTCCGGCAAAGACATGTTGTTATCAACACAATACTTATGTAGGTCTTCTATGCTCATATATTCTAGCCTCTGACGATACCTTTCATCGCTCCTATTCGCAAAACTAAAATTAAAAATAACCCCATCTATATATAATCCGGTGCCCCCAACCAGAAATGGTATGTTGCCACGGTCGCGAATTTCTGCAATCTTTTTTGTTGCATACTCCTTAAAATCAGCAGCCGAGAAAAGCTGCCCTGGTTCCACTAAATCAAGCCCCCAATGAGCTACGCCTTGCATCTCCATGGGGGTTGGCTTGGCAGTTCCTATGTCCATGTCGCGGTACACTGTCCTGCTGTCTGCACATATAATCTCGCCGCCAAACTTTTTTGCTAATTTTATAGCCAGGGACGTTTTGCCGCTCGCCGTCGGACCGGTAATAACAATCAAAGGCGCTGTTTGCTCTAGCTTATTGGCTTCCATCGCCGCTCCTCAAAATCAATTATTCGCCACCGTGCATCACAAAAAATCCCATCTTGTTCAAGCAATTGTTTTTGTGCCCCTTGACCACCAGGAAAACCGACAGCTAATCCACCCTTAGCATTAACCAAGCGATGCCATGGTAAATCCAAAACCCCATTATGGGCGATACCTCCAACGATACGCGCTGCATATGGATGCCCAGCCATGGCGGCTAAGTCTCCATAGGTAGTGACTTTGTCATTTGGTAATTGCGCCATCAATTCATAAACTTTATCGCGCAAGCTCATCGCTGATAGTTTGTTCAATATATTACTCCAAGTTACTTGGCTATTTCATTGGTTATTGTATGTTCTGGATATAGCTAGCCAATTGATCAATCGAAATTTGTTCTTCGCCCTTACGAGTACGCACACTAACGGCACGTGCCGCTTTATCTCTTGGGCCAACAATAATCTGTATTGGTATTTTTACAACAGTTGCTTCACGAACCTTCTTGCCAATTGATTCATTTCGAATGTCTGTTGTAAATCTGACTTCATTATATTTTACTGGTTGCATCAAAGTAACCCCTGATAAAATCGTTGTTATTTCATCAACATAGTCCATAACAGTGTCATTGATCGTCAAAATACGCACCTGTTCTGGTGCCGCCCAAAATGGAAACCAACCACCTGTGTGCTCGATAAATACGCTCAAGAATCGTTCGATTGAACCCAGCAACGCGCAGTGAATCATCACAGGTGTTGTAAAATTACCATCACTCTCTGTATACTCCAAGCCAAACCGTTGCGGCTGCACAAAGTCTAATTGTACTGTCGCAACTTGGTGTTCACGACCGATAGCATCGGTTGCCATGAAGTCAATTTTTGGTCCGTAAAAAGCAGCCTCACCTTCCTGTTCAAAATAGTCCAGACCAACTTTTTCAACTGCTGATTTCAACTGGTTTTGTGCAGAAGCCCATAGCTCACGCTCGCCCAAATATGCATCAGAATCATCACGATAACTCAGTCGAACTCGCAGCTTCATATCAATGGTATCGTACAGTTCTCGTGCAGCAGACAATAAATTATTGATCTCTTGCTCAATCTGGTCTGGACGACAAAAGACATGACTGTCATCCTGGGTCAACGAACGCACACGATTCAAACCACCCAGTTCACCAGTTTTTTCGTCACGATAGTCAGTGGTTGTCTCCAAATAGCGTACCGGCATATCACGGTAACTGCGCGGCTGTGAAGCAAAAATTTGCGTATGGTGTGGGCAATTCATCGGCTTTAGCGCCATTTCATCACTAGTTTCCTGACTTTTAACCAAAAACAGCTCTTCACCAAATTTGGCCCAATGGCCTGATGTTTCATATAGATCCTTTTTGGTGATATGTGGCGTCCAGACTTTTTCAAAACCAAATCTCTGGCGTAATTGATTTGAATACTGCGCCACGATATCGCGCAGAATAGTTCCACGAGGCGTAAATAACGGCAAACCAACCCCCACGAGCGGCGAGGTGGTGTACAAATCAAGCTCCTTGCCTAACTTGCGGTGATCACGCTGTTTGGCCAGTTCTAATTTCTTCAAATATTCATCCAGCTCTTCCTGCGTAGCAAAAGCCACACCGTACAATCGCTGCATTTGAGGATTTTTTTCATTACCGCGCCAGTAAGCGCCTGCAACCCGCATTAATTTAAACGCACCAACTTCACTGGTATTTGCAACATGCGGTCCGCGACATAGGTCCCTAAACGATCCGTTTGTATAGAATGAGACCTCATCAAGCGCACTATCGCCTTCGGTAATTGTGCCCATTTCTGCGGCATCCAGATCTTTTGCCACTGTCGTTCCGGCACGTTTCAGGTCGTTAAGAAGCTCTTCTTTGTATGGCTGATGATTATCCTTGGCCCATTGAATCGCTTCGTCAATTGGACATTTTGTGCAAACAAAGTCCTGCTTCTCGGCAATAATTCGGCGCATTACCTTTTCAATTTTATTGAATTGTTGCTCACTAATCTTTGTTTCGCCAAGATCAATATCATAATAAAACCCGTGTTCAACAACCGGACCAACCCCAAACTTAGCATCTGGCCATAACTGCTGCACGGCTGTTGCCATGATGTGTGCTAGACTGTGTCGCATTGCATAGAGTTTATCTTCGCCCATAGAACCTCCTTTAATGTCCTGGATACATTTGGCTTAAATAATAAATAGATATTTATATGCCTCGGGCCAGAAAAACTGGCGGTTCCACCTTGGCGATTCTCTTGCTCCGACTGTTATCGTTCATTCAAAACGCATGCGTCGCAACCGCTTCCATGAGGTTCCGAAGATGGTTAGTCTTCATCACTACCTTGCGGTTATTATACCAGCTAATGGTAACTCTCTCAATAAAAGCTATTTTGCTATCCCTAAATGCTCTACAATCACTATATCTTGTAGGATTGGAGTATTTCTGATACTATCAGTAAGCGGGGGCGATTAGCTCATTTGGCTAGAGCGCAGCATTGACGTTGCTGAGGTGATAGGTTCGAATCCTATATCGCCCACCATACTAAGCACCTTTATGGGTGTTTTTCATTTACCTACATATTCACTCCATGATATATTGATTGTGAGATTGCTCTATTGACTTTTTAAACCATTTATGCTAATATGTGAGGTATGAATAATCGTGCCACCACTAATGTGATCGCGTCATCAAAAAAACAAGACACATCACTTCTCAGCAAAATCACTATTCATTTCGAATACGACAAGCGAATCAAGGAAGTTCGTGCTCACTACTGCAGGGTGAACGAGAAAGTAAAATAACCATCAGAGCCCATTTCACCCCTATCCCCAGTAATAACTCTGGGGATATTTATTTGTCCACTATATACTTATGGTTTTCCACTAGATTTTTTAATAGCGTTATGTCAATATATAGACATGATATGTATAAATTGTTTTCACAACAAAACTCGTGTAATAAACTCACGAAAGCATAAAAAATACCCTCAGCTGTGGCGGCGAAGATCTTGCGACAACTGTCACACTACTTTTACTACGTATGAATATCCCTCAATTGATAACACCCCAGTCATCAAGGAAACAACCGAGGAACCTTTCAATATCGGCAGATTGACGCTCAGCATCGCAAAGAGCCTCCAGCACGATGACCATTCAGCGAAATATGATAGCTTTCATTTGGCACAGACTGTTCAGAGAAACCTCCTCATTAAAAACATGGCAACGATACCCATAGACAACATCACGAAGGAAGTTCATGCTGTGCTCAATAGATACGATCCCGTAGCAGCTATACAGTACGCCGCCCAGCACAAATTGCTTATTTCGAAGCGCCGCCCTGGTCGTCCTTCGACCGGTTACGTTCTGCCTTCAATCGATCATTGATATCAACGGTTAGCTTCTCGGTAACATCAAACTTATCTAGATATCGTCCCGTCATTAACTTCGTTTGAGCAGCATACGCCGCCATGGAGCTATACAGAATAGACGTAACTGGCATCAAGATCCACTGTATCAACATCAAGAAAGTACGTCGCTTCTTATAGCGCGCTGGGCGCGGCGGTAAAATCTTAAATGAAGAAAAGATAGCAATCACCATACCAAGCATCGCAATAGTCTGTAATAAGCTAATCGTACCAGGCAACTGATGGGCATCTATGTTTCGTACTGCTTCTGGGTTTAATAGAAGCGGTAACCACGCTCCAAAGGCCGTTACAAGCGCAACGTACGCTAATGTGACATGACCGTCCAATAACCTCAGAAAACGCGTCAGACTTGGCCAGAACGGCACTCGGCGCTTAGAACTGAACACCCGAGACCCTACATATGCAACGTCAGAGGCGCCATATGCCCAACGACGAAGTTGAATAAACTGTGCCTTTAGTGTCTTTTTGTACGTTTCGGACAAAACCGCATCTTGGTAAATTGGTGCATATATTGGCACTACCCCGTATTTACCATTGAAATGGAAATAACTACGCCAATATTGGTGCCCGTCCTCAACGATTGTCCTGACGCTCCAAAAATCCATTTCCACTAGCGCATCCATCGGTTGCGCATGTGATGCAAAATTCCTTAAAGCATATGGGCGCATTGAACTAACAATATTCCAAAATGAGTTGCCCGTTGCGATCACGCGCATAGGTGCCGGCACGTCCCATATGTTAGTAGTAAACAATGCAATCGGCTGATACGATAAGTTCTTGCGATCTTTATAGACAATGTATTCATAGGTGATGTAATCAAAATAGGTGGGGTGTGGTTTGTTATCACAGTCCATCGTGGTAACCAGCACCTGGGAGAAAGCTATCCCAAGGTCACCCAGATAGCTTTTCAGCCAACGCCCTGCATGCGTGATGTTGCCACCCTTACCTATCACCTCATGTTCTATGCCCTTTGGATGCTCAACAATATGGAACGAATGGAACGCATCGTTATATTTCTTTTGCAGTGTCTCGGCGGTTTTTTTAATTTCAGCGCCTCCGCGCTCCTCATAGGCAAATACGACAATGAGATGCGACAGATCATAGGTTGTATCTAGTAGTGACTGAACTGCGGGCTCAATAATTTCAATACTCTCATTGTATGCTGGCATAATGATTGCATTATAAATTTGTGAGGGCTTAGGATATTCCGACGGTTCATCAATGATACTTTGTAGATTTTTCAGATGGATGGTATGTTCAAACTTCTCACTTTTTGTAGAGAGTAATCGAGCATGAGCAGCTGCTGGATCTTCAAGGTCATGCAACCTTCGAGACCAGTCCACCTGACAGGCTTTCTCCATGTTTGTACGACCAACCAACATATGATAGCTGATACCAAAAATCTTTATGAGAGCCATGGATATCAAGACCAATAGATACACAGAAGCGAGCAATGGATTAAAGATTGATAGCAAAATTAATAGAATGATGACGCCATAGCTCAACATTCCGGGCAGCATCTCTAAGAAACGGTAGAATGGTTTTCGTTTGCCTACGGGTATTTCTAAATCCATATCATTTATCCAAATGAAGCAATTCGTAATATTGGTAATGCAAACAATAAGAGGATGGCTGAAAAGCCAATAGTTCCCCAGGCTAGAGCTAAGCCAAGATGACGACGCTCCAGCTTCACTAGTTTAACTGCGAGAATACTGTGCCCCAGAACAGCAATAACCTCCAGTAATGCATAAAACCATAAGGTATACCAATAATCCCTATATAAACTCGTGATGCCAAAGGCGCTGTACTGGGTGATAACCTGTGTTTCGCGCGGTTTTATATGAGCCGCCAGAACAATCACCACAATAATGGCAAAAATGACATTAAACACTATCAAACCAGCTAGCCAGCGGTCGCTCATAATGGTCTTAATGCTCGTCGTTATCTCTTGTTTCATAATGCTCTGGAGCCGCTGACCGGATTCGAACCGGTGACCTACGCTTTACGAAAGCGCCGCTCTACCAACTGAGCTACAGCGGCAAGACTCCTCCGCATAATTATATCAGATGTGAATTATTTTTCAATCAAGAGAAATGTAGTAGGTAGCCTTCTTTTCAGTCTTGAATGCATCAACTTTAGCCTTAAATACCGTCAGCGGCACATGGATGTAGCTATACTTCACAGAACTATCAGTTCGCTCATCAACACGAATAAAGTAGTAGCCGTCACCAGAAACCGTCTGCTTGGCTTCTGAAGTGGTTCCTGGTTCAATTTTCAGAGCCTGTTCAGTGATACCGTCAGCATTATCCTTGCCAACTGACATGTCGGCAACATATTGCACTGATTGACCATGTTCTGTCGCAATATCTGCCAAGCTTTTACCTGATTTTATGGCTCCATCTATAGCAGAAACCAGGTTGGTTGCCTTGTCATCAACAGCAAAGGATACTTTACTAGTGATTAGGCTATCTCGAAGGTTTTCTTTCATCTCAGCGAGGGACAATCCCAATGTCTTACGAACGGCAGCATCATACGAAGCATCAGAAAGTCCGCGCTTATGCCGTTGCAACGCTGCATCAATCTCAGAATCTGATACTGTAATTCCCTTTTCTTGAGCAATTTTCTTTGCGTATGTAATTTTTACAACTAAGTCCATGGACTGTTGTCGTTGAAACTTCACCTTATCATCACCACCCAGACGATTGACCGACTCTAGGGAAGCTAATGTACTGCGGTAGTATCGTAAATAGTCACTATAGCGAACTGTTGCGCCTTCGATGGACGCCACAGGCAGTGGTACAGTGCGCGTAATGCGATAAGCGACATCCCCTGTGTCACGCCAAATGTAAAGCTGAACCCACACAAACACCGTCATCAAGATTGCTGTTCCAAGTCCAATGAATATAGCGTTCCACACCAACCGGTGCCTGGTGTATTGAATTGGGTACTTGTGCTTACGACCACCCGCCAGAATCTTCTCACGATGTTCAGCGACCGTATCGTTAGTGATACGCGTCGGTACTTTTTTCGACTTTTCTGACTTACGCTTCAGTGCTTTCTTGATCATGACTATTCCTTTCATTCGCTATTTCTACTGCATCTTGCAACATGTTGTAAATTTTATTTGGGTGTTCCACATTCTTAATCACAAGATCACCGACAAATGTTTGAATAATAATCGTTCCAAACTTGAACATTTCGCCGCTGAACCCTGGGATATTATAACTGATAGTTTGAATTTTTCGTAGTTGCAATTCTACAACATCCTTACCAAAGAACCCACGTTGCGTAACCTGGCGAATTCGCCGATCCGTCACGATGAAGTAGGTAAAAAACCACATGAGAAAATGATAAATAAACAACAACAGCCCAAAGATAAAGCTACCAAAGAATACCCACAGCAGTTCGAGGTTGCTTTGCCAAATCAAGAACGGTACTGCACCAAATGTCATCGGTAATAGCAGACAATAGAAACCTTTGCGCATGGCAATAATGTGGCGACGAAATACAAACAACAACTCCTCGCCATCGCGTTGGCCATCAAAAGCCTTAACTGTTTTAGTCTTCTTTGTCATAGTCTATGGTACCCCGGGCAGGAGTCGAACCTACAACCTTATCCTTAGGACGGATCTGCTCTATCCAGTTGAGCTACCGAGGCATATTACTATTATACCACGGTAACTCTGTGGACATACCAGCGCTAGCGAGTAAATTTTTCACTCAGTGTTGTATAATTTACTAATTCTGCCTCTTCAAACCAGTGGGCAATCTCTTGAACGGCCTCTTCAGAGTCGCCAGAGGCATGGATCAGGTTTGGAATACCCTTACGGCATGAGTCGGCATAACCAAAGCTAACGTGTGAGTAGTCACCACGGATTGTACCCATGTCAGCAGATTTCGGTTCGGTTGGGCCAACAATTTTACGAACCACTGCTACAGCTTCCACGCCCTCGAGCACCATAGCAATCACTGGACCATCCATCATCATATCTAGTGTAATATTGAGGGTCTCTTCACCACGACGAGTTGCTAATTTGCCAATGCCCTCATAGTGTTTTTGATAATGTTCCCTGTCTGGAGATACCATCTTGACACCAATAATCTTTAGACCAACTCGCTCAAAGCGTTGTAAAATTTCCCCCACAATTCCCCGCTGGACTGCGTCTGGTTTGAATACAATCAGTGTTCGCTCAACTCCACAGAAAACCTTTCCATCATTACTTGCCATTGTAGCTCCTTTCGTTAGTATTTGTCTTATGATAGCAAAAAGCCATTATTTGATAAACTGCCTAAATACCCGTACAATAGGCTTATGTTTGTATCAGAGGCACTAACTGATTTCCTGGAGCACTTAGAGATAGAGGGCGGTAGAAGCCAAAATACCATCCGAAACTATTCGTTATATCTGGAACGATTCATTGAATTTGCTGGCGACATAGAAGTAGTAAAAATTACATCAGAGATGATTCGGCGCTATCGCCTGTGGTTAAATCGTTATAAAAATGACAACGATGGCAAAGAGTTGTCAATTTTAACACAAAGCTACCACTTGATTGCGCTGCGTGGCTTTCTCACCTATCTGTCGCGGCGTGATATCCCCTCATTATCTGCCGACAAAATCATCTTGCCGAAGACGGTTCGCAAACAGGTGACTTTTTTACAATACGACGAGGTGGTTAATCTGATAGACAATATACCACTAGACAGTGAGCAAGGTTTGCGCGACCGAGCAATCATAGAGCTACTTTTTTCCAGCGGGCTGCGTGTGTCGGAGCTCGTCAATCTCAATCGAGATCACATCAACCTCAAACGACGAGAGTTTATGGTGCGCGGAAAAGGCCAAAAAGACCGACCAGTGTTTGTTTCACAACATGCCGCTGAACAGGTCGAAAATTACCTACAAGCTCGTCAAGATAGCCTGCCTGCTCTTTTTCTCAACTACAGTAAGCGATCAACCAAGCCAACCACATCAGGCGATTATCGTCGCTTATCTGCACGTAGTATTCAACGGATGATATCACACTATGCTCGCCTAGCGGGGATAACTAAACACGTCAGCCCCCACACCATGAGACACAGTTTTGCTACGGACTTGTTAATGAATGGCGCTGATTTACGCTCAGTTCAATCACTCTTGGGTCATAGCAGTATATCCACTACTCAGGTGTATACGCACGTCACTGACCAACACTTAAAAGACATACATGAACGCTTTCACAGCGATACTTCTCAGTAAGATTTAGGAGTCGCAGGCTCCACCTTCTACGATATTGCCAGCAAGTGAGAAATCCTTACACAAGTTATTTAATACTTCCACAGATCCGGCTGGATACCATATATCCTCACCAAGTCGGAGGCGCGCTTCTACACGACGGAACAGATTATTTGCCCTCCCTGTCGAGTCAACCGCCGGCTGAGCACCATAAAGCATGACCTGTTCTGTTCCTTTCATGACGGACACACGAACATTGGCACCCCTGTAGAGATGATTTATCGCTAGAAAAGCATTTGCGCTGGCCTCTGGGCTCACCTCATCAAGCTCAATAATAGCTCTACATGAATGGCCATGAGGATGTGCAAAATCCTTAGAACATAATACCCCTGTTGGTTCGTTGCGAGTCGTTGGCGTATCAGTAGCGCGGCGTAATGAGCCCTTGTGCACTACATTTTCTACCGCTGGCACCCCTGAAACGATACCGTTAGGGCGCAAGAAGACCGCCTGCGATGCCGACGAAGAATCTAGGCTATCTATGGTGAAATTATTGCCTGGTGTAATAACTTGAGCACGCAAAACAGCTGGAGCTTGAGTACTCCAAGTAGCCTTTTCTGGTAGGCTAATATTGCCATTGTGAACATCGGCCAACGCCACGTTTTTATTGGCATTATCTTCCTTGTTAAACCACTCGATTATCACTTTATCGAACGCTCCCCGAGCACGCAACGGCACCAATTGCACCTTATTTTCCGCTCCGACATACAAGAAATCTTCAGTATTCATAGAAACCTTCAGACAGGTATACGCCTGATCGAATTTCCTACCGTTTGAACTGTTGGTTTGGACCAAGGTTTCTTGTGCATTGCCAGCACCTCCCAATACCGATGATTGACGAACACTGTTGCAATCTTTCTTTTCCAGGGCATCACATGCCGAAGCATTGCCCTTCTGACACGCACGAATCACGCGTTTTGCGTCTTCCACACCAGCCAGCGCGGCATCATAGGCACTTTGCGACAAGTCGTTATTGATAGCTTGCTGCTGATCTTTGAGCATTAATTTAACAAAGCCAGCCGCTAGAACGGTCAATAACATTGCTGAAAAAATGACTGCAAACAAAGATGCTGCGCCCGATTCTTTTCTCTTATCCATTGGTCCTCACTATCATCTCAAAATTATTAATTGCACAGAAATTGAAATTGGCCTCATTGTCTTCTGGTGGCTTACAGGCCATGTCCTGCAGCTCGGCAACAGCACTTGTCCCCAGTGTGAACGATACTTTGTACAGTGCCTCTGAATTATTAGCTGACGTAACGCGAGACGCCGTAAAATCATGCACGGCAATGGCTACATCAGTGCCATCAATAGGCCGCAGCAAATGCGTAACTCGCTCGGGCTCGATGTCCATCGGATATGAACCTGAGGTCGCTTGACACAACGCAGCATCTTCATCCAATACTCGCGCTAGGTTAATAGCCTGACCATTAGAGCGAACAACTCCACTGCCACTCCGGCGAATCACTGGATCATCAATCGCGGAAGCCATGTTCCAAACGTAGGAATATTGACCCAAGCATACACGACCGCTTCTAACTGACCCAGATTCACGGACTAAAATAACTGGGTTGGCTGAATTGACAATCTTAGTGGCGCTACTCTGTAGAAAGTCTCGACGAATGACATCACTAATCGTTCTACCCGACTGATTGACTGTCTTCATGACGGTACCGCGGTTATATATTTTGCCAGCCTGAACAGCAACCATAGCAACAGACAATAGCAATACTGATACAAATGCCATTGCCAACATCAGCTCTACTAAGGTAAACCCTGGATTAGCTCTTCTCTGGTGCATATAACCTCACAATCGTTCCTATCGTCACAGGCCTTGGCTGACTTGGTGCATACCAACAAGCTTGAATATACGCATCGTAGGCAGATCCACCGGTGACATGCACCAATTGCACAGAAATGCCGTACGAAACATCACCCTCTTGTTTGGCATACACTTGAGCTGGCATATACGACGATACTCGACCAAGCGAATCGCTGCGCGAGCGCAGTGCAAATTCACCGTCACCAAAGTGGTCTGGGCAAGTGTCGACATTTAGGATCTCATTTGCAACATCTTTTTTAGGCAAGTTCTTCCACAACTCGGCCATGGCAGCATCGCCCTTGTGGGAATTGTTATGCACAAAACGGAGCATCTCTGCTTGCGCGTCAATCTGCTGGCGAACCAGTGTTGACTCAAGAGACTGCTGAGCTATAGACAGTCCCCGATTCATCACCGTCAGACAACCGACAGCAACCGCACTAAAAACAGCAGTCGCCAGCATGACCTCAATCAAGGTATCTCCAACCTGATGCTTACAGCGCTTTACACGCATTTCCCGCCCCCTTAACCGTCAATGCTTCACTGGATCCAGCACGCGCACCGATAAAGACCGACAAACGTTCTGGAGAGAACCATTTTTCATCATATATACAAACTTCATAGGTCGCGTCGCCTCTGCTCGTCAATAGTTCACTGATCTTATCATCTGGATAGGTGCGTGAATCTGAGCGTATCGCCAATTCTCCAGTGGCAGGATTGCGAACCATAGCGACCGATAAACCGCCGCCAGCTGGCTCAACAAGCGCTGTTTTTACACTCCAGTTGGTCTGATATTCGGCAACATTATTGTTGGACGACCGATATGACCAGGTTTTTCCATCAGCCCCAAGCAACGCATAAATTAGCTTCACGCGGAAGCTTCTACCCTGATCGTCGCCAATGATATAGCGTCCTACTATCACGCAGTTTGACTGCCCCCGATAGCCATTGACACTAGCTCCCGGAATAGGACACGGATCTGTCGGCTGTCGATCATTTTCTATACTAATAACCTTTGAGTACTGTTCGGTTAAAAAATTAGCGTAAGACTGGACAGCGTCGCGATACTGTTGGCGCTGAATAGCTACGCCGATACCAGCTAACAACGCAATCGCCATGGTGCCGGAGATTGCTAGAAACATTGTTACTTCAATTACAGTAAAGCCACCCTGTCGTCGCATATTTCTAGTATAGCATAAGCGGTTTCTTTAGCCATCATATGAGCGGGAATAATCCACGGATAATTTCTGGACCAATGAACCAGGTCAGTAAAAATCCAACTATCAAAAGTGGCCCAAACGGCACTTTAGCCTTACGGTCTAATGTTCCCCGTACCATCCCAGGCAGCACCATCAGGGTACCAAGGAGATTGGCTGCAAAGAGACACAGAAACGCCAACTTCCAATCAGCCAAGAATAATGCCAGGCCAAGACCGAGCTTGACGTCCCCAAACCCAATCCACTCACCTTTGGAAATAGCGTATAGTACAAGGTACAGCCCACTCAAAATAACTACCGCTCCACTGAGTGTCATCAAAAGGCCGACGATGTCCGAAGAGGTTATAAATCGTGTAGCTACAAAAATACCACCCAGCGCAACGAATGGCCACATGGCAGTATCAGGCAAAATAGACCATTTTAGATCGTAAACGAACAACATTGTTAATGGTACCAAGGCTGACAGCCACACAACTACCCGCAATAACCCTAGATCAGAGAATGACTCTGGCCAGAACCATACTGAAAGCGCAAACAAAGCCCCCAGACCAAGTTCTAACAAAAGTTCAGTATAGCCAATGTTCGCCTTACAATACCGACACTTGCCACCAAACCGTAGCCAGCTGACAACTGGGATTAGATCCTTCCAGGTTAAATCATGGTGGCACGACAAGCACTGTGAACGGTCTTTTTTAAGTTTTTTGCCAACGAGAGGCTTGAGCTTTTTCCATTCGGCGGCGTCTATTTTTTCACCAGCAGCTTTATCTTGTTTAAGTTGCCAAGCTCGCAGGCGCCAGACCTGAGCCCCAGCAAAGCTACCTAAGACCGCCCCTAATAGCCCAATCCCTACGGTCATACTAATCATAATACAACTATCCATACCTCTTATGGTAGCAGAAATGCCAAAAAAAAGCAGCCTCCGTTGATGAGGAGGCTGCTGTGATTGACCTAGTTTCTAAGCACCGCTGTCTTGGCAGAAGTGAGTTGGGCCACCTTCAAGCAGAACCACAACGGCAAACTGCCGTGAAGTACCAGGTACCAGTACCTGCTTCTCCTTAGAGCTTTCACCACATTTCATGCCAGTAACGACCTTAACTTGGGTATCACCAACAGTAACTGAAGTCTTTTTACTGTCAACTGAAACCTGCTCTTTGTTGGTGTATTTTGACAGATCCGTGCCCAAAAATGATCGGAGTTTCTCAGTGCCTGGCCATGCGCCACGGTTAGCATTGGAGTAGTTAGTCACCGCTGTTGCAACCAGGCTCAAATCGTTCTTACGAGCCGTGTCGCGTTGGTTACGGTTTAGTACTGGCACGGCGATGAAGACCATCAGGAATATCAGCGCTGCGATACCCAGAACCAATACTACTTCTATGATCGTAAAGCCTTTTTTATCTTGTGTGTTGATCATAAAGTTTCCACCTTTCTATGATCCATTACTAATGTTAGCGATAGTGCTTATCCTTATAATACACGGTAACTGGCACGTTGTCTAGATTCCTACATGGTTAACCAGACTATAGATTGGGAACAAAATAGCCCCCACCATACCAGCCGCGACAATAGCCAAGAACACCATCAATACCGGCTCAATGGCAGTCGATATGGCTTTAATCTCCTCGTCAAGCTCATTTTCGTAGATCTGAGCTGTCTTGCCCATCATTTCATCAACCTTACCTGATTGCTCTCCAATTTTGATCATATGAGGCACCATTTCCAAGATATATTCCTCACTTTTCAGCGACAGGGACAGCGCCTTTCCGCCCTTCACTTTGTCAGCGGCACGCATGATTTCCTCGCTCACGATGACGTTGTTGACACCGTCCGCAGCAATTTTCAGCATATCAAGCATTGGCACACCAGTTGATAACAGGGTCTGTCCCGTTCGAGTAAATCGCGCCATGTAGAGCTTACGGAACATACCTTTAAACAGCGGCACATTAAGCTTAAATTTGTCCTTCATATGAATACCCGCCTCTGTTTGCAAGTACTGAGCGAAGAAATAAATGCCAAATCCCAGTAGAATAGCCAACAGCCACCAGAAATTGATGAAGAAATCAGCGATACTGACCATCAGTTGCGTCAAAATCGGCAATTCTCGCCCAACGTCTTTATAGAGGCCTTTGACTTGTGGTACGACCGAAACTGTCATAAACCCAACCACCATAACGATCACCGCCAGCACAATGGATGGATAGGTCAAAGCACCCTTGACCTTACGCAACATCGCAGCATCTTTTTCCTGCTGGTTTGCCACTCGCTTCAAAGCTTCATCCAACGTTCCAGAGGCCTCACCTGCTGAAACTAAGGCGATGAATAGCTTATCAAACACTTCAGGGTGTTTCGAAAAGGCATCAGACAGCTGTTTACCGCCTTCAATATCAGCGATCACTTCCTGGACGATACCCTGCATGCGCTTATTGGACGTTTGCTCTAACACCGTACGCATACTTTGCGACAAAGGCAACCCCGCACCAATCAACGTCGATAGCTGACGCGTGAACAATATTTTATCTTTGGACGTGATGCGCCCCAGTATCCTATCGATAACGTTTGACTTATCGTCTTCAAGTTCAATTTTTAATGGCACAAAGCCTTGATCGGTCAACAAGCGGGCAGCTGCATGTTCACTCTCAGCCTGAACGACTGATTTGACTATTTTATTGCTGGCACTATCCCTGGCTTCGTATGCGTATTTTTTCATATATTATCCTCGCAATAACCTTTCTAGTTCCGTTAGATCAACTGCGAATTCGCGTGCGCTATCATAGGTAATCGTACCATTCTGCACGAGATTTGCCAGAGTTCGATCCATAGTCTGCATACCTTGCTCTGCACCCGTCTGAATCACCGCGTCTAGCTGGTGAGATTTGCCTTCACGGATGATGTTACGCACTGCTGGGTTAGCGATGAGGATTTCTGCCGCCACCACACGACCACCACCGATGGCTGGCACTAAGCGCTGCGAACAAATAGCCATCAAGATATTACTGAGCTGTGCGCGAATTTGTGGCTGTTGGTGTGGTGGAAACACGTCAATCATACGGTCAATCGACTGGGCAGCCGAGTTGGTGTGAAGGGTTGCAAACACCAAGTGTCCTGTTTCGGCAATGGTAATGGCTGCGGAAATAGTTTCCAAGTCACGCATCTCACCGATCAGCACCACATCTGGGTCCTGACGCAAGCTGGATCGCAAGGCCGCTGAAAATGAGTAGGTGTCGTAGTGAACTTCTCGCTGCACAACGACCGATTGCTTGGATTTGTGAGTAAACTCAATTGGGTCTTCAATAGTGATGATGTGATGTGACTTTTCTGAGTTAATTTTATCAATCAATGATGCCAGGGTCGTCGACTTACCAGAACCTGTTGGACCTGTCACTAACACCAAACCTCGCGGAAAGTCAGCAAAGCTATTGACGATCGGCGGCATGCCCAGCTCGGTGGCTGATTTGATTTCATTTGGAATCAAACGCAAGGCAGCTGCCAAATTACCTCGTTCATGAAAGGCATTAACACGAAATCGCCCCAATGTACCAAACGCAAAACTGAAGTCAAACTCTTTGTCTTTCAACAAAATCTGACGCTGATCTTCGTCTAAAATCTGGAACACCAAACGCTCAACTGCCGCCTCATCAAGTGGCATAGTACCAGCCACTGGCATCAACCGTCCATCGATACGAAGCATTGGCGGTAAGCCTACTTGAATATGCAAGTCAGATGCACGCTTCTTAACCACATCCTCCAGTAATAGTTCAATTCTTAGCTCTTGATTATTCATAATTCCCCCTTTTTTATGCTGTGTCTGCTGCAACACGATTAACTTCTTCCAGTGTCGTAATACCACTCAAAGCTTTCAAATATCCATCCTGACGCATCGTAATCATTCCCTGTTGAACCGCCATTCGCTGAATCTCTGCTGAGGTTGCTTGTTTGACGATCAAGTTTTGGATCTCCTCTGTCACATCCATCACCTCATATAAACCAGCACGTCCCAAGTAGCCTCGCGGTGACTGAGGAGTGTCCCGACCTCTCACTAGCGTGTATGATTGTTGACCAGCCAGCGGCAAGTCTTTATATCCCAAGTCTTGAGCATATGGCACAACTTGTTCTCGTGATTGCGGTAACAAATGTCCAATCGTTGATTGAATAGTTTGCGTCTCCAGAGGTGAAGACTGATAAGTATCGTGTTTCGGGGCAACTCGCCGGACCAGGCGCTGACCGATAATCGTGTTCACGGTACTAGCGATCAAAAATGGCTCAATTCCCATATCCAACAAACGCGGCAACACACCGGCTGCTGAGTTGGTGTGCAGCGTTGAAAACACCAAGTGTCCCGTCAATGCCGCCTGAACCGCCAAGTTAGCGGTTTCCGCGTCACGAATCTCACCCACCATCACTACATCTGGGTCTTGACGCAAGATAGAACGTAACCCCGAGGCAAACGTCAGCCCAACCTCAGTGTTCACCTGAATCTGATTGACGCCGTCCATTTTATATTCCACAGGGTCTTCCAATGTCACGATGTTGACTGAGTCGTCTTTAATTTCTTTGATCAAAGCGTACAAACTCGTGGATTTACCAGAACCTGTCGGACCAGATGTCAAAATCATGCCATTTGGCCGCTTAATACCTTTTCGGATGCTGCGCAGGGCTCGGCCCGCATAACCCATGTCTTCCAAATCAAATGAATTTCCTGTCTTATCAAGCAAACGAATCACCACCTGTTCACCCCAGACTACTGGCGAGATTGCTATACGCAAGTCGACTGCCTTACCAGCTACATTCACCGCAAACTGACCATCTTGTGGGATGCGGTGTTCGTCAATTTTCAAGCTGGATAAAATCTTTATGCGGCTCACCAGCGCTGGCTCAATACTTTTCGGTAGCTGCATGACCTCCCTGAGCACACCGTCAACACGGCAGCGAATCTTCAGAGCCTTCTCGAGCGGTTCAATATGTACGTCAGAGGCATGGCTTTTCACCGCATACTCCAAAATAGTGCTTAATGCGCGCGAAATTGGAGAGTCCTGGACGATAGTCTTGATCTCGGTCGCTGATTCAATAGCTGCTTCCTCTTGTGACACCTGAGCAGCATCACTCACCGTCGACAAATCAGCCTTGTATTGACCTAAGACATGTCTAACACTATCCTCAGAGGCCATAAACACCTTCAGTGGACGCTGAATACGATTTGCCAAATAGTCGACAGCCTGAACGTTATTGGCATCAATCATAGCGACTGCCAGGCGGTTTTGAACCTCAGCCAACGGAACGGCCATGAAACGCTCCGCCACTTCAGCCGGCAGCAGAGATAAGATATTCTGATCGATGAAGCTATTGCTCAAATTGACATATGGTACGCCTGAAATTTGAGCTACAGCATGGGTCAACAACTCATTGTCAATCACACCCTCTTCGGTTAGCAGAGAAAAGAATGGCTTGTCTTCTTTCTTGGCACGCGCTTCCGCATCGTCTAAAACCCGTTTCTCAACAAGACCCTCATCAATCAAAAGCTTGATGAGTTTTTCCTGTATTTCATCTGTTAGCAGCGCCATGTTGCTAACCCCTTATCCGTTTTCGCCACCAACAATCACTTCAACGGTAGGGTTGATCGCTTTATCGTTAAAAATATCTTTACTTGGTTGCGTTACGTCTGATGAAATCTTGCGAATCGTTTGTACTTTCACGCCACTGTCTGGTAACTTCAGAAATGACAGGTTAGACGCCACCACATACGCGACAATCACGCCCAAACTTGCTACTAAAATAATCATTGCTATATCTGTTTTTTTCATGGTTTTACCACCTTATTTTCAAGTGTAATTGCCTGCGCTGGATTGTATGGAACTTTGCCTTGTACGTTGAGAACCACCTTGCCATCACCAGCTTGAATTTCCATGGCAGTGATTTCAATGACACGAATTGATTTCTCAAAACGCTCCATCAATTCTTTCAATTTGTCAGGCGCACCACTAACTGAAAGGTTGAACTTATGTGCCGACTCTGAGTTAGACTCCCCTTCACTGGCAGAGGCTGCGTCTACCGTTAGGCTCTCCAGTGTCAAACCTGGCACCGCTCCGATAAACTTTTGCTGCAAGGCAGCACCCAAGGCATCGGCGTTTGGCTCAGCTGGTAATGCATCCAAAATAGTTTGTAGTGGACTACTTTCATCGCTCGATTTTACTGATTTGAGTGCATCATTTGTCTCTAACACTCTGATGTTATCTTTTAGCTCTTTAGCGTTAGAGATATTGCTGTGTAAGGTACTCACGGTACCATTTTTTGTAGCAATAACTTTAGAATGGAAGATGATCTGTTGTATCAGGAATATCGACACCACCAGGGCAACACCCGCCAAAAAAGCAGCACCCGCCACAAAAAAGAACATTGTCTTCTTTGAAGAATCTATCTGTTGGCGTTTGCGAATTGCCACATCTTGCTCACCTGAGGGCATTATTGATTCTCCTTCTTCTGTTCAGTTGATTCACTACGGCTAAAGAGGCTTTCTGGAACGCCTAAGCGTGAATCTGTCACGTTTGTCTTGCTGGTCGGCGTAATGATTGAAATCGTTTCTTTTGAATGCGCGAACAAATCATCAGGATAGGTGAAAGTAAAGGCAAAGCGCAACACCTTCTTGCCTTCGGCATTCTCGCCAAATGTTGTTTCACCGGCTTTCATATCACTTGCTAGCGGCACACCGTCACCCTCGGCATTACCCTTTTTCACTTTGGTACTGGTCAATGTCTTCTTGAGGACTT
>CAUQVC010000001.1:0-90742 GCA_963521715.1 uncultured Candidatus Saccharibacteria bacterium | reverse complement strand
CATGATGCCCATGAGAGCACAAACCGAGAAAAGGCTGATTGATATATATAACAAAAATTGGCGTATTTGTGATAATTGGTTCGTTTGTTTCATGTTGCTACTATACCATAGTACTTATGCTAGCGCATGGCCCGAATCATTTGCCTCAGCTGCTCAACCGCCCGAGCACGACGTTCTTCTGTCCAATAGGTATCAGCCGTGGCCTTCTCGCCATCAGCGGTGGTTTCTTGGAGGAAATGACCGACAATATGGCCGTCTTTCAGCGCCGTCACATCAGGAACATAGACTCGCGGTTGTCCGTTCTCATCAGTGCGAAGATGTGGCTTCAACTTTTCAACTAATTTTTTGTAGGTATCATCATTGGTTTCGCGGGCATGGCGGATATCCAAATAGTAAATCTTGTCTAACCCTTCGGCTTTAGCGGCTTCATCGACGATTGGTGCCAGCTGCTGACACCACGGGCACTGCTGAAAACCAAGAAAAATCAAGCCACTGCCTGATTCAAATCTCTCCAAAACCTCGCCGGCCGAAGCAAAGACGAAGCGATTATCATCGGCCACCCGGGAGTAAGCGGCCTTGAAACGAGCAGCGTCTGAGGGCTGTGGTGACGGAGGTGTCTGCGGGCGCGACCACATATACCAGCCGCATATGGCGGCGACAATAATACCAACAAAACCGATGGTCAAACACAGCCATTTGTTATGGTTTTTAGTGACTGTACCATGTTTCATCGGGACCTCCTGCTACTTCCCTTTGACACCGAAAAACTTTCGTGCTCGTTCAGTCACTGGATGATCCATCACCTGCTCTGGCGGACCGTTTTCGATGATCTCGCCCTTGTCTAGGAAAATCATCCGCGTAGCCACTTCGCGCGCAAACTTCATTTCATGCGTGACGATAACCATGGTCATGCCTTTGGCGGCAACCTCACGAATCACGTCCAGCACTTCGCCAATCATCTCGGGATCAAGCGCCGAGGTTGGCTCATCAAACAACATGATGTCTGGCTCCATGGCTAGGGCTCTGGCGATGGCGACACGCTGCTTTTGCCCGCCCGAGAGCTGCGAAGGAAAGGCATTGGCTTTGTCCGCCAGCCCCACGTCCGCGAGCAATTTCTTTGCCAGGCGCGTCGCCGCCCGGTCAGACACTTTGCGTAGTTTCCGCGGCGCTAGTTTGATATTATCCAGCACGCTCAAGTTCGGGAACAAATTAAACGACTGAAACACCATGCCAACTTTTTGGCGCAAAGCGTTCAGGTCGACTTTCGGCGCTGTCGTTTCCACGCCGTCGATGACAATGCGTCCGCCGGTCGGCGCCTCCAGCAGATTCAAGCAGCGCAAAAAGGTTGATTTACCAGAACCACTCGAGCCAACGACCACCACCACTTCGCCTTCGTGAATCTCAACGTCGATATCCCTGAGCACGCGGTTGCTACCAAACTGTTTTTTGAGATTAGCCACCGTGATAATTGCTGGGTGCTCAGCGGTTGGTTGTGCCACTTCCTTCACCTTATTCACTGCCATCTTTCAATCTCCTCTCCACTCGCGTCATCACGCGGGTAAATATCGCGGTCAACGCCAAGTACATCACCGCTGCAGCAAACAATGACTGAAACGCCGTGGCAGTTTGAAAGCGAATATTATCAGCGCCGCGCATGATGTCATTTAGCCCAATCCAGCCGACGACTGAGGTCTCTTTCAGTAGGGCGATGAATTCGCTGATCAGCGCTGGCAAAGAATTTTTGAGTGCTTGTGGCAAAATTACTAAACGCATAGCCTGCCAGCGACTAAAACCCAGCGAACGCGCTGCTTCCATTTGTCCCTTATCAACGCTCTCGATGCCACCGCGAATGATCTCGCCAATGTAGGCGCCACTGTTGATACCAAAGGCAATGGCCGCCACAAAAATCTTCGGCATGAATTGATATGAGCCAAAGACGACGTAGTACATAATCAACAGCTGAACTAAGAGCGGCGTGCCCCGAATGATGTCGACATACACCTTCCCAAGCCACGCCAGCGGATTCCAGCGGCTCAGCCCTTTGGCCCACGAGTAGCGACCAAGTGACTTAAACGGTCGTACGTCCGAAGTTCGCAACAGGGCGATAATGATACCAATGGCTGTACCGAGGAGTAGTGACAAGACGGTCAAAACCAACGTTACCTCTAGACCATGCCACAGATATAACCACCGACCGTCGCCGAAAATCACTTCCAGGAAATTCACGATTCAAGCTCCTTTTTCTTCATTGATTCAAGAGCCCTCGGCCCAAAATGTTTGCGAATGAGATTGTCGTACCGACCGTCTTTTTTCATCTCCGCCAACACTCGGTTAATTTTTTCGAGCAAGTCATGGTTATTGTTTTTGATGGCGATTGCATAGTGCTCGCTCGACAGCTCACCCGGTAAAATCTCTAGGTCTGGAAAGCCTGCCGTGTATTGAGCAGCCGGCGCATCATCCAAAATAACCGCCTCGACGCCGCCAGCATTGAGCTCGGTCAACACGCTTGGTGCGGTCGGAAATTGCGACACCTTAGCGCCAGCAATTTTTCCAGCCAGCGTGTCTCCCGTCGTACCTAACTGCACACCAATTTTCTTGCCCGTCAGCTGATACCTATTACGAATCGGGCTACCTTTTTTGACAATGATCCGCTGCGAGGCTGAATAATACGGCTCAGAAAACAGCGCGTTTTTAGCACGCTCTGGCGTCACCGACATGCCAGCCACCGCCATGTCAATTTGCCCTGACTCTAGCGCTGGCAGCAATCCGTCAAACGACATATCTTCAATTCTCAATTCTTTATTCATACTGCGGGCAATTTCTTTTGCCAAGTCAACATCAAAACCAACAATTTCATTACCCTGCTTGTACTCAAACGGCTTAAACCCAGCATTAGTGCCCATCACCAACACGTCATCACTCTTACCAAATCCACCTTCGCGCTGCAAAATATCAAATGCCATAAAGCCAATCAACGCCACAAACAGTCCAAGACCGATCCACCAACTAACTCCAAAGCCTTGACGTCGCGTTTTCGTTCCGTTCATGCTTAGTAGTATACGCGCTTTATTACAAAATGATAAGCCCTAAGCTCAGCATTGTTCCTCACGTATAGTGGTATAATTAGATAGTATGAGCAAAAAAATCCTCAGCCGTTTCTGCAATTTTCGCACTTTGGTTCGAATCAGTGTCGTCCTGATGTTGGCTCTCAGTGCAATCTTCATCGTTGCCAGTCAGTACAAAACTGTGCAATTTCGTGATGCCAAAATTGATGAAGTTTTGTTTTATTTCAACAACGGCCTAGCTGGCGGACAATCCAGCAGCCTGGTTTCAGCAGTTTGGGGTAATGTACCATACGCCGTTGGATTATTCATCATTTTACTCCTACCCATACTTCTCAAACTACGCTGGAAAAAAATGCCATTTCGACTGCGCCACCAAACCTATTACGCAAGCGGTATTTTTGTTGTCAGCCTGACACTACTGGCGCAAAGCTTCAGTATCCCCGCCTACGTTAGCGCCCTTGCTCAGTCGTCAAAGATTTACGACAAGCACTATGTCGATCCGCGCGGCGTCAAATTGACGTTTCCAAGCACCAAACGTAATTTGATTTATATCTATGTTGAATCGCTAGAAAATACGCCCGCCTCCAAAGCCAACGGCGGCATGAGCGACAAATCAGTCATTCCAGAGCTGGAGAAATTGGCGCTGACCAACACTTCATTTTCACACCAAGCCTCAGGCCTCGGTGGTGCCCTACCTGCCCACGGCACCACCTGGACGGTAGCAGGCATGACTGCTCAGTCCGCTGGCGTACCACTCAAAGACGGCGGGGTGTTTGGCGGTCGCGACCGCAACGGCATGGGTGATTTCAATAAATTCTTGCCCGGTGCTTACACTTTGGGGCAAGTGCTCCAAAAAGCTGATTATAATCAATCATTCCTCATGGGCTCAGACAAAACCTTTGGTGGGCGCGATAAGTTGCTAGAGCAACACGGCGATTACCACATCATCGACTTCACCTACGCTCAGCAGCACGGCTTGATTCCTCAGGACTACAAAGTGTGGTGGGGCTATGAAGATAAAAAACTTTTCCAGTTTGCCCGCGATGAAGCCACTCGCCTCAGTAAATTAGACAAACCATTTAACTTGCAAATGCTGACCGTTGACACGCACTTTACTGACGGCTGGCTGGACAGTGACACCTGTAAACAACAATTTGAAGCAAAGTACGACAACGTACATGCCTGCGCTTCCAAACAAATCGCCGCCTTCGTCGAGTGGGCTAAACAGCAACCGTTTTACGCTAACACTACCATTATCATCAGTGGTGATCACCTCGGTATGCAAACGCCATATTACGAAGAGAAGATCGCCGGCGCTCCCTACCAACGAACCGTCTACAACGCCTTCATCAACCCTGCCGTTCAGCCAACTCGCGCCACCAACCGCCAATTTGCCACCTTTGACATGTACCCTTCGACCTTGGCAGCACTGGGTGTGACAGTAGATGGCGACCGCATGGGGCTGGGCACCAATTTATTCTCAAATCGCCAGACACTGGTTGAACAATTTGGCGGTATTGACCAACTCAACGCTGAACTCAGCAAACGATCGAGCTATTATGAACGAAAAATTTTAAGCAGCTCATAAGCACATCACCTCACACTGCCTCTTGCCGCAACGTAATAATACAGGGCTCAGCCCACAGAAAAAGGAGGACATATGCCACCAACCATGAACCAAGAAGAAACCACCAAGCCACTCGAGCAGTTTGGGACGGACATCACGGCACTGGCGCGTGAGGGCAAACTCGACCCGGTCATCGGGCGCGATGAGGAAATTCGCCGCACTATGCAAATCCTCAGCCGACGCACCAAAAATAATCCAGTCCTCATCGGCGAGCCGGGCGTCGGTAAAACCGCCATCGTCGAGGCCCTCGCGCAGCGCATCGTCAAAGGCGACGTACCAGCGTCGCTAAAAGACAAGCGGCTGATTTCGTTGGAAATTTCTAGCCTACTGGCTGGTGCGAGCTTTCGCGGCCAATTTGAAGAGCGCCTCAAAGCAATTCTGAAAGAAGTTGAGGGGGCTGCTGGCGAAATTATTTTGTTCGTTGATGAAATTCACACCATGGTCGGCGCCGGCAAAACCGAAGGCAGTATGGATGCCGGCAATATGCTCAAACCTGCTCTGGCACGCGGTAAACTACACATGATTGGTGCGACGACATTGGCTGAGTACCGCCAATATGTCGAAAAAGACGCGGCTCTGGAGCGGCGCTTTCAGCCAGTCTACGTCGGCGAGCCAAGTTTTGATGATACCGTGGCGATTTTGCGCGGTTTGAAGGAAAAGTACGAAGTCCATCACGGCGTCAAAATTTCTGACGATGCCATCGTGGCGGCGGCGCGGCTGTCCACTCGCTATCTGCCTGACCGCTTTTTACCTGACAAGGCCGTCGACCTCCTGGATGAAGCCACCAGTGCGCTGAAGATGCAGCTCGAGAGCGTGCCGATTGCCCTGGATCGGCTGAATAACCGCCGCTTGCAGCTGGAGATTGAAGAAGCCGCGCTGAAAAAAGACAAATCAGATCACGCCAAGGCCCGAAAAGAGGAAATTAATCAGCAAATCACCGACATTCGGGCTCAAGCCAAGGTGATTGACAGCAAATGGCAGCACGAAAAAGACATTCTCCAGACCGTCAATACCGCTACTGAAAAAATGGATAATTTGCGCTCGCAACTGGAAATTGCTGAACGCGACGCGGATCTGGCCACCGCCAGCCGCATCAAATACGGCGACCTGCCAGAGCTGGAGAAAAAGCTAGCTAGCGCTCGCCAGGAACTGGCGGCTATTCCGCCGGCCGACCGCCTGCTGCGCGAAGAAGTCACCCCTGATGACATCGCCAGCGTGGTGGCGCGCTGGACGGGTATCCCAGTCGAGCGGCTGATTGAGACTGAATCAAGCAAATTAACCAAATTAGAGGAAAATATCAGCACCCAAGTAATTGATCAAGACAAAGCCATCGCCGCCGTGGCCAGTGCTATTCGCCGTTCACGCGCTGGCCTCAGTGATACCAACCGGCCAATCGGCTCCTTTCTCTTCCTCGGCCCCACCGGTGTAGGTAAAACAGAGGTAGCCCGCAGCCTGTGCCGCGAATTATTTGACGACGAACACGCCATGATCCGCATCGACATGAGTGAATACATGGAGCGGCACGCCGTGGCCCGCCTGATTGGCTCGCCGCCAGGCTACGTCGGTTACGATCAAGGCGGCCAACTTACCGAAGCGGTCCGCCGCCGACCCTACAGCGTGGTACTGTTTGATGAAATCGAGAAGGCCCATGCCGACGTCTTCAACGTGCTCCTCCAGGTGCTGGATGATGGCCGCCTGACCGATGGCCAGGGGCGGACAGTCGATTTTTCTAACACGGTCATCATCATGACCAGCAATGTCGGCTCGCAGGCAATCATGGATTTTGCTGGCGACGATTTGTCGGCACTGGATAATCAAATGCTTGAAGTGTTGCGCCAGCATTTCCGCCCAGAATTCCTCAACAGAATTGATGACATCGTTATATTTGACCGCATTCGACCAGAGGCCATGCGGGCAATTGTCGATGTCCAGTTGAATAAAGTCGCCCGCCAGGTCAAAGACAGCCGCGACATTACGCTGGAGTTTGATGATAGCGTCCGCGATATGCTGGCCCGCGACGGTTACGACCCAGCCTTTGGCGCCCGACCACTGAAGCGCTTGGTGCAAAAACGGGTGCTTGATCCATTAGCATTGGAGTTAATTGACGGGCGAATTCATGATGGCATGACGGTGACCGTCAGCGTCGCTGATGACCGGGTGACCTTCCACTAATAGTCCCTTCTATTCCTATCAATCACAGATACCTACTTCCGTGTGGTTTGAGCCATTCAAAGTTGCGCTCATAGCAAGAAAAAGCGCTCCAGCCATCAACCGGAACGCTTTTTGATAGATTGTCATCAGACCGAGGGATATTACTCGGTCTGGTTAGCCTCCGCCCGCGTCAGCTTGTCGACCATCGGCAAAATCAAGTATATACCAATGATGGCCGCCACCAGACCAGCACCAACAACCATAAAGTAGGTTGGTGTTAACACCGGCTTCAGTGTCGTCGAGAACATCTTCGTGAATACCACCCCCGTCCAAACACCGATACCACACGACAGGATCGAGGTGATCAGCAGTGGTGCCACCGACTCAACCATCACCAAACGCTTCAGTTGGGCGAGGCGCATACCACCGAGACGCAAAGTATATAGCGAACGGCGACGCTCCATCAGCCCGCCAATCGTCGAAACGATCAGGCTCGCCACTGCCACAAACAGTGTCACACCGATACCAACATACGCCAGGTCAGCAAATTCGCGAATCGTTGGATTGATATGCGGTTTTTTGGAATCAGTGCCGCCCACTACGTATGTCAGATCGTACTGATTAGCGCGCATCACAACCATACTGCGTAACTTCTCAAGATCATTGTCTGATTTTACTGTTACCAAATATTCCTTGGCACCGTTCGTATCAACCGTATCGTTAATTAGCGATACATTTTTGACCACTGGCGCGTCAAAATTCAACAGCGCAAATTGGTCGGGCCGAGCATTACTTGGGCAGGTGTGCTCAGTGTATATTGCCAAGTCCTGGCAGCGAATTGCATTGCCATCCTCACGTGGATAGATCGTCGCTACTGACGTGACATACGACTGCTGGTTCAGCTGCTTCGCCATATCACCCGGCAGTGAACGGCCGATGACAGCTGCGGTACCATGCTTCAACTGTGAATACCCATTGTCTCTGATAGCCTGAACATTTAAATTCTCAATGCCACTCGTCGCCGTCAAGTAAAAACTACCCGCAAACAACGCCAACACGACACCGCTCACACCACGGAACACTGTTCGCGAGTGCACTGCTGTACGCTTACCGGCAATCAACATTGAGGCACTATTCGCCCAGCGCGCCGCCAGTAATGATAGCTTATTCGTCAACCAACCACCAGCAAGGACAAGTCCAAACATCACTAACAGCAAGGCCGCCATCAGCAGTAGCATTGGCATAGCTGATTCTTTATTTGCTGTCAGCCAATCCAACCCCGGCTTTGACGATAACCAGGCAAAAATCACAATACCAGTTGCTGGCACCAGCGGCCGCCACGCGCGCAACTTCTTTACTTTTTCGATTGAGCGTGATACACCCAGCGGCGAAATCTGCGCTCGACGCATCCGTCGCCAGTTAACAAACATCGTCAGCCCCAACGTCAAGCCAATAATCAGCGCGTATTGCGTGGTAGTTAACGCTAAATCGCCAGGATTAAACCGCATACCATCCATCTTGAAATTCTGCAGCGGTGCTTGTAATAGCCAAAACGCACCCAGCCCGATAATCACGCCAACCACTGACGCCAACAGCGATTCCAACATCAATACCCGCGCCACTTGTCGCCTGGTCGCACCGATCAGTCGCAAGGCAGCATAGCGTTTTTCACGTTGTGCCGCACCCAGTTGTGTCGCCACTGACACGAAAATGACAATCGGAAACAGTAAGATGGTTCCACCAACGCCAAGTACAGTGATGGATATGGGGTCTAGTCCGACATTTGATGTTAGCCCATTCGCATCCGTCCGGTAAACATTAGCAAAGTAGGAAGCTTGTCCTCGAGCTTTCGCCACAGCATCACTTGCCGCCACTTCATCAGCGCTGGCGCCACGTACCATCATGAGAGCATCTGGGCCGCTAACATATTCACTAGGGAGCACGCCGAGATATTTAGCGTTACTACCAAAACGCGCCAAGATATCATCCTCAGGGTGGTTGGCGATCGCATCAGCCAGTGCTTGCGATAGGTAGTATTCCCCGGATCCCGGCGTTTTCAATTTGGCAAACTGCGGCGATTTAGCCGTACCGTACATCGAGTAGGCCTGGATATATTGACCGCACCACTTTGACGCATTACCAAGTCGCACAACATTACTAATTCTTAGTGGCTCAATACCAGCAATTGGTTGTTGTGAAGCCTCTTTGCGACTAGCTTGGTGTGCCGCCAGGCTGATGGCTGATCCCCCAGCGCGTCTCATAAGTCCATTGATACCAGCCGTAAAGCAGCACACTAGTACGATCCCCAGCGCCACCGCCGCCGTCGTCAAGCCCAGACGCGCGAACGACTGGCGGCCAGACTTTTGTAGTAACATCCAACTAACGCTCATTAGATAATCCTCGCATTAGCTTTATTAACCCTCGCCTGCGCCAGACGCGCCGCCGCAGCACCGGAAATCTGCCCATCGCGGACGATGATTTCCCGGTCAGCGTAGGCGGCAATCGTCGGCTCATGCGTCACCATGATGACTGTCGTGCCGTGCTCTTTGGCGGTTTTGATAAACAATTCCATGACCTTTTCTGAGTTCAGACTATCTAGCGAACCAGTCGGCTCGTCAGCAAACAACACTTTTGGCTCAATCACCATGGCCCGGGCGATCGCCACGCGCTGCATTTGTCCACCCGACAACTCGCCGAGCATACTGTTAGCTTTACTCGCCAACTCAACATTGTTCAGCCATGTTTCTGCTCGTTGATAAGCTTCTTTACGCTTGACGCCGTTCAGTAGCAGCGGCAGCGCCACATTGTCCAGCGCCGTTAGTTCCGGCACCAACTGTCCAAACTGAAAGACAAAGCCAAAGCTGGTGCGCCGCAATATACTGCGCTTATCGTCGTTCATCGTGTCAATCCGCTGACCGTCAAAGTCGATTTCACCACTATCAACCTTGGTAATCGCTGCCAAGCTGTGTAGCAGCGTCGACTTACCAGATCCCGACGGACCCATAATCGCCAGCACTTCGCCCGCCTCGACGTCCAAGCTGACACCGCGCAGGGCGTGCGTTTGCCCGAACGACTTTGTGATATTTTTAGCGCTAATTATTGGTTTGCTCATGCAAAATTTCCTCCTTTAACCGCGTTAACCGCGAAATGGTTAATTCAATCCAGCGTAAATCCGCCTCCAAATGATACAGTGCATGATCAATCAGCAGCATGTCCGACAGATTGCTATCGCGCCGCTGCGCTGTCAGCTCGCGCATCCGTTGGATATGTGCTTGTCGTTGATTATCCAAATACGGTGATGCATCGCCGTCTTTCAGGATAGCCAGCACCGCTTTGATATACATGGTTGCTTGCAGTTGCGGCGACGGTGCCTCTGGTGATTCCAGCCAGGCTTGCAACTCTTGCTTACCCTCTTCGGTAATTTCATACCGAACCCGGTCTGGTCCACCCGATTCGCTAGTATCAGTAATTTCTTTGACTTTGTTGTCGCGTTTGAGTCGTGCCAGAGTTGAATATATCTGACCGGTTAAAATTGGCTTGTCCTTACCAAAATAGCCGTCATATTTTTTCTTCAATTCATAGCCATAATTTGACTCTTCCACTAAAAAACCTAACAGGGTATATTGAACGCTCATACCCTTACTATACACCCGGTGTTTAGTTATTGCAAGAGTTTTATACACTCAGTGTATAGTTTATTCTGACAACTAACCTCACCGGAATGCATACTATTATGCAGTTTTGACGTATAATGGGTGCATGGTTCAATTTTGCCGAGTATACAACAAACAGCGGTCCATCAAGTCAGCCATGATAGGCGTTGGTAAAATTCTCAGCTTACCACCCTACTTGCTACTGGCAATTGTCTTATTTGTGCTGTTTGCGCTTATTATTTTCTTTGCTATCAACGCCAACTTTTACGGCCCGCTGATGATGTCGCGGTTGCCAATACTAGACAAAATCTCCCTTTTCGGAACCATGTTCATTGATATATTCAAACAGGGCTTCAGCTCACTAAATGGTGCATTGCTCCTTATGGTGTCACTCCTCCAAGGACTGTCAATTACCGTCGTCATTTTCACTGCCAAGAAAAATAAGCGTAATGAACAGTCGGTCACCAAACAAGTCGGACTCAGCGGCTTGGCCTCTGTGGCTGCTGCCATCGGCCTGGGCTGCGTTCCTTGCGGCACGTCACTCATCCTGCCGCTCGTTGCCGTGTTCTTCTCAGGTGCTGCCGCTGCCACTGCCGCCACCGTCGCTGGTACCATCGTCCTGATGTTAGCCCTACTGTTAAGCCTCTTTTCACTCTACAAATCTGGACAAATCGCCTTTATGTATACAGAATTAGCAAAACAGGAGGAACTATGAATCGACAAAAATCAGCGGGCGTAGCAATCATTTGGGTTATTTCAGGTATTTTGATCACGGCAATCGTCGCATTGTTTATCTACGGCATCGTTAATCGTCCACCAAATCGCCACGT
Source organism: uncultured Candidatus Saccharibacteria bacterium (assembly GCA_963521715.1). Lineage (GTDB taxonomy): Bacteria > Patescibacteriota > Saccharimonadia > Saccharimonadales > Saccharimonadaceae > Nanosynbacter. The sequence goes on along the minus strand of CAUQVC010000001.1, from coordinate 79,416 downwards.
TGGTGACGGCAAACCATGGAATGAAAAAATGTCGCAAGGCTCTGCCGAAGCTAAACATGTGTTCGTTGACTACACTGACTATTTCTGCTCATTCTGTGCCGAAGTTGAAGCAGCCACCAACGCTGATTTCTTCAAAAACGAGTACATCAAATCAGGCAAAGTTCGCTACGAACACCGCGTGGTGACGCTGCTCAAAGAAGTCACCGACAACACAGAAACCGGCGCTCACGCTGCTTTTTGCGCCGCTGACCAAGACAAATATTGGCAATACACGCATGACATCGTGCCGCGCATCAAGCGTGATTATTTTGACAAAGGAATCGGCGTGAAAAACGTTGCCGTGCCGCAAAAAATTCCACCACTGCCGTTAGACTACTTCCTGGCGTCTGCTAAGACTGTCGGCATGGACGAAGCAAAATTTACTGACTGTATGACCAAAAAACCGCACCAAAAAGAAATCGATGACAGCACCCAAAAAGCCCTGTCGCTCGGCGTGAGCGGCTTGCCATACATGGTGATCAATGATTATGTTGCCAGTGGATTTGCTGGTGGTGAAAATGGGCTGAAGGCGATTTTGAAAGCCGGCGGAGTGAACTAATGTCTGCCAAAAAAACGCAAACGAAACCCCAAAAATCATCAAAAGAACGACCGTCAACTCAGCCTCGCCGCGAGGCAAAAACCAACACGGCATCCTACAGCACATCCAGGCTGAGCAGTGTTTTATTCACCACCCTACTCTTGCTGGCGGTAGCCGCCATGGGGGCATTATTTTACCTTCAGTCAAAAGAACCGCCCGTCCAGCGCCCAACCGTTCTGGAAGATGAAAAATACTATTTCACCGATTCGCGCTATGCTGGCATTCGCTCCAAGTTTGTGACGCGCGACACCAAACGCGAAAAGGTCTCAATTGAATATCCAATTACCAGCAATTCCAAAATCAACAAACTCATCGCCCGAGCAATTGACCGCGCCGACAGTGATTTTCGCTACACATCGTCAAGCACCATCACCTTTGACCGACCAATGACCGAAACCATCAGCTATCAAGTGACGCATAATAACTCCGTTGCCCTGTCCATCATCGTCAACATCAAACAAGACATGCACGGCGCCCATCCAGTGTCGTTGACGCTGTTTTGGACCTTCGATAAAGATTCTGGTGAGGTGATTAGCCTGGATAATTTGACTGAAAAATCAGAGGAAGCCACCAAGGCAATCGTGTCAGCTGCTCAGCGCGACGTCGCACAAACCATCAAACAACGCCAGCAGCCAGAAGCAAATCTCGAGGAGATGATCACCAAAGAAACATTGGCAAACTTTATCATCACCGACGACGGTAACACCTTAGCTTGGCCAATTGGACAAGCCTCCTTGCTGCCATCAGCCTACGGTGAGCTGACCATCAAAGTGCCGGCCGCTGCCGTTGCCAAATACCTACAAAATCCAACGGCTCAAAAACTAGCTAACTTCCCCAAGCCACCCGAGCCAAAGCCAGAACCAACACCAGCGCCCGCTGCGCCAGCACCTGCACCAACCACTGGCAATAAAGTGATTGCGTTGACGTTTGATGACGGACCGGGACCATACACTGCACACCTACTGGACATCTTGGATCAATATGGTGCCAAAGCCACCTTCTTCTTGATTGGTAGCAAAGTCTCTGGGCAGGCCAGTGTCGTACGCAGCATCCATGCGCGCGGCCACCAGCTGGGTAATCACTCGTGGTCACACCCGGAACTACCTAAGTTATCAGTTGACCAAATTGCTGGCGAAATTGACCGTACCAACGAGGCTATCGGACAAGCCACTGGCGTCAAGCCGAGCATCTTGCGCCCGCCTTATGGCGCCGTCAATGGTGTTGTCCTGGAACAGATTCGTGCACGCGGTATGTCATCAATCTTGTGGTCGGTCGACACGCGGGACTGGGCTGATCGGAATAGTCAAATTGTCTGTTCACGCGCCGTCGCTGGCGCTCACCCTGGAGCCGTCATTTTGATGCACGACATCCACCAAACGTCCGTCAACGCCGTGCCGTGCATCCTCAGCTCACTGAAGCAGCAAGGGTATTCGTTTGTGACAATACAACGGTTGAATTAGTCCGACCGATCAATCTCAAATACCTTGTATTTCGAAGTTGCGCCGCGTAGTAATGTTACCTTTGTTGGCGCCACGCCAAAATGTTTCGCCAATAGCTTCACTGCCGCCACATTCGCCCGCCCCTCAATGGCCGGCGCCTTGGTGTAAATCGTCAGCGAGCCATCATCATTCGGGACGACTTCTTCGCGGTGACGGGAGTTGGGTTTGAGATGGACGGAGATTTTCATGATTAATATCTTACGGGCTTTGTCATATCGCCTTTCCTTTAGCCCTATTATACCCCCTTAAGACAAACTTTGCGTATCGTACTACCCATGCGATAGGCAACGCACAGTTGCTCGCCAAAACACTAAAATTACGCTATGCTATTAGAAAATAAATGAAAGGGCGCCAAATGATTTTTGCAAAAAAACTTAAACAATTACGTCAACAAGCCGGTTGGTCACAAGAGCAACTAGCCGATCGACTCAACGTTACGCGACAAGCAGTTGCTAAATGGGAACGGGGTGCTGGCTTTCCAGATATAGACAACGTGCAAGCGCTAGCAAAATTATTTAACACTAGCGTAGACGAGCTGCTTGACTACACACGAGCAGGACTGGCTTCGGCTATGCGCGAACCTCTTAATCTTGACGCCTACCCGACAGATACGAAAGGATATTCAGCATCCGACCTGGCAGTTGCAGACAAATTTGCCGACGCCGATCAAATTGAATCGCTAAATCGTCACAGACGACTAACGTGGTGGCAAAAAATCATCGACTTTTTCGTAGGAGCTGGAACGCTTGATGTGGCTTTTTCCGGCGAAGCCATTGGACAACTTAAGGGCGATAGACGCTATTATCTGGTTGAAAAATCCGGTCGCTCATGGATCGTCGAAGTTACAAAAACATACATTGAACGACGCGAGTTAACCAAACCATTCCCGCGTCAACAGCTCTCTGTTGGTGATTTTATCTATCGGCGAAGCGGGTTTATTATAGACCCAAAGAGAAAGCAATAAATTAATCGAGCAAGCTCGCCCCACCGCCAGCTTCATATACGGCGCGCTTCTGGCTCCACTCGTTACCATAACGCTTGGCTTGCTCTAGCACCATGTCAGTCGCCAACGCCTGTTGATCTGGCGGGTAGCCATATTTTGCCAGCGTCTTTTTGACGTTAACTTTCAGTTTTGCCTGAACATTCCTGCGCTCCGCCCAGTCAATCGTGGCATCACGACGCACCTGCTCTAACAATACTTTTGCGATATCACGTAGCTGCGCGTCACCCAGTACTTCGCGGGCACTGCCATTTTCAACCAGCGCATCGTAAAAGATAATCTCATCCTCGCTTAGACCATCAACCGCTCCGTTCTCAACAGTCTGGCGAATTTTCTGTCCAATGTTGATTAGTTCCTCAATCACCTGCGCTGCCTCAATCGTCCCATTTCTATACCGAGTCAAGGCTTGATTGAGCAAGTCGGAGAACTTCGTATCCTTGGCATAATTTCTCGAAAATCGTAGTTTAATTTCATCAGTTAAAAGTTTCTGCAGCGCTTCCACTGCTAAATTCTTGCGCTCCATATGACGAATTTCGGCCAAAAACTCATCGCTCAAAATCGACAATTCCGGCTTTTCCAACCCTGCCGCCTCAAACACATCAACTACACCGACTGGTGCAATCGCTTTATCAACAATTTGTTTCAGCGCACTTCGGTACTCAGCATCAGTCACAACTGCCGAGCTCGACACTTTCTCCAGCCGGGCTTTCACCGCCTGGAAGAGTGCCACTTCTTCGCGAATTTCTAGCGCCTCGGGTCTCGGCATAGCCAGCGCAAAGGCCTTACTCAGTTCCAAAACATGCTGTTTCAACCGCTTCTCACCGTCTTCCAATCCTAAAATATATTCCTCTGCATCCAAAATAATTTGTAGCTGTTGGTCGGTCGGTGCAGTAAAATATCGCTGATAATCAAAGTTACCAAACAAATCGCACACCACCTCATAACGCATCTGCATCTGTGCCACCGCTTCAGCAATATCAAGCCGCGGTGCGCCCTGCCCACCACTTCGTGTATAGTCAGAAATAACATCGCGCAGCGCCCCTGCCACACCCAGATAGTCAACTACCAAGCCACCAGTTTTGCCCGGAAACACTCGGTTGACTCGTGCAATTGCCTGCATCAAATTATGGCCCTTCAACGGTTTATCCAGATACATGGTGTGCATATTTGGCACATCAAATCCCGTCAGCCACATGTCGCACACAATCACCAATTCAAGCAGGTCATTTGGATCTTTGATACGCTTTTCGATCGCCTTTACTCGCTGTTTGTTACGAATGTGCGGCTGCAGATAGTCGGGGTCGCTAGCACTACCGGTGATAATCACCTTAATTGCGCCACGTGTATCATCATCACTATGCCAATCTGGCCGGTACGCCACGATTCTCTCATACAAATCAGCCGCGATACCTCGACTCATCGTCACGATCATACCCTTACCGCTCAGCACACTTTGCCGAGCCTCAAAATGCTCAATGATGTCCAGCGCGATAGTATTCAGCCGCTCGCTATTACCGACGATGGCTTCTTTTTGTGCATACTCGGCCTTCAGCGCATCCTGACGACTCAATTCTTCGCCCTCCAGCAAATCATCAACTTCCTTATCCAGCCACTGCCGTGTCGCCTCGTCCATATTCAAATCAACCAGCCGACTCTCATAATAAATCGGTACTGTTGCGCCATCTTTCACCGCCTGCTCGACATCATAAATATCGATATAGTCGCCAAACACTGCTGGTGTTGACTTATCGTCCGTTTCAATCGGCGTACCTGTAAAGCCAATGTAGCTCGCACCCGGCAAAGCATCGCGCATATATTTGGCGTAACCATACACCAGCTGAGCATCGCTGGCTCGAACATGCGCCTTCAAACCATATTGACTGCGGTGCGCCTCATCTGCCATCACGATGACATTGCGTCGATCGGTCAGAACTGGCAATTTATCCTCGTCATCCTCAGGCGAGAACTTCTGGATTGTCGTAAAGATAATTCCGCCCGCCTCGCGCTGCAACAGTTTCCTGAGTTCACTGCGTGAATCAGCCTGCTTCGGATCTTCCCCTAGTAATTCGCGACAAGCACTAAACGTACCAAATAATTGACCATCAAGATCATTACGATCCGTGACCACCACGATGGTCGGGTTGTGCAAATCGCGCGACTTCATCAGCTTGCCAGTATAAAACACCATACTCAAGCTCTTGCCCGACCCTTGCGTATGCCAAACTACACCAGCCCGCTGGTCGCCGCGTTCACCACTAGCCGCCAGCGTCCGACCCAGTGCCTTATTCACCACCCAGTATTGATGATAAGCAGCAACTTTCTTGATCAATTTGTCACCATCACCACGCTCAAACACGATAAAATTCTGCACCATATCCAGCAATCGCTCAGGCGTGCACGCACCACGCAGCAACACTTCCAGCATTGGCACATTGCCAACTTCTTTCTCACCATCAATCGTCTTCCATGGCATCATTCGTTCCAGCGGACTGGTGATCGTACCCATCTCCGCCTCTAGCCCATCACTGGTCACACATAACTCATTGAACCGAAACAAGTCGCTAATCTCGCGCTTGTACGTCTGGATTTGCTGATACGCCGCTACCAAATCCGCCTTCGTATCAGCCACATTTTTTAGTTCAATCACCACCAGCGGCAAGCCATTCACAAACAACACGATATCCGGCCGGCGATTATAGTCGCCCTGCAGAACCGTCAGCTGATTCACCGCCGCAAAATCATTGTTTTGCGGTGAGGTAAAATCAACCACCCGTACAATATCGTGTTTCACTTCGCCGCTCGATGTGCGATATTGCACCGGCACGCCGTCTACCAGTAGTTGATGAAAATCGTGATTATTCTCGATTAAGCTCGGTTTACTAATCTGCGTTAAACGCCGCATCGCTTCATTCAAGGCTGGTTCTGGAATGTGCGGATTGAGCCGCGCCAAAGCACTATATATCCGCCCAGGCAACACCACCTGCCTCAATTCGCGCTCAGCTGCAGCACCATCCGGACCAATATCCGGCCCATGCAAAATTTGCCAGCCAAGGCTAGCCAGGATATCAAGCGCATATTGTTCGATTTGGGATTCGGTCATATCGTCTTCTATTATACGCTACAGCGAGAATATCTCCGCAATATCCTTGTATTCTGCCTTAATGACCCGCTTCCACTTTGCTGTTTCATTTGGTGGACCAATATCATTTTTTGAATAGGCAATTAATACCTGAACATGCCGCATCTCTTCGTTGATAAAGAGCAGGCAGCGATTGCCAGATTTTTTGGGAGAAATGCGTGTACCAGCCACTGCAAAATCAAGCTTTACCAACTTATGATATCCCACCGAGTAAATCAAATCTGCGCGGTTGAAATCCAGCATCCTGTCTATACGCTTGCACACTTCGTCAATATTATAACGCGTCTCTAGCCAGCTATTTTTATATTTCTTGGCAAAAGCTTTGGCATAGTGACGCTCAGCGAATGGCATCCACTCAAAACTATAGTTCGGCGACATCGGCAGTTCCATACACTTTCTCGGGATCCTCTTGCGTAATTAAACCGTATGGAATCACTTCTCCTTCGCGACAAATACTCCACGGTAATTGTTCGTGCGTAAAGTTGACAATCTCATGCGTCTGCTTACCTTGCCACGACTCACTAATTTTACGAATCATTTGACGCTCTTCTGGTGATAATTTACTACTAGGTGCAGCACCGCTCTCTGCCATAGACAGCATAAATGCTCTGCCCTTTTCCTCTAAACACAACACTCCACTCTCCACTAATTCATCTACCGCCCGAAAATATGTTTCTGGCACAGGTCCTTGAGGTAAACGGCGATAAGACATACCAGACATTGGCACTAAATGGTTATAATACCACGTAAAATCTGCTAGATACACCAGCTTAGCTAATTTTGTCTTGGTAATTTTTCCATCTTTATCAGCTCCAGCCTCAAGCGCATTAAGAATCATTTGTTTATATTTTTCCATTGACGTTTCAGTGTTAAAAACAGGAATACCCACGCCACGCAGCTCATCGACACTAATACGTAATAGCGCCGCCAACGTTTCTGCCTGCGACAAGGTTACATCTCGCTTTCCAGACTCTATCAAAGCATATGTTGGTCTGGCTAAGCCAATAGCCTGAGCAACTTGATCTTGCGTCAAGCCCCTGGCTGTCCGTGCGGATTTAAGGTTATCTGCGAGATTATTCATTATTGACTCCTTGCTTTTTCCTTAAGTTATTTTATTGTATCATATACATACCCCTTATGTCAAGTCTTTTGTAAAATATTTTTATATTTTTATGATCATATATTGACATAACAAATATTAGCCTGTTATACTAGTATTCAGGAAATCACGCTAGGTGGGAGGTGTGGAATCTTCAGGAGGGTAACGTCCTGACAATATACGAAAAAATCCGCTTTCGCGGATAGATCGTGCATAATTTTTAGCCCATGCACCCTTTAGTATAGCGTAAACCGACCAAAATACAATATCAACGCTATATGAAAGGAGATTTTACTTATATGGCAAAAAATAAGCAAATCCACACTGTCCCTCGTCCAGGCGGCTGGGGAAATAAGAGCTCTGGTGCATCAAGGGTGGCAAAAGTCTACCCGACTAAAGCCGAAGCTCAAGCGGCTGGTCGCAAGACAGCCATCAGTCAAAACGCTGAACATATTATTCATAATAAAAATGGTAAAATCGGAGCGCGGAATAGCTATGGCAATGATCCGCATCCACCGAAAGGATAATAATATGAGTGTAAAGATAATATCTTATGATTTAAACTCACCAGAATCCTCCGAGGATTATGTAGAATTAATAAACTATATAAAATCTCTCGGGGACTGGATTAAGCCCATGTACTCATTTTGGCTTATTGATACTCCAAAGCGCTGCAAGACGATTCGCGACGAGGCAACAAAATATCTTGATAAAAATGATAAGTTTTTTGTCGCAACATGGCCTATAGACGATTGGGCTACATACCGCCTACCCAAAACAGCCGACTGGCTTAACAATGAGTAGCAGTAATCAGTACTAAAACAAGGCGCTTTCATGCGCCTTGTTTTGCACATCAGATAGAAAGCCTCTCTCATCGTCGTATCATGCAAGCTCTTTACGTATTTCTTCCAGTCTATCAAGTTCCTCATAAAAGTTAGCCAGACAATCATCATACTGGCTCGTATTTGCCGATGTGAAATTGATTATATAACGCAACGTGCCAATTATTTGACCGACATGTCGCTTAGCATCTCTCACAGATTCATAATCCGACTCATCGTAATTAGCCTTGGTATATTCGTGTATAATAACCCTTAATTTACGTTTTAGGGACTGTGGGACTGTAATACCTCCGCCATGGAATCTCAATCCCAAAATTTTAGATCCATGCAGGATCCTAAGCCTTGTCTTTTTTGGATTGAGCAACAATCCGAGCTCTTCGTAAATAGATTTTGCTAGCACACTAGCCACAGACCTTAAATCACCGAAGCTGTCTCCAGATATAACGATATCATCATAATATCTACTGTAGACCAGGTCTTTATTACTACTATATATTATCTTTTGGATTAGATGATCAATTCTTAACCCGACAACCTCAGCAATTGCAGCAGATCCTTTTAAACCACGCCTCAGTTGATCATCGCCACCAAAATAAAAAATATGTATTATATCACTATAAAGCTGAAGTGAAGAATGGTCTTTGGTACATTCTTGTACTTTATGAAAGTTTATTGACCCAAAAAAGTTTTTTATGTCTAGGGTCAATACATACTTCTTGCTAGAGTGCGGTTCGAGAAGTTGAATAATAGACTTTCCACAAAAAGCACCCTGTTTCGGACTTGATGCAGAGATAACATTTTTAAATTGATCTTCAAAATATTTATCAAATTTTATAGAAACTGAATCATGGGGTGATGGATTAACATGCTTCCAATGTGCCCCCTCTTTAATTACCACACTATTAATATTTCCGATAAAATTATCGAAATCATTTTTACTTACACCTATCAAATCATGAAGCATCAAACTTAGTGCGAGGAGCACTAGAAAAACATTGTCGTAGAGTATTACGTTATACCCGATTCAGGTAAACAACCTCGCACTTATCATTATACTCTTTTTGTAGAATTTAAATAATCCTTTTTTCCACCAAAATCAAAAACCTGCAAACGAATCTTCTCTTTTATCAAAGTATACATACGGTCATTCGCCCCAGTTCTATTTGAAACGTTATCGAGATAACCCAGGAACACATTCAGCATACCGTCTGGAACAATAAACAAATCTTCGTCGCTCAAAAAATCCTTAGCAATTGGTGAGCTTTTATACTCACTGGCTTTTTCAAGTTTAATATCCAATTTTTTACCTTTGTGTATATGCCGTACGTTTGAAATAGCATTCTCAACTGATTGCAGCTTAGCATCATGTTCACTAATGCCATAACAATAATATATAAAGATTTTTGCCGTTATATTAATTTTTGAAATATATTCAATAACCGATTGCCGCTGTGCTTCCGCCATTGAGCTGAAGTGAATTTTGTTAACCGATCCAAAACGAATAGGATCACCTCTTATAGATTTAACATATTCTCGGACATTCTCTAGGATATTTTCATCATTAACCTCTACACAGCAAACACTAACCCGCATCACTTTTTTGTCGATTCGCTTTACATTCTCGTCTACTAGTATAATCACGATTGCACCTTACCCTTATATTTCAATCTTCCCAGAAATTAACTTCGGTAAAAGCGAGTCACGAAGGCTAGTGAGGTTTTGAATTTGTTCATTATTTGACACAGTCATATTCAATAGATTCATGGCGCTTTCTTCAAATTGGCTCATTATGTTAGTCGGTGGTATTTCCATCTTCAACTTACCGGTTTCGACTGGACTTAAGTTCTTCTGGGCCGTTCCCTTCGATATACCAACCATTCGGTCTTTCATTGTTTTTGAACGAAATAGGAAATACACGTAAGCTTGGCTCTCATCACTAACAAGTTTTGCCACGCGCTGGTTTAATAAATAATCACGACCTACCACAGCACACACCCTACCAACATTTCCAGTCAAAGAAAGAATAATATCTCCACTTTTCAAATGAACATACTCTGGTGTTTTATTGGGCAGTGGCTCGCTTAAGTGGTCAGTACAATCTTTAATAAAACTACCATCCTGTACATTCTTGATAGTCACTAGTCCATATTTACCATCAATGTCAAAGTCTTTACTTTTGAACGCAAACCCGGAATAAATACGTACCACATCAGACACCTTACCACTTTCCCAACTCTTCACCTCAGGATTATCAACAAAATAATGACGAAAGAGGGCTTGACCGAGCTGCTCGAGGGTTTTGTTCATGCGGCGATTGAGCTCGATTTTTTCATCAAGACTGCTGAGAATATCGGCAATTTTCTTTTGTTGGTAGAGTGGCGGCAGATCAAGTTCCATATTAGGCACCGCTTTGACCGATAAGTGCATTACCGTACTGCCATTACTATGTGCTAGCATATACTCTCGAGCAATTGGAGACTTTAGATAATAAAAAAGGTACCTAGGATCGACGACTTCTGTATCTGTCACTATTATTTTTGACAGATCCAACGAAAAACAAGCACTTCTGCCTATATTAGGCATAATTATAGGACTACCAATGATTTCACGATTCTGGGTAAGATCTGTGTTTGCTATCAGGATGTCGCCAGGCTCAACATATTGTGATGGTTTTATTTGTCCTGCGTAATATTTTATGCCATCAGTATTATATCCCCCACCCCTAGCAACAGACTTTAGATTCACAAAAGCAATTCCATTTTCTGAATTAGAATAATCGGCACTTCTATATGAAATACCTTTGATAATCTCTGCAACCTCGCCAAGTAGGATCGTTTTTGTCATTTTTTTATTGCCCTTTCGGTAGCCTCGTCCGCGTTCGCATAATCAGACGCGAGTCTGTTGCGTTCAGTTTTTAATTCATTTTCGATAAACTTATGTCTACACTCCACGTCTGCAAATATATCACTCCATTTTCTAACGTAGATTTTACAATTATCCTTTGAGAATATTAGCCCTTTTTCTTTCTCCCCATGCCCTTTATTGGTGTCAATTTCACCCTCTATGTAGCCTGATTCATTAAATTTATTACCAACAAGCACAAAATCCCAGTAAGTATTATCACCATTAAACCGAGAGTCTGAAAATATTGTTCGTTGATATCTCTTGATCTGAGACACTTCTTTCTCCCCAAGCAAAACAGCGGGTCGTTTCAGCTCTATTACTAGGTTATTTATGCGATCATTTTCAATACTTTTTCTACATAAAAATAAATCCATCTCCTTATTCTTATCTGGAGATTCCATATTCACATCTTGCTTTTTGCCGCCACGTAGTATATATAGATATTCTGACAATGCTTTTTCAAATTTAGCTTCAGTACTAGAAACAAGATTATATTCCTCTCCAAAAACCCAAAAATTATGATCCAAAACTTTTTGCACATGATCAACCTCACGAGAATTGAAGCTATCATTAAAGACTATCTCCTTTAGAGCATCAATTGTAGTATAACGGTTTTGAATCATCTTAATAGTTTGAATTATGGAGTTTAGTTTATTCACCTTTAATAGGTCCGCTAATTGTTTCTGTTCTTGATCATCAAGCCGCACAACAGCGTCGATAATTGTATATATCTGATCGCGCTGATTTGAATCTAGAAGTGCGTTTAGAAGATGTATAAAAGTCTTTCTCTGCTCTATACTCGAATTACCTTCACCAAATATTTTCGGTTGGATTTTATAAATATCTTTTATGAGAGTTTTTAGTTCGTTATTGCGAGGAATTTCCCAGCTGTTATTGACTTCAGGAATAATGTTCTCTTTTTCATACTTTTCAACGAGATCATCTGCCATCTTTTGGAGATGCGGACTACGCATGCGACGTAGGTAATCGTTAATTTCGGAAATAACATATTTAAATTCCTCGTCTCGCTTACTATTAAACTTTTGCTCTTTATTTTGTAGAGTGCTTTGGTCATAATCAATTTTGTCCTCGTATGAGAACATGTCAAAATAATCACTTCTTATATATACGCTATGATAAAATTTATCGCCTTTATTGTTCAGTAGGGTTGTAGATTTATAGTTCTCCTTGCCAGTTGAATCTATTAGATAATATCGCGAGAATTCTTTATTTAGTTTTTTCTTCCACTGAATATACTTAACATCAAAGCGAGTTGATGTTGCATCGTGAATAATCTTCTCATCCCTTTCACCAGCTATCATTTCTCTATAGTCAAGAGGACTACCATTAATAGATATAGAGAACATCTTATCTTTGAATAATTCTAAAAACCAACAAAATTCCTGTAACAGGTATTGTTTTACGGTAGTCTCAATATTGCCCGAAGACAGCTCGCGTATCCCCTCAAATGTAACCTTTGTTGACGTCCCATGCTCATATGGTATTTTAGAAACAGGCGAATGAGCACCCGTATAACTATGCAAATCATCAGACTTGATTTCTATATCATATTTATAAAGCTTACTGTTTTTTTCATATATCGTTGTCCATCGTGCAATATTTGCAAACGTAAAAAAAGTAAGTCGACCCACTCCATTTTTGCCATGCACCAAAGAATGATGCCTGGAGTCTGTCTTATTTAGCGCCTTTTCCGATTCATGAAAAGGCTTAAACTTCACAGACAATAAACCCTGAGGTATTCCACTTCCATTATCTGCTATAGTAATACTTCTTAACGATCCTAACTCATTTTCTTCGTAGCTAATGTCTATACTAGTTGCACCTGCATCAAATCCATTCCAAATATATTCGGCGATTGATTCCTGTGGCGAATAAGCACTTAATATAGATTTGACTCCGTCTCCACCAAGCTGAATCTCGTCCGAAACAATTGCTTCTGTTAGACTATCTTTTAATACTGTACTGTTAGTCATTTTTATATAATTCTTTTATTCTTTTTAGGTTTATAGAGATAGATTTTTCTAGCTCGCGGCTCTTCGCAAACTGCCCTTCAAGCTCAGCCGTTAACCGAGCAAATTTCTCGGTAAACGGCTCATCGTCTTCCTCGGCCTCTTCGACATCAACGTAACGACCAGGTGTCAGGACGTAATCATGCTGCTTGATTTCTTCTAGATTAGCGACTTTACAGAAACCCGGCTGGTCAGCGTAATCCGCACTGGCATTTTTGTAGTCATGGTATGTATTCACCACTCGAGCAATATCTTCCTCGGTCAGCTCGCGGTTGCGTCGTGTTACCATTTTACCCAAATTTCGCCCATCGATGAACAGCACTTTGCCGTGGCGATTGGCACGATCACGCGACACAAACCACAGGCAGCATGGTATAGCAACGTTAAAAAACAGCTGGCTCGGCAGTGTGACGATAGCGTCAACCATATCATTGAGTATTAATTGCTTGCGAATATCACCTTCGCCACCGGTTTGGCTACTCATGCTCCCATTTGCCAACACAAAGCCTGCCGTACCGCGCGGGCTCAAATGGTAAATCATGTGTTGAATCCAGGCAAAGTTAGCATTACCCTTTGGCGGCAGACCATACTTCCAGCGTGGGTCAGTCTGTAAATGTTCTTGACCCCAATCGCTAATATTAAACGGTGGGTTGGCCAAGATATAATCAGCTTTTAAATCAGGAAGCTGGTCATCCATCAGAGTGTCGCCGCGTTTGATATTCGCATCAATTCCCCGAATTGCCATATTCATTTTAGCGAGTCGCCAAGTGGTTTCGTTCAGTTCTTGACCATACACCGCAATGTCACTGACACGTCCAGCGTGCTCCTCGACAAACTTCTCACTCCAGACGAACATACCACCACTACCGCAACATGGGTCGTACACGCGCCCGCTGTATGGCTCAAGCATTTCTACCAGCAATTTCACAATGGAACGTGGCGTATAGAACTCACCGCCATGTTTACCTTCACTATCAGCAAACATACCCATAAAGTATTCGTACACTTGACCAAGTAAGTCTTTGGATCTGGCAGTATCAAATTTGATATTGGTAAATAAATCAATAAGCTCGCCTAGGCGACGTTTGTCCAGGGCTTCACGAGCATAATTTTTCGGCAACACACCTTTCAAACTTGGATTGTCGCGCTCAATTTCCTCCATGGCACTATCAACTAAGACTCCAATTTCTGGCTGTTTGGCACTCGCCACCAGGTGCTCCCAACGAGCCTCCTTGGGAATCCAAAAAACATTCTCCGCCAAATACCAATCCCGGTCTTCAGGATCATAATTCTCATCAATCGCTGCCTGATATCGCACCGAAAACGCATCCGAAACGTATTTTAGAAAAATCAGTCCCAGCACCACATATTTATAGTCCGACGAACTGATATTACCCCGTAGTTTATCCGCCGCAGCCCACAACTGCTTTTCAAGCTCCCTCGTATTCATAGATAGATTATATCAGATTTGGGAGTCGCTTACTCTGAGTGTAGCAGACTTTTGTAGTCAGTTTTCGTAACAATAATATGATCATTAAGCGTAATGCCAAGCAATTTCCCCGCTTCTGCCAACATATTCGTTACTTCTTTATCATCCTCACTAGCCTCCAAACTCCCGCTCTGATGATTATGCGCCACAATGATACTGGCGGCGCGGTCGGCGATGGCGTCGGCGAAGACCTCGCGCGGGTGTACCAGGCTGGCTGTCAGCGTGCCGATGGTCACCACCCGCTTGGCGATCAAACGATTCGCACCGTCCAGCGTCAGGCAGACAAAATATTCCTGCTTTTTGTCGCGAATGTCGGCCAGTAGCTCAACCGCTTTTTCCGGACTGTCAATGACTGGCTGGTCGCTATCTAGCAAGTACCGCCGCGCCAGTTCCAAGCTTGCCACAATCACCGGAATTTTCGCTTCACCCAAACCAACCATGCCGCGTAGATCATCATACGAGACATCACCGCCTTTTTGACGCAAAATTTTCAGCACTTCGCGCGCAATTTTACCGACATCCGCCTGTTTATTACCGCTGCCGATAATCGCCATCAAGAGTTCCAAGTCGCTCAGCCGCGCCGTACCGTAACGCGCTAGTTTCTCGCGGGGACGATCATCGGGACGGCGATCTTGCATTTTCATCACACACCCCACACCTTCATCAATAACGTCACGGTTACCACCGCCCCAGCGACATAGTTCAGCCACAAGAAACGTCGCCAGCCCGTCCGTGCCTCCGCCGAGCGTTCATCACGAATTCGCACAAACGGCAGTAGATTGATGATATATAAGCTGCCTGCAGATGCCACTGACCATGCCGCCACACCCAGGCACACTACCAACCCGACCGCCGCCGCGTACAACAGTATCGCTAACCAGATGGTCGACCGCGCACCAAACACCGTGGCGATGGAGCGAATCTTGGCTTCGCGGTCTGGCACAATATCTTGCACCGCACCAAACGCCTGACTAGCCATACCCCAGCAAAAAAATGCGACAGCCACCAACCATCCCGCTTGCGTCGTGCCAACCAACGAATAGGCATACAGCAGCGGACCCACAAAATGCAGACTCGAAGTCACCGAATCCAGCAGTGGCACTTCCTTAAACCGCAGCCCCTTCGCGCTATATGCCACCACAAAAAACAACACCGCCGCTAACACCAACGCACTTTGCCAATTACCTAGAAACACCAACGCCAGCACAAACGGCAGGCACGACAACACCGCCGACCACACGATCAACCGATGATATTTCCGCGGTGTCACAGCGCCTTCGACACCGCCCTTGCGGGGATTTCGCATATCTGATTCATAGTCGCACACATCATTGATACCATACATCAGCAAATTGTACGGGATGAGGAAAAACAGCGTACCAATAATCAGCCGTGCGTCAATAGCTCCGCCCATGACCACATAGCCCGCCGCAAACGGATAGGCCGTATTCACCCACGACAGCGGTCGCGAGGTCATAAATAAGACGTTAATTTTTTCTTTCACGATTTAACCCCTTCCAAATCGCTGGCACGGCCAACCCCGCCAAGAGTGCATAAAACAAATCTTCAATCGGTGCCAGTCCTATACGTATGCCCAAAATTTTATCTGCAGGATAGGTAAACATCCCAAGATGAATCAACAGTGAATCAAACACAATCGTCGTCACCAGCAGTACCACCAGCGTCACCCACACCGCACGGCCAAATGTTAATAATTTGTGCCATGCCAGCACACCCAGTACTGTCGTCAAAAACAGCAGATTGAGTACTATATATGTCGCCATCACTTTACTCCCGCCCGGTAGACTACCAGGCTAAAATAACTCAAAAACAGCAAGAAGAACAATTCTTCCAGCGGAAATTCTGGAAATAAATACACGCCCGACATATACGGCGAATGTCCACTGAGAAAGATGCCGAGCGAGATACCACACATATCCCACACGATGAACGCGCTGGTCATAATGAGCACGGTCAGTACTGTACGGCGAGCATCATGCCAGTAGACCAGGCGATACCGCCAATCCAGCACTGCCATACCCGCAAAACTAAACATAATTCCCGCTAAATACAGCCAACTCATATATCCTCCTTCGTGAGCGGTCCACGACGGCGGTTTCCCGTGATACGCTTATAGGTCAGCTGCGCACTGATCAAGCACATCGGCAGACCGATTCCTGGCAATGTTCCCGCACCAACATAATACAAATTTGGCACTTTTTTACTGCGATTACGCGTACGGAATATAACGCTTTGGCTGAGCAAGTGAGATTCACCACCAAAAGCGTTGTATTGCCAGGCATTAAATTGCTCGCCAAACTGCTGCGGACTATAGATGAGCTGAGAGATAATTCGCTCAGGCAGATCTGGCTCGCCAGTCATCTCAACAAGAATCTGGATTATCTTATCCTTGCAAGCTGCTTCTTGCTCTGGCGTCAGCGTCACGCCCGCTGGCAGTGGCAGCAGCACAAACAAATTCTCATGCCCTAGCGGCGCCAAGTCAGGATCGGTCTTGGATGGGTTGCAGACGTAGAGCGAGGCATGCTCTGGCACAGTGCCAGTTTCATAAATCGCCGCAAAGTTTTCACGCCAGTTTCTCACAAAGTAGAGATTATGATGTTGTAAATTCGACAATCCCCCTTTGACACCCAGTGAAACCAGCAACGCGCCTGGCCCCGGCTGGCGTTTTTGCCAATACTTTTCGGGGTAGCTTCGAGCAGCTGGCGGTAATAATTTGGTTTCAGTATGATGGATATCGGCTGCTGAAATTACCAAGTCAGCCGCAATGTGTTCGCCGTTCATCAGTTCAATACCCGTAGCCTGATGACCATCCAGCACAATCTGCTTTACCGGCGAATTATAATGATATTTCACACCCAAACTTTTTCCCAACCGCTCCATGCTGTTCACCAATTCCAACATGCCACGCCGCGGATAATACACACCGCTACGAAAATCGAGATGACTCATCAGACTGTAGACGGCCGGGGCTTGAAACGGGCTGGAACCTAAAAATACCATATGATATTCCAGCAATTGTTTGAGCCGAAGATTCCGAAACCGGCGGCTAACATGCGCGTCCAGTGTTCGCCACGCCAGTGGCAACATGGTTGGTAGTTGGCGCAGGAGCGGCCACTGCAATACATCACTAAACTGCGTGAAATTGTTATATAGCGCGTGCTTCACCGCCACCTCATATACCTGGCTGCTGCGTGCCACATAGCGCTGCAATTTTTTACCCGCACCAGGCTCAATGGCTTCAAAGGTTGTCATGTCTTTGTCAACATCACCCTGAATGATCAGTGGCTCATAGCCTTCGCTCCACACTTTGTAGCCTGGCGAAAATCGCACCAAGTCGAGCTCTGTTTTGGCTGATCGACCAAACAATTGATAATACTGCTCAAAAATCTCTGGCATCAAATACCATGACGGGCCAAGATCAAAGGTAAAGCCATCTTGCTTGACCACTTGAATCCGACCACCGGCTGACGGGTTCTTCTCGTATACCGCCACCTGGTACCCTGCTTTCGCCAGCAAATTTGCCAGTGCCAACCCGCCATATCCCGCGCCGATAATCACCGCTTTCTTTTTCATAATCCCACCGCTCCTCGCGCGAATAGTACAGACTTCACACTGTTCGGCACCCGAATGCGCCGCGCTTTAAGATCGGCAGCTGATGCATTCTGCAGCCGCTGAAACAATGCTTCATAATATATTACACTGGTATGCACTGCTCGGCGGGCAGTTGACGGAAGTTGCTGCACACTCGCTTTGGCTATGGCAAAATCTGCCGCAATATCCGCTTCGATGGTCCGCTTGCTGGCATCACTAAACGACGGGTAATCAACGCCCGGAAAATACATCCGCCCCAAAACTTCGTGATCTGCCTTCATGTCACGCAAAAAATTCACTTTTTGGTAGGCCGCACCCAAGTGGCTGGCACCATCACGCAGCTGTTCATACTGAGCCGCGTCACCTTCAACAAATACCTTGAGGCACATCAACCCCACCACCTCCGCCGAGCCATAAATATAGCGTCGGTATGTCGGTTCATCGTATTCGGCGGTCGTCATATCCATCCGCATGCTTGCAAAAAAAGGGGAAATTAACTCCCGTTCGATACCGTACTTGCGGGCCGTAAGGGCAAAGGCGTGGACGATTGGATTGGTTGAATAGCCCTGCTTGCACGCCTGGTAAACCACTGATTCAAAGTTGTCTAGCTGAGCCATCGCATCATCGCCGCGGTACGTGTCGACAATTTCATCCGCTAGCCGCACCATGCCATAGACTGCGTAAATATGCGGCCTAATGTGTGAAGCAAACAGCCAACTGCTCATCGAAAACGAGGTCGAATACCGCCGCGTTAATCGCTCTGCCAGCTTGTAGCTCATTTGCTGGTATAATTCCATCAGCAGCACCTTCCTTGCATACTACTAATTATACCCTAATGATATACCAAACCATCCAATGAAACGACCATTTGCCAAACGTTATTTTCTGATAACGACAAGCGATGGTGATTGGGCCTAGTTTGATGCTATATGGACATTGCTTGGCAGCTGGATCCTCCGTCTGAGAATGAGCCGTCTTATTATCAATCTGTACAGTTGTGGATTTACCAACATACCCGTCAGCTTTCATACCTGTCACAGTGATTGTTCTGGTTTTTGATATATCGACATCAGTGATGTCAAGTTGTCGCTGCTCACCGACCGCCCAGCCGAGATTATTGTCATCCAGACGAATCAGCCAGCGCGAAGACAAATTATCAACCGGTTGCCAATTGAGCCGAATTGTCGCCGTATTGCCATCTCGCTCAATAATTTTTGCCGAAACCTGAGGCGCTCCAGGGCCAACAGGCCGATTAGGCTTGATGCCAACTTTAACGGGTGCCGATATGTTTGATACCGTGTCGTTATCAGCACTCATTCTCACCTGCATGATGCCATCAAATTTTGCAGTATAAACATGACTAGCAACTGGGTTTGTCGTTGTTTGGTCAATCTTACCATCGCCATCAAAATCCCATTCGTATTTTGTGATCTTGCCGTCAACGACGTACGAATCACTGGCGTCAAAAGTAATTTCCTGGCCAATATCCGCATAATATTCACCAATTTTGAGCTTAGCGTTTGGACGATTCTTGATTTTAGTTAAGGCTTTTGTTAGTGCGCCAATTGTATCATTCTCGCCACCACTAACAACGACTTGGCCCGAGGTTTGTTTAGCGACATCTGTGTACGAACTCGCCAGATGATGTTCCACGACCGGATATACATTTACTGGATCAATTTCCAGCGAGCGTTTAGCTACGGCCGCCACGGTTGAGCCGTCAACCTTATCCGGCTCGTGATAGCCAGCATCAGTCAACAGAATTATCGCCTTCGTCGCCCCCTTCTGCCATTTCATCTCATTCATGGCCACCATACTAGCGTGCAATGCCGCCTCTGGTGTGTCACCGCCACCATCAACTGAAACGCTATCAAGTTTGGCAAGCAGGTCGGTAGTATCCGATTGTAAATCTGATAATTTTTTAGCAGTATATTCATCACCAGCATCACGATACACAACCAATCCAACTCGTCCGTTTATTTCTTTGATCTTCGAGCTATAATTTCTGATAAATGTTTTCATCTGATCAATATATGGACGCATCGACCCGGTGGTATCCAAAACAAACACTACGTCAGTTCCCGTCGTGCCCATATTATTATTTGAACGCTTGTCATTGATTATTGGACCGTCTTGCGGAGTAGACTGAATAGCCTTATTTAACCGAATAGCCGCCTCAAATACACCATCATCGATTGGCCCATTGGTATTAGCATACTTACCATGTCCATCCGTATCCCAAGCAAATTTTGAGCTGCCGCATACATAATCATGACCGAGACACCATAGTCCAGTCTTTACATTATCTTCGTCTGGCAAAAACGGTTTTCGCGCACCAAGTGCACCGTTATCAACAAAACAATTAGCAATTTCCCGGCGATAGGTTGATAATTTTTTCTTAAAGCACGCTGGCGGCAAGATACCTTCACCTTCTGGCAAATATAATTTAGGATCGCCGAACAACATCGTAAAGACTATCTTCTGTTTGATGTCAGATGATATGCCAGGCAAGGTCTGTCCAACCACCTGCGCACCCTGTGAGTAACCTCCCAAAATGAAAAACTCTTTGGGACATTTACGGTGGCGAGCAGTTAAATAGGCGTTCAATTCTGCGACCCCTTGATCGACACTTTTGCCATAATCATGTTTCATACCACCACTCATCTTGGCGCCGATGGCGTTGCCATTCATAAGATCACTGACATTAACCGCTGGGTACTGGTTGCCACCGTAACTTTCACTGCCTAGTTCGTAGAAATTGAATTTGGATTTATCGCCAATCCTAGACAATAACTGACTCCTAAATCGTGCAGCTTCACCTTTATCTTGACCAACCTCCTGACCAGAGCCCCTAGCAAATATCCCCGTAACCATCGTACATTTATTATTAACGTTCTCTGCCGTAGCATTAATATTAAAAGCAATTAGGTTGACAATTACAACCGCTACAAGTGTATAGCTTATTATAGCTCGCTTATTCATAAAGATTACCACCCCATCGTAATAATTAACAATTTATACTAAGAGCTATTTAGTGAATATTGTCGATAAAACCCCTTTCTCTTACCGTTAGTCCTATGCTCGTCATGTCATCACGACGTGAAACATTTATTCTATACTGATAGCCATTTCTTTTTCCATTAAATTCACAAACATCAAGATTCTTATCCTTGCACCTATCTTCTATTTCCAGCAATTTATCGTCATTAGTAAACTTCTTGATATCATCATAGTTTATAAAATCTTTATATACCCATGCTTTATAAACTTCTGGGCAATTTCCCATTAAGCATATAGCTTTAGGGGGTACTATTTCATGCTTAGTCTGTTGCCACCCATCAAGCGGCCTAAAACTGTCCGCCACCGCCTCGATATCTTTCGTACTACCTCGCCACAATACCAAACAAGCTACCAGTCCAACCAAGACCATCAAGCCGACAAATAAACACAATACTATCTTTTTTAAGTTAATTTTTTTATTACCCTTCATATAGACCTCCCTATAATCAAAAGACGCCCCAAAGGGCGCTTGAAAACTAAAATAATTGGCATATTGACTGGCGGTGCATAATCACAGACCATATACTGTTATTATAGCTTATGGTTTGTGCAATGTCTATCCTAGGCTCAGGTTATTTTCTCGCCCACTATAAACAACATAGACTGCCACCACCCCAACCAGTTTCGTTAACCATGAAACGACGCTGGCGCTACCAGTGGTCGGGGTTTTACTGTCTTCCGGATTCAGCCAACTGTCATCCATCCACAAGCCCAGCGATGGATGGTTTTTGATAATAAGGGAATCCTCGTCCGCGACGCTTACTTCACTGCTATAGTTATACTCGTCAGAAGCAGCATCCGTTGCTAACTCATCGGGCTCATCTAGCTCGAGCTCTGCTGACTCGGTCAATTCTTCATCAGAAACAGGCTCTTCCAGCCTTCCAGGTGGCAGCTCAACATCTGATCTTACGTCACCAATCTCTATAACCGCTGTCTTAATTTCATCATCGCACCACAAGTTGTTTTCTCCCGATGTTGTCATAATCACATCAGCCGGTTTCTCACGAGGCAAACCATATTTTTCCAGTGCTTGCGCTGGCGCCTCCTTTGACTCAACGGTAAGGGCCGATTTAATAGTCGGTAGAGCAGGGGCTACGAGTTGCTCCACTGGCTCATAGTCATCCTTGGTAATTTCAGACACTGATGCTACCTGGAGATTATCCAACGGCTCTGTAGATTCAACCTCATCAGCCACAAAAACTTCCGGCTCATCAATTTCTTCACCTGTCATAATCATCGCTTCCGCTAACGGGCCTGTTGTCACTGCCTCATTCAAAGGCGCTTCTGGATCCGCCACTGACGACTGTTCAACAAAGAATACCACATCCTCCTCGGCCCAGACTTCTTCATCATTGACATGAAAATTCTCTTCTATTACCGCATCATCAAACTGCTCGACTAGGGAAGCCTGCGTTTCATAAACCGTCTGATCCACTACCAGTTCTTGACTACCACCCTGCGGTGGATCGGTCCAAAGTTCATCCTCATCAACAATAGTCTCGACAGGAATAATTGGAGTCAGTGCTTCTGGCTCAATTGCGGCATTCTCCGTCGGTACCACTTCCACCACCTCGTGCGCCACTGGCATATCAACAACAACAGATTGTGTTGAGTTATGATCAACCGCGGGCTCCTCACCTACAGAAGACACCTCCTCGCCATATTTAACATAATCTTGAATTGGCGGCGTCATGACCACCGGCTGATCAGGCTGCTTCTTTGCTGGCATTGGCGCCTCCACCGCAACCAGTTCTTTAGCAGGTATTTCATATTTTACCTCTTCTGCTAGCATATTAACTGGTGCGTCCGACATCTGGATGATGGGTTCCTGCTCAGCAGCTGGCGGTGCGCTCTTTTCTTCCGGTTTACTCATTATACGATAGCTATTGTCATCATCCCCCGTGTCATCGGCTATGGTAGTGTGTGGCAGCGTTTCTCTTGACGGCACCTCAACTGGTGATACTGGCGACAAACTGTCAGCTGTATCCATTACCTCAACTAACTTTGGTTCTTTTACCTCAATCTGCGGTGATGCTTGAATATCACTCACTACCATATCGGCAAAATCGTCACTTACCTTGTTCACATCCTTGACAGCAGGCGCGACTGGCTCAGCTTCAACTGCCATTGACGTTGGCAAAACCATTGTATCTTCCAGTGTTAGTTGCTCGCTCATCTCAGCCGGTTCATCAAGGACAAGATTGATAACTTGTGGCTTTGCCGCATAATCATCTACTCCCGCATCCTTCACAACTTCAATGGTAGTCTCCACTGCCTTAAAATCTTCCTCATCATGAACATTGCTCGTCTGCTCTTTGAAGCCGTCGTCTTTCTCTGTTACATTTTCACCATCCAGAGCCACCTCCATCACATTAGGACTTGCTGCTTCTGACACCTCTTCAGTTTGACCCAAGTTGCCAGCCTCATCAGTCTCTGGCACCACCTGCGCCCAAACGATTTCACCTGGCGCTTCGTCCTCTCGGAGTAATTGCTCCAAGGTGCTCAGCTGCTCTTCGGGCTGAAGGTCATTATTTTTCTCCATCATTGCGGCTTGACGATCTTGACATAGCCCTAAATTGACACAACCAAGACACGCCACTGTACCAAAGTTTCGACAAAGCTCAGGATCAATCGGTGCAGAGTATTCTTTTGTGTCGTTATCAGACATAGCAACGTCAAGCTCGGCTTTACCGCTAGCCACCGCCACCAAGTCAAACTGACTCACACCATCAGTCACCGCTTCGTCAATGCCAGACGAAAAATCCTCACCCTCACTACTATCTCTCAATGACGAAAACACATCAAAACCATCACCGTCAATTCCTGTCGGTGATAATTCTACGGTAGTCGTCGCCCCAATCATTGCTCAAAAAATGTCTCCGTTGAAATATGCGATTCATTAACACCAGCGGCGGTTAGTTTTTGCCAAACATCGCGTACAAACGGCAAGCTGCCGCAGACTAGAAAGTGCGCATCGTCCGGCGTTTCAGCGACGATTTTCGCCACCTCAAACCGCCCATTCCGCCAACCATCTGTTTCCTCAACCTGCTGGCGGGTACTAAACTTATTGACCTGGATGGATGAGGCCGCTAACTCCTCGGTAAACACCATATATTCTGGCGATTTTTGGCTCAAATAGAGAAAAGTCGGCTGCTTGGCGTCCGCCAAAATACTCCAAATCGGACTGAGCCCGCACCCCGCCGCGATGCCGACTAGCGGCCGCTCAGTCTGCGGATTGAGATCGCCGTATGCCCGGCTAATGTGCAGCGTGTCGCCAACTTTACGCGAACACAAATAGCTGGAGAATTCACCGCCAATATTTTTCACAGTAATCGACATTAAGTCCTCGTGTGGGCGCGAAGAAATACTATAGGCCTTGCCTTCGCGCACCTGGCTGCCCTCAATGAACACTGTGATATATTGCCCCGCCATAAAGTCAAACGGCCGCGCAACATACAGCGTTGTCACCTCAGGGTTTTCCTGGCGCACCCGCACAATTTCGACAGTTAGTGAATCACGCATTCTTCGACATACCTTTCCATTATGTTTTGGGCAGCCCTAAATTCTTCGTCAGTGAAAGTGTGGTAATTGGCAAACTTCGGGCTAATGGTGGTACCGGTGCGAAAATGCTGCAGGGCAAAGCGTTTAGCTCCTTTGACCAACTCGCCGATCTTTTCAAAATCCGCCATCTCTAGCTGCTCGCGAACGATTGTCGTCCGAAATTCATGACCAATTCCTGAATCAATCATCAGCCGCACATTAGCTTTGATTGCCATGAGATCAATCGGCCGCGCCGCAATCTCCACGTATTTTTCTAGAGGACCCTTAACATCCATAGCGATGAAGTCAATCGTCCCCTCCTTGATCATGCCGCGCACCATGTCAGGATGCGTGCCGTTAGTATCCAGTTTGACATCAAAGCCGAGGCTCTTGATCATCCGGCACAGCACCGGCAAATCCTCGTTAACCGTCGGCTCGCCACCAGAAATCACCACGCCGTCTAGCCGACCAATGCGCGATTTCAGGAAAATCATCGCTTCCTCGACCGGGATGCTCGGCGCCAAGCGTTCGGGCAGTACCAACTCGGGATTATGGCAATAACCGCAGCGCATATTACAGCCGGAGAGAAACAGTGCTGCCGCCACGTGCCCTGGATAGTCCACCAGCGACAGCTTCTGAATCCCGCCGATCGCCACCTTAAGCTGGGACAGCGACGGCGCAAGCTCGCTGGTGTTCGGCGGCATCGTCATAATGCTCCCTCATGTCAAATTCAGCCTGCTTACCCTTGTTCCACTGAGAAACTGGACGCAAGAAGCCAACCACACGTGAGTAAACTTCGGTCGCTTCACTACAGCTTGGGCAGGTTGGATGTTCGCCAACCAAGTAGCCGTGATTTTTACAAATACTAAAGCTTGGGCTAAAGGTAAAGTACGGCAATTTGTAATTTTCGCAAATCGTCTTCACGAGTTTTTTCAGCGTCTGCGGGTCGTCCATCCGTTCACCCAAGAAGAAGTGAATCACCGTACCGCCCGTATATTTGGTCTGCAAGTTATCCTGCAAATCCATCAGCTCGAATAAATCATCGGTGTAGTTAACTGGCAAGTGGCTGGAGTTGGTATAGAACGGATGTTTAACTTCCGCACCCAAACCGTTGGCAAAGTGCGCTCGGTCAGGGAAGCTAGCTTTGTCAATCTGCGCCAAACGGTAGGTCGTGCCTTCAGCTGGCGTCGCTTCCAAATTGTAATTATTACCAGTCTCTTTCTGATACTCAACCAGTCTGTCGCGCATGAAGTCAAGCGTTTTCTCGGCAAACGCCTTACCCTTCTCAGTACCAATGTCAACGCCCAGCAGGTTCAACGCCGCTTCGTTGGTGCCAATCAAACCGATGGTTGAGAAGTGATTCTTCCAGTATTGGTTAAATCGCTGCTTGATATTACGCAAGTAAAACTTGGTGTATGGATAGAGGTTGGCATCAGTCAATCGCTCCAATACCTTACGCTTGGTTTCCAAGCTATCTTTCGCCATATCCATCAATTCGCTCAGACCTTTGAAGAACTCTTTCTCGTTCTTTGATTTCAGCGCCAAGCGTGGCAAATTGATAGTGACCACACCAACCGAGCCAGTCATTGGGTTTGAACCAAATAGTCCACCACCGCGGTATTCCAGCTGACGATTATCGATGCGCAGGCGACAGCACATTGAGCGGGCATCCTCTGGATCCATATAAGAATTGATAAAGTTTGAGAAGTATGGAATGCCGTATTTAGCACTGGCTTCCCACAGGCTTTCGATCACTGGATTGTCCCAGTTGAAATCTTTGGTGATATTAACCGTTGGAATTGGGAAGGTAAAGACGCGGCCGTTAGCATCACCTTCAGACAAGACCTCGAGTAGCGCCTTGTTGAGCATATTCATTTCTTCTTGATAATCGCCGTAAGTGGAGTCCTGCATCTCACCACCGATGATCACTGGATTATCCGCCATATGCTTTGGACATTCCAGGTCAAGTGTAATGTTCGTAAATGGCGTCTGGAAACCAACTCGTGTTGGCACATTAACGTTAAAGACAAATTCTTGCAACGCTTGCTTAACCTCACCGTAGTTCAATTTATCAGCGCGAATAAATGGCGCCAGCAGTGTATCAAAATCAGAGAATGCCTGAGCACCAGCTGCCTCACCCTGCAAGGTGTAGAAAAAGTTCACTACCTGACCCAATGCCGAACGAAAATGCTTGGCTGGCTTGGATGCCACCTTGCCGGCAACACCCGTGAAACCTTCTTGCAACAGATCAGTCAAATCCCAACCAACACAGTACACACTGAGGAGGTTCAGGTCGTGAATGTGCAAATCACCCTCTTTGTGCGCCTGACCAATCTTTGGCGTGTAGATTTTGTCCAACCAGTAAGTCTTCGTAACCTCTGCCGAGACGTAATTGTTCAAACCCTGTAGGCTGTAGCCCATGTTGGAGTTCTCATTTACCTTCCAGTCCAGATTACCAATATATTGATCGATCAAATCAACATGCGCGTTGGATGTAATTTCGCGCAATTTTTTGTGCTGGTCACGGTAAATAATGTAGGCCTTGGCAGTTTTCTTAAACTTAGAATCAATCAAAATATCCTCGACGATATCCTGGATATCTTCAACATCTGGCAACTGTTTTTGATTACGAGCTTCCAACACCGCCAATACTTTCTCGGTTAGTTTCTTGGCAGTTTTTTTGTCAAATTCGCCAGTCTCTAGGCCCGCTTTTTCAATGGCTTTTTCGATTTTTTTGCGATCAAATTTGACGGTTCGACCATCGCGTTTTTTGATTGATTTGTACATACCCCTCCTTATTATGACAACAACAAACAGACCCCAACCTCCCCGAGGGGTGCGTGTTGCAAAAAACGTTATTTATTTTCTAAAACACCATATGTAGTGCTTACTATAGAATATACACGCGATATATAGCGTCTGTCAACGAAAATACATTGTATTATTTACATGTGAGATGCGAAAGTATTTGCTCCCTCTGATAACGCCAAGATGTCGCGGCGAATCGTATCAACAATTTCTGCCTGAGCCAGCTGTTCGCCAATTCGCTGCTCACCTGGTACGCCCAAAACATCTTGATCTTTCCACCACTGGCGCATTTCCGATACACCAAATTCACGAGCGTTTGGCTTTGTGGCGTGGCGACGCACCGTTTCTTCAAATGATATGTCAAAATAATAAATCAATTTTTCGCCCTGAAAATCATTCAGCAACCGATGTAGCATTTCACCGTACTTTTTATTACTCAAAATACCTTCCAAAATCACCGTATAACCAACGTTATTGCCGTACATACACAGATCATAAATCAGCTGAATTGCCGGGTTACTTTCGCTATCTTTCACGCGTAGCATTTCCCGCCGCACCATATCCTGCGACACCAACATAGTGCCGTAACCTAGTTGACGCTGGAGCAAGCGTGCCGTGCTGGTTTTACCGCAGCCAGAATTACCGCGGAGAATGATTAGCGGATGAGAGGTTGTCATGTACGCTCCAACAAATCATAAGCGGTGACGGCTGACAGTGCCTGCATTTGGCGAAGAGTATCGCCTGGCTGGAGCGGTGGTTTGAGGCTGCGGATAAGATAAAACCCAACAAATGACGCCAGCATTTCTGTGTTTAGTTCGTCTAGCCATGGCGTTACATCCTGACCATGGCGTGCTATGTCAACCAGAAACTCCGTTGCCCCAGACCTTCGCGGCGCATAAGAAGCCCAATTCCAATCAACCAATTTCAACTCACCAGTTTGCGGATGAAACGCCAAGTTATCACTGCGAACATCACTGTGGTTAAAGCAATCTTCTGGCTGTTTGGCGAATTGTTTGGCACGCACCGAAATATCGGCTAGTTCATCGCTCCTACTGAGTAATTCCATCATCTTCTGGCAGCGCCGCTGGTTAACTTCTGACTGATCCGGCAATAATGTTTGGTAGTTATTGATCAGCTGACGGCGAATATCAGCATCAGCAATAACCCGGTCAATGCCGTCATCCAGGCCGAGTTCTGTCGCTACAAATGGCTGTAGATATAGCTCCTCAATCACCGCGTGCGGCAGCTCTGTTTGTTCCAGCTCTCGAGTTGCTGTTACTACTGCTGAAATATATCGCTTGGCCACAGATTTTTCCGCTGGTGGTTGCCACAACCAACCGTCGGCTGACGCATAACTGGTTGTCATCAGCACGTGCCCATCATCGCTTAGCGTAATCTGATCAGCCACGTATTGCGGGTGAATTTCCTGCAACATCCGCATCACTTCATAATCTTTTTTCAGCCAGGCTAATTCCCGCTCGCCATCATCAGGCAGTACATCAACATCAACTTCTTTTACAAAAATTGTCCGATCGCCCGCCGACACCAAGGCGCGGCGATTACGCGAAAAGCCGCCACTAACTGGCGTAACTCGCAGGTCGGAAGAGTCGACACCGAGTTCCGCTGCCGCACACTGAAGCGCTCTGGCGGTTAGTAGCTTGTTGCGATTAGACAAAGTTTCCATATGGGAATTATAACATTTAAAATATATACTCTATTGCGCGATATCATCAAACAGATTTATGCCAGGTCATACAACGGCAGTCGCCCTATCACACTCCCGTGTCTCGCCGATAAAATCCGAGTACCGCCACACCAAGAGCCACCAAGCTCACACAAACCAAAACGACCAATTTTCCTAAGTCCAACCCGTCCATTAAGGTCCCCGGAATATTGTAATAATGAATGAGCGACCAAACGTCGTAATCTTTCCAGCTTTCGATCAGCTTGGCGGTAATCGACAGGGCGTACATTGCTAGAAAAATTAGACTACCAGCGCCGACAGCCAGCCCTCGCCTACCTGTCACTGCCTGAGTGACAAAGGTGAGACTACCAAAACTAATCCCCAAAAACCACAAACTCACACAAGCCCCGACAACGTGCGCGAGATTTGGATGAAAGTCAAACAGCGGACCGATGAACGCAATAGCCATACATAACAGCACGGGAGGAATCACCAATAACCCCGCCATCGCCACATATTTTTGCAGTACAATCGTCACGCGAGTCCGTCGACTAGCGAGCAGCAACTCCAGTGTCCCTGAATCTTCTTCCCGGCCAATCATCCCAGCGCCCAAAATAATCGCTGTAATCACCACCCCGACCATCGCCACCAGTGGAAATAGCTCAATACTCAGCCAGCCTTCTGGCGTGGTGCCAATCGCCAAATCACCAACCACCGCTTTCATGCCAGCCGGCATCATGCTGACAAACGGACTTAATTGATCGCTAAATTTATTGAACAGCGCCGAAAACAACACTGCCACAACACTAACACCAATACCCAAAAACAGTGGCAACTTGTAATTTTGCCGCACCGTTTGCCACATCATCGCTTTGCCTCCTCACCTTCATAATACCGCATGAATAATTCCTCTAGTTCTAACTCCGATTCGCGCAATAGTTTTGGTTTGTATTCGGCGATGAACGAGACAAACTCCGCTGCGTCGCCTTTGACGGTGAATTCGTATTCGTCGCCACGGTGTTGAACATCAGTGATGGATGGTAATTTTTTAGCTGCCGCCAGGGACGGTTTTTTAGCAAAGGTCACAATGTAGCGGTGTGTTGACAGGTGCTTCATGGTCACGATGTGTTCAATGGCAATCAATTTTCCATCGCGAATAAAGCCAGCACGGTGGCAAATCTTTTGCACTTCAGCCAGATCGTGACTGCTGACAAATACCGTCGAGCCTTGACCAGAAACTTCGCGCACCAAATCGTAAAATACTTGCTTCATCAGCGGATCTAGCCCACTGGTCGGCTCATCCAAAATCAATAGTTTCGGGCGGTGCATAAAAGCTTGAATCAGACCAATTTTCTGACGATTACCCTTGGAAAGCTGGCGAATCGGTCGATCCAGCACTGCCTCAAAACGCTCAGCTAACTCATCAACATATTGCCAATCAACCTTCCGACCTGTCCGCGCCAAAAATTTCAGCAATTTCCGGCCAGTCATAGTTTCATACAGGGCGATGTCGCCCGCTAGATACCCAACCTGATCATGAAGGGCTGTTCGTTCCGCGGAATCCCGTCCACCCAGCAATTCTATCCAGCCGTCCGTCGGCCTCAAAAAATCCATCACCGATCGAATCGTTGTACTTTTACCCGCACCATTCGGCCCAAGAAAACCAAACACCTCACCTTCATGCAGCTCCAGCGATACATTGTCGACTGCCAGCTTATGACCAAAGCGCTTGGTCAGCCCGTGTAATATCAGCGGTGAAGTGTCACTCATAACGACTCCTTTTATAGTCATCATTTGCTATGGTTTAAGTATATAACATGGTAGGTTTTTACGCCACCAGATCAAATTTAAAACCGCTTCACTTATAAGCAGTCAACCAAAGCCTTAGAAGTGTAAACTAAAAGTCGAACCCTGGCCTAGTTTACTCTTGACGCTCAATTGATAACCGTTTTTGTCAGCCACCGCCCTAGCGATAGCCAGCCCGAGTCCATAGCCCGAATTATGCCCACGCGTGCGCGCTTCATCACTACGGTAAAATCGGTTGAAAATTTTTGCCTGGTTTTGTTTGGCAATGCCAATGCCTTGGTCGACGACTGAGAGAGTTTGCCCGTCCAGCCGAATGACTACCGTACTGCCTGATGGTGAATATTTGATGGCGTTATCGATCAGCGTACCCAAAATTTGCGTCACCGCCACGACTGCGACCACATGATTTACTGACGGTACTTGCACATCCAGCACCACTTGCTTTTTGTCGGCCACCGGCTGATAGCGATCAACCGTGTCACGGACAAGTTTCGCCATATCGACCGCCTGTTTTTCAATCTGCTGATTATCGACTTGGGTAAGTTGCAACAAATTGTCCGTCAGCTCGCGCAATTTTTCAACCTCGTCAATGTTGCGCTGGAAAACTACCCTCGCCTTTTTCTCATCCAGCGTTTTTTTGCGTAGCGCCACCTCGTTGGTGGTCATCAACGCCGTCAGTGGCGTCCGCAGCTCGTGACTAGCATCCGACACAAATTGCACCTGTGCCCGCATTGCCCGCTCAATCGGCGCCAAAGTCCGCCGCGCCAACAACAAACTCAACCAATAGCCAACCAGCAACATCGCGCCATTCAAAACCACCAAGGACATAATAACCAGCCCACGCGTCTCACGATTGCGCTGCTCCAGGCGGCGACTAAACTGACGTTCGACGAGCTCTGGTGGTTGCTGAGCATGTTCGCCCGGCGGCAGCGGCCGATTTAATTGCACAGAAGTGATAGCATAAATAATCACGCTAAAGGCTAGCGACAGCGTCATAATCACCGCCAAATAGCTCAGTGCTATCCGCCTGACGCGCTGCTGTTTCATGATTTGTCCTCCAGTTTATAGCCAAAGCCTGGGATGGTGTGGATCAATTTTGAGTCAAATGGTTTGTCGATTTTGCGCCGCAAAAACATGATAAATAATTCAACATTGTTCGGCAAAACGTCGGCATCAAAATCCCACACGTGCGAGATGATTTGCTCTTTGGACAGGACCTTGCCAGCGTTGCGCATCAAATATTCCAAAACGCCGTATTCCTTGGCGGTCAGGCTAATTTCCTGGTTCGCACGCATTACTTTTTTCAAACTCGGATCAAACATCAAATCACCAACCCGCAAGACTTCTTCTAGCTTCTCATTCGGACGACGTAGCAAAGCCCGCAGACGCGCCAACAATACCTCAAAACTAAACGGTTTCGCCAAATAATCATCAGCGCCCATGTCCAGACCTTCGACAATATCCCGCTCAGCATCACGCGCCGTCAACATCAAAATCGGCGTCTGATTGCCGTCACCTCTCAGCGCCCGGCAGACTTCATAGCCATTCATTTCCGGCAGCATCACATCAAGAATAATCACATCATACTCATCCGCCGTCGCCGTCCGGTAACCCTCGTCGCCGTCATGTGCCACATCGACCGCATAGGCTTCATCTTCCAAGCCTTCTTTCAGCGACTGAGCAATTGCCATATCATCTTCTACTAGTAAAATCCGCACGACCTACCCCAGCATCTTTCCTAATGCGTCAAATGTTCGCCCATTGCGGATTGTAATCAGTGGGTAAAACTTTTCTTTCATTAGTAACTTGTGATATGAGGTACGCAAAAATTCTTTCTCCGTATATTTACCCCAAAAGACAGCCTTTTTACCAAAATGAACAATCTCATCATGAAGTGGCATTTGACCGATCCGTTCCTTGGTATATTCAGAATCGACGCCATCGGTATAGAACAATACGTCTTTTCGTGCCAGGGTTTGATGCCACCACTCTGGCAGGTTAGACACTTCGTCTAAATACTCATCTTTCGTCAAAATAACGTGTTTGATGGTAAACGGAAAACGCCCTAATACGATAACAATATTATCTTTTATTGTCATCGGGTCATCATTAGTGTTAAATATAACGTTACCGCTATTGATATATGTGACGACATTCTGATATCCCAAATCTTCGAGTCTTGCTTTAAGGTCATTCATGGAAACTTTGTTTTTACCACCAACATTAATTCCCCGAAGCAACAGGATATATCTCATACTCTTTAGTATACTATCGCCTGCGCTTCCGGCCAAATTCGCTGCACTAGTCGTTTGCCGCGCGTGGTCAGCCGCACCCAAGCATCGCCATAGGCCTGGTCGATCACCATCAAACCTTTACGCCGCAAATCCGCTAGTATATTCATCGCCGTTCGACGTGGTATGCCCATTTGTGCCGCCAATATAGCCGCCTCATCACCGCCGTCTTCATAGACTTGCTGCAGCACCAGCGCCTCGTTAGTGGTTAAGTTGATTTCGTTTGCTTGCACCTTGTTCATAATCATCCTTTCTGTTAGTGATATCTTGATGATACGCTGCCAATCTTTAAAAAAGCTGTAAGCGATGATTATTTAGCAGGAGTATAAAACAATGTGTCTGGCTTGCGAACCACGTGCGTTATAGTACTACTACGATTACCATATTTACTCTGCAGATCAATGATAGTAATGTGCTGTTCTGTTGGTTCTGGGCCCGTTTTGAGCACTTGCACGGTGACAACATCATTGGTCGTCGTCACGCCATATAAGCGCCCGGCCGACAGACGAACGTTATCCGGCGAAGGGTCTTTGACTGATTGATTGAAATAAAATCGCCACTGGGCAACACTACCAGATTTTGGTGCCGGAATATATTCGGCACGCCGTAACCGTGGACCTTGCCCGTCGACCAGGATAAACATAACAGCAACAGCAATAATCGCGACCGCCATCACCCATTGCCATCGCTGCATTCTTTTCACAACACTAATAGACATACTGGTTTTTCTCCTTATCAATCGGTCTGACATAATCAGGCGACAGGACTGTACGATCGGTGGTGTTAGTATTTGGATTGGCGATAAACACCCCGCTGGTCTCTACCCACTGATCTGGAGCAAAGGTTTTGCGCCAGCCTGGGCTGTACACTGGTACACCAATTGGGCGAGCATCCAAAGCACAACACGTCACTACAAAACGCGAAACAAAGAAAACATTTTCATCATTGCTAGCTGTGATAAATCCACTGACTTTGGCTGGTTTGTTTTGGTATTGTTTTGGGTCACTGGATTGGGATAATAAGAGCGACCAATCTTTGATGGTGAAGTTGGTGTAGCTGCCTCTTTCTTTGAGAATGGCTGATTCACGAGCATCACTGGTCGCGTTTGCCCCACTATTCATCACCCGCTGACTCACCGTCAAACTGGTCAACGCCGCCGGCTGTATCACTAGCAGTATGACGACCGAGATAACGACCATCACCATAGTACCATATGGCCGATATCGTTTAGGTGAGGTTTTGTGATTGTGCTTTGGCAGAGTGATGATCGTGGCGAGGGCGAGTAAAACACCAGTTGTCGCTAACGCCAAGGAAAATAATTCATAGCGCGGATGAATATACCACTTGAGTTTTTCTTCGAATGAGAGCCATATCGTAGCGATACTGGCAACTAGCATCAGCAGGATGCCACTCCATTCGTCCAGCTTATTGATCCAGTGTAATACTTTAGAATACATAATTTACCACCAATCCCAGCAGCGCCGTCAGTAACACCACCAATAATGACACTTGCACTAGTACCGTTCGGCGATACGTTGTGTGCATCAGACTCAGCATTTTAATGTCAATCATCGGACCAAATGTCAGGAAGCTGACTAGTGATCCAGACGTAAACGTACCACGAAATGCCAGCGCAAAAAAGGCATCAACACTAGAGCAAATCGAAACCACAAATGCCAGCAGCACCATGACCAATACTGACCAGGCTGGGCTGTTTCCTAACAGCAAAATGGTTTCACGTGGCACGACAACTTGGATGAGACCAGCAACCATGGCGCCAATGATCAATGCTGGCATCATGGTGCGCGTTTCATGTTTGAAAAAATGAAGCGCGTCAATGAGCCTATTTGAATTGTCATCTCTCTCTTTGCAGCTAGCGATAAATTCTGAACGCAACATGGCGTCTTGCTGCGTCGAGCTGTATATCCAGCCGATGAGATTGGCAATCAAAAAACC
Source organism: uncultured Candidatus Saccharibacteria bacterium (assembly GCA_963521715.1). Lineage (GTDB taxonomy): Bacteria > Patescibacteriota > Saccharimonadia > Saccharimonadales > Saccharimonadaceae > Nanosynbacter. Next base: position 44,020 of record CAUQVC010000001.1, on the reverse strand, counting down.
ACCCAAAATCCTGGCGACCAGTACGGTGTTATCATCAGAGAATGCCTGCTGAGTGGTGATGATGGTCACAGGATTTAGTATTGGTGCCGCCAAAAGAAAGGTGAGAGATTCTGCTGGCGTTAAACCTTTGGTAAGCAGTCCTCGTGCTAATGGCACGTTGCCGCATTCACAAACCGGCATCAACACTCCAAGCAGCGAGATGAGCGCGCGACGCAAGAATGGCTGTTTTGGCAAGTGCTGAAGCAGCCAGTCGTGAGGCAACCACACTCGAACAGCCATGGAGAAAAACATACCAAGCATCACGAATGGCAATGCTTCGATGATGACGCTCAAAGTCAGGGTGATAAAGTCTTGGAAATGCTTAGGTAGCTCTATAGACAGGTTTCGTCCAGCAACCTTCACTGCAAGAAGCACCGCAACTACCACTGCAGCCAATAGCCAACGTTTGTTTGTACTTTGATGTTTTTTCACTCATCTATTATACGTCTGATTTACCATTTTTAACAATCAAGAAAGCAGCGCCCGAGGAGGTAGACGCTGCTTTTTGTTGATTCGCCGCTGGTTAATTGGCCTGCGGCGCGGTATTGGCGATTGGTGGCTGCGCCGAACCAGTCTGTGACGACGGAGCAGTTTGGTTGTTTTGCGCTGCGCCATTATTATTCTGCGCTGCTGGCGTTTGTGAGTTTTGGCCGGTTTGATTCTGACTACCGCCCGGTGCGCCGCCAGTTTGTCCACCCGGCCCACCTGGCTGACCACTCTGGGTTCGACTCATATTTGGCGGGCCGCCAGCCTGATTGTTCATGCCGCTGTTTTGCGAGCCGCCGACCTGCATACCGACGACAAAGCTGAGCGCACAGGCCACTACGCCACTGACCGCTATGCCGGTAGTTGCCCCGGCGCTTAACCCACTTTTGCCAGAGTTTATGCCATTTGGACGCGGCGCGGGCGGCTGATCATAGACCGCTTCTGGTGTAGTGAGTTGTGCTTGCTTGGTTTGTGAAATTGCCATAATTTCTCCTTTCGTTACGTTACTCTCTCGATAATTCGTACAGTGTTACATCGCTACCTCCATAATTAACGACGGTGCCAGTTTGTTTGACCCACGCCGTGATTTCATTATTACCGCCGCCTGGGCCGCCACCACCGCGACCATGTGAGCCGATGGCGTAATATTTGACTTTGCCGGCCTTCACTAATTGCTTAAATTGATCGAGTGTCAGTGGCGTATCACTACCGTTAAACCCACCGACCGCCATCACTGGCTGACCACTGGTCAGCTGAATCGCCGCTGATTCGTTGGCGCTGGCTACTGCCACCAACCAGGTCGCGCCATGTTGATGCTCTACGAGATACTTCACCAACTGGCTGTCCGCCTGCGACGATTCGTTATTACTCCCCTGCATCGCTGTGGAATTCGGCCCAGCGGTCGGAATGCTACCAGTGTGCGTGACATTGACTGTCGCCAATGTATACACCGTCAGGGCGAGTGTACAGGCGGCTATGGCAGCGATGATTGCCAAGTTTTGCAGCCATCGCCACGGCGCGTAAAGATTAACTAACAACCCAATCATTCCCGTCAGACCCAACAGACCCACTATCCACATCAGCCACGTCATCGTCCCAGCGTAACCCAGGATAATCACCGCTATCGCCACCGTCACGCCGACCAGCAGCGGCAGTAGCCACGCATATGGTTTGCGTCTGGTGTACGCGCCCCACAGAAACGGCAGACTAATACCGACTAGTGCCGCCGCCGCTGGCGCCATCACCACCACGTAATATGGATGAATTACGCCGCTGGTCATACTAAAGATAACGATATGGATTAGCAGCCACAGCATCCAGAAAATCACTGCCGCCCGTCCACGATTGGTTCGGGGTGTTTTTCGCAAAATCCATAGCATCAATCCACCACCCGCCAGTGCCAAGACCAGCAACCAAGCAATATTCGGTCCAAAATCATTATTAAAGATCCTGAAAATTCCCGTCTGTCCACCAAAGCCCGTGCCACCCGGCCCGTGTCCACCACCCGGGCCAACACCGCCACCGCGTCCGCCAAGCAATCGACCAAGGCCGTTATAGCCAAAAATCAAACTCCAGATATTGTTATCATTGGTGCTACCCACCCACGGCCGGCTACCAGCTGGCGTCAGCCAGACTAACACACTCCACCACAGCGTCGACATCGTGGTGATCACGCCCGCAAATATCACGTGCAGAAACCGTTTTACAATCGGCGGCTTAGCAAACACCAGGTAGACCACTACCATTGCCGGTAGTACCATCAATCCTTGCAGCATTTTAGTGTTAAATGCTAGCCCCGTGAATAACCCCGCCAAACCCAGCCACAGCAGCGGTCGCTTACCCTCCAGCGAGCGTAAAAACGCATAGCCACTAGCGCTCAACATCAGTGTCAAAATCGCATCAGGATTATTGAAACCAAACATCAGTGCCGCCACTGGCGTTAGCATCAGTGTCGCTCCGGCAATAACAGCACTAGTGAAACCGAACTGCCGTTTCACTGCTCCGTACACCAGCCACACCGAACCAACTCCTGCCAACACACTCGGTAGTAACATCGAAAAGCTTGAAAAGCCAAACAGTCGAGCACTCAAACCCATCAGCATTGTCGCCAGTGGTGGCTTATCAACCGACACATAATTGGCTGCATCCAAACTACCAAACAGCCACGCCGTCCAATCCTGGCTGGCCGCCTGTATCGCCGCTGCATAGTAGCTGTTCGCCATACCGTTATGGAGCGCGCCAAACAAATACAACACACCCGTCAACACTAACAACACCGGTAGCGTCCACTTCTCAAACCACGACCGTTTGTCTAGTTCCTTGTTGACGCGGTACAGCCCCTTTAGATCATCGACGGCCGTTTTCACAATTTTCACGCGGCTATCCGTATCCTCAGTCCAGGTGACTGGCTGTTCATGAATCGGCACACCCGCCCGCTCGGTTTTGATCAGCAATTCGGTGTCAAAAAACCACTCATTGTCTTTGATTTTTGGCAAGAATTTTGCGGCGACATCCCGGCGAATCGCCTTGAAACCACACTGCGCGTCACTAAACTTAGTACCTGACGTCCATTTGATAATGTTGTTATAACACCGCGAGATGAATTCTCGCTTCACACCACGCGTCGTTTTGGAGCCCTTAGTTAGCCGCGAACCGATCGCCACGCCGGCTTCGCCCGCCACCAGCGGCTGAATCATCGGCAGAAAATCATCCAGACTGGTCGACAGATCAACATCCATATACGTCAAAATGTCCGCTGAGCTATTCTGCCACACTCGTTTGAGCGCTCGTCCGCGACCACGCTCCGCCAGGCTAACTACCTGAACTGATTGGTGTTTTTCCGCTAAGTTCTTGGCAATTTCCAGCGTCTTGTCCTGACTGCCGTTGTCTGCAATGGTGATTTGATAGCGATACGGCAAATGTTTTGCCATATATTCATCAAGTGTCATGATGCTTTTTTGAAGAATCTTCTCCTCATTTAACACCGGTACGACAATATCAATGAGCGGACGGGTAATCGCCCGAAATGGCAGCTGGCTATCAGTGGCGAGGTGCCGCGACTGAGTCAGCGGTTGGGGTATGGTTGCTGCTTTCATGTTCATGCAGGCAACTATAACCAAGAGGTCTGTAATTTTGCTTTAAACAACTTACAAACTTAATGATTATTTATGATCAACTTAAATATCTACTATATACGGATTGTTTTGTATTTAGCCTCTCGTACAAATAAGCGATTATAGGATTTTTATATCCTACCTCTGTTAATCTGCGGATTTCTCCTAATGTTACCCGTCTCGTATATATAAACTAAGCCCATTTTGGCACGTAACTAGCATGCCTTTTTGACTTTGAATTAGGATCAAATGGCCTTATTATTCCGAATTCAAGTGCTTCATTAATCCAACGCGATGCAACAGTTGATGACAGTACACCTTCAGCAAATCGAGATCGTAAAGATTCATTCGTCATAGGGGAATGGTTTACATACTGAAAGCAGCAATGCATATATACAAGATTTACTCTATCGTTACTATTAAATTGCCTAAGGGTCTTATGGTCAAAAACCGTAATACTGGTAATGCCATCATTATGTTTAATTACCGGGGAGGGTAAATAATTTCTCTCACACTCACTTTCAACCCTATCAATACCCATTCCTCTCTCCTCAGCGAGTTTCATAAAATGCATTAACCTTGCAAGCTTCGGATTACGGCTCATATTGCTATCAAGAAACCTATCTATACCAATAACTGGTGAACCAGCATTGGTAAATTCTATGCGATCATCATATATCTCAATCCTGGGAGGATATCCATTAGATGATAGATCTTGATGCATTACCATATTAGATATTAATTCACGTATAGCTTCTCTAGGAAAGACAACTCTTGTCTTTCTAGTAGACCCATCCATATATTCTTCACTGGGAAGCAGTAGCATCGTATACTCTAAAAGATTATTTACACCAACAGCGTAACCCTTATCTCCTTCTATTGAGCGCTCAACAGCCAGTTTATTCGCACCCTTATATTTGATAAGCCTAACACCTTTATTAATCAAGCTTTCAAACCTGTGCATCTCTTTAGCAAATAGTAACGCCCCTAGATTTGTAATAATATACCGACCCAGCTTTTTAATAACCACTCCAGATTCAATCATATATTTAAGTATTGTGTCTACATTATCAGGCACAGGAACATCTCTGAGCGTAAAATATGGTGTAAAATCTAACAACTCAAAAACATCATCTTTTTCGAGTAAGTCGGTTGCATGCCCCTCTTCAAACGAAGTCCTAAGAATCTCCTCCCAAAGTTTTCTTGCCAGCTCCGGATGTTCACTTAATGTCTTTTTAGAAGACCCAACTCTTATATACTCCACTCCTTTAAATTTAACAGGGTATATTTTGGCACGAGGTATGACGATAATCACAACTTTCTTATTATCCCTCTCTGTTATCCAATATTTTAGAATACCTGCATAACTAAGGTTAGTCGCAAAATAATTTTGGATAGGTTGACTCTTTTCTTTGTGTGATTCAGGATCAAACGTCGTACCAACAACTTCAAGATTATTACTAACGCCCATAACAAGGTATGCTTCGTCTTTCTTTTTTAAGACAGCCCCATTGGCAAGAGCACTGATTAGTTGACCCATATTGAGGGCATTGTAGTTATTTGATTTAAATTCAATAAACTCTGATTCTCCCTGGTTGAGTAAATAATCTAACAATTTATCAGTTTTATTTTTCATACTATATATATTAACATTCTTTCGTAAATATATATAGGATCTCTATAGTGTATTTAATATTCTCCTTATCTCAAGCCTTAATACCCTATACTTAGATACCAAAAAGCTACCAGACTAGACAAAAATAGTATCCCTGTTTACAAGATATTTACAGCTCTTTTACAGCCCCACCCACTATACTCACCCACATGAATATTCGCAAGCAACTCACCACCTTTGCCGCCATCGGCGTTCTCAACACCGCCATTGACATTACGGTATACACTCTATTGATATGGCTCACCGTGCCGCTACTATTGGCCATCATCATTTCAACCACCACAGGGATGATCTGTAGCTATCTCCTAAATAGGCGCTTCACCTTCAAAACTGACCGCCAGCCAATTGTTCAGTTTATCGGCATCACCCTCACTGGCCTGTGGGTTTTACAACCAACTGCCATATGGCTACTTATCCAACTGTTCGGAATAACCAGCACTTTTGGTTTGAGCATAGCAAAATTAGCCGCCACTAGCATCAGTCTGGTGTGGAATTTTGTATGGTACCGAATCGTATTTCAAGGAACAAAGAAAAAACACCTCCGTAGAAGTGTCTTTTCTTGGCTCCGGCAGCTGGGCTCGAACCAGCGACCTATTGGTTAACAGCCAACCGCTCTACCACTGAGCTATGCCGGAATACCGTATTGCCATTGTACCGTATCATGACATTATTGTAAAGAACTGAATTAACGGTATATCAGGCACCTTTGACAATATCTAACGCTTTTCTCAAGATAACCGCCTCCTCATGAGCCGCCTCATCCGCCGCGGCTTCACGTTTTTTGGCTTCTTGTTCCAGATGATACCACCATGGCTTGGTCGCGCCAGTAGCAGCAACCTCGTGATTGATACCAAGCTCCAACGACCTGGCTTTACCCTCTCGCTTGATCAAGGCTCCTTGTGCCACCAAACCATCAATATGCTTAGCTACTGTCGAGACTGATTTATAACCCAAGGCCTGCATTATCTCTCGAAAGGTCGGACTATATCCCTGTCCGCTGATAAATCCTTCGATAAAATCGAGTAGTTGTTTTTGCTTTTTTGTTAGTTTCATATATGTTCTATTCCTTGCTATACTTATAATACAACCAAATAGGAGGATAATAAAGATGAAGATTTTGTTGACTGGTGGCGCCGGGTATATTGGTTCTCACACTGCCATTGAGCTCATCCAAAGCGGACACGAGGTGGTCATTATGGACGATCTATCAAATAGCTCAGCGGAAGTGATACGACGCATCGAAGATATCACCAAAACGACTATTCCGTTTGTGAAAGCAGACGTACGTGACAAAGCAGCGCTAGAAGAGGTATTTGCTAATCAACAGATTGATGCCGTCATTCATTTTGCTGGGTTTAAAGCTGTTGGCGAATCGGTCGCTAAACCGCTGGAATATTATGACAATAATCTCGTCTCAAGCCTGGTTCTTTTGGAAACCATGAAAAAATATCATGTTAACAAAATCGTCTTCTCCAGCTCAGCCACTGTCTACGGTACTCCAGAGTCTCTGCCACTAACAGAAGAATCGCCAACTGGTCGCGGTATCACCAATCCATATGGTCAGACTAAGTTTATGATTGAGCAGATTTTGCAAGACGCTGCAGTCGCCAACCCAGAGTTGGAAGTATCTATTTTGCGCTATTTCAATCCAATCGGCGCGCACGCATCGGGAACCATTGGCGAAGATCCAAACGGCATCCCAAACAATCTACTACCATACGTTGCGCAAGTGGCAGTTGGTAAATTAAACGAAGTCGGCGTGTTTGGTGATGATTATGACACACCAGATGGCACTGGTGTACGTGACTATATCCACGTGGTCGATTTGGCGCGCGGTCACGTGGCAGCACTAGAACACATGAAGTCAGGCGTGAATATCTATAATCTTGGCACAGGACATGGTACCTCTGTTCTAGAAATCATCAAGGCGTTCTCTCAAGCCTCTGGTCATGACATTCCTTACGTCATCAAGCCTCGTCGCCCTGGTGATTTGGCGGCTTGCTATGCCAACTGTGACAAAGCCCAACGAGAGCTCAACTGGAAAGCTGAGTTGTCTGTTGAACAAGCCTGTCAAGACACATGGAACTGGCAAAGTAACAATCCAAACGGCTACCAGTCATAATAACCATCAGCGTCTAACCTAAAACCAGCGGCTACTACCGCTGGTTTTCTGTACCGAGGACGATGACGATATCGGCGTTATATTTACTAATGGTCGGTGGGATGGTAGTCACGACATTAGTACCATAGGTCTGCTTCAACTTTTCGATAGTCTTTGGTTTCGTGCCGTTACTTAGGTCGTAGATGGTATGTTTGGCTTGGACACCACCTGGATAGTTACCCACCTGGACCACATTTAGCTCTTGTTTGGTCAATTTTGTCTGTTCGGCGGCTGCCACGCCCGCGATACCAGAGCCATTCAAAATCACCAATCTCGCTTCTTCATTCATCTCAGCTGTTGGACTGATGCGTTTTTTGACATAATTTTTGATGGCTGTGTAATTATAGGTTCCAGCGGTCGGCACCACCACGCTAGCACCTGCGATATTGGAGGTTGTCAGTAGCTGTACCTTATTTTTCTCATCAACCAGTGGTATTGAGACAATCTTTTCTGCATTAAATTCCTTCAAAATCTCAATGATGGTCTGCATCTCTTTGGTCTCAAAATTGGTGTTAATATTATTACCCAACGCATCGATAATACCCATCATGACATTGAAGTCCGCTTTATTGGATGTTTTAGCTTTTTCGACGATGGCTTTGATGATTTTTTGCTGGTTGCGCTCACGGTCAAAGTTACCGCCACTCAACCCAATTCCTCCCGCGCTACCACGGGCACGGCTAAATGCCAAGGCCTGCTCACCGTTCATGTGAACTGTCTCACCGTTGCGGTAGCGAATTTTCGTAGCCACGTCGTACACCATTGATGAGCCGTCGTAGGCCTCAACCTTCACGTCGATTCCACCAAGTGCATTAACCACCTCAGTAAGCACGCGCCAGTTAGCGTGCACTTTGTAGTGAATTTCCATACCCAATACTTCTTGCGCAGTTTTAGCGATCTCTGCTTGTCCAGCCTGTTCACTAGCAGCTTGATCTTTGCCACTATCTTTGGCGTCTTGTTTACCGCAACCATAACTCTCGTTGAGCTTTCCAGCGGTAGTTTTCAGCCAAGACTGACAGGTATGTTTTACATACAGGTCTCGCGGCAGAGACACAGTGTAAGCGTCCTTATTGTCTTGATGGTAGGACAATACCATGATCGAATCAGCCAAATCAGCGCCCTCCCAGCCGTCAGGCGACGTACCAAAGATCAAAACATTCGTACGGCCGTTATCATCCTGTTTGAGGCGGGTTTTCGTGAACAATCCAAGGATATCTCCGCCAACAACTCGCGACAGATTGTTGTATAATCGCCACGCCTGAAAGCCCAAAAATATCAGTAGTGGAATTAATATTATCAGTATAGTGCGCTTAATGAGTCGTCGCTTTTTGAACTGCTCAAACGACAGCGGTTTTTTGTTCTTTTTCTCACGCTTTTTATTGATCTTTTCGAGCTTCTTTTCTGCTTTGAGGCGCTTCTGCTCTTTCTTATCTGGTTCTGGTCGGACTGGTCGAGGTGGCTGATGGTCAATTTCTCGCAGACCAGCCTGTATATCATTATCTTCAGAAAATGGCCGCTGCAATTGCTGTGGCTGCTGAAAATGCTGCGGAGCAACTGGCGTGCGTGGCTGCATACCATCAATAGCAACCGGTCTGCCCACTCGCCTCGGAGCGTCAGCACCGGGTTTATTCCCGACTCGCTCTGGTCGTCGACCAGCAGGAATGAAACCATCAACTGATATATTCGGCTTTTTCATCAACTCTATCTATTATAGCAAACATAAGCATCGCAACAAAATAAATATGGAGTGCGTTCGGTAGACCTGAAAAGAACATCCACTGGAGGACAAACCCCAGGATAATTGGCCACGCCAGCGCTTTTTTGACGGACATTTTTCGACACAAAGCCAGCAGTAGAGATGTCAATAATACAACACCTACAATCCCCAATTCCACTGCCACAGACAAGAATTCATTTTGGACAATTTCAAATTCGCCGCTCGTCTTGCCAGACTGTTGAAAAATAGCACGTCCTGCGCCACCCGCACCCACACCAACGAGGAACTGTATCGGGTTTTTTGTCCAAACCTCCAAAGCAAGTTGCGACATACCAGTTCGCTCCTCTGTCGACTTCGCGACATAGCCATCAAACACTGCTTTCGGTAGGGAGGCTGGTATTGCCTGTTGTGAGCTGGCTGCTGAGGCATTCTCTTGAGACGGTTGTTGAGGCGCTAGGTTTGGTAAGTTGATTTTTCCAAGTGACAGGTGGTTGATCGATTTGGTGATTGATTGATAAAACCCGTCAGCTACCCGAGGATTAAGCTGCGTAAAGACTCCGTGCCACATCATACCAAAGACAAAGCTCCCCGCTAGCACCATGACGACCACAGCCGAGGACCGTAGCCAGTTGGTCGATGTACGCCAATGTACCAGTACTACCTGCACTAGCACCGCCGCCATCACTGCATACAGTGCACCGCGGCTTAGTGTGAGATATAGCGCCACAAACATCAAACAGAGAGCAACTATGTCATATTTCGTGGCTTTGTTCTGTAGTAGTCGGTGAGAGACCAGTAAAATTGGCGCAATCAACAGGCTCCCAAAAAACTGTGGTTCGATAGTAAATCCACTTGGTCGCACAAACCCAAATCCTCGCGCCACACACCCATTACACAAGCCCCAGTCAAACCAAGCGCCGTATACAACCTGCACAATTGCCAATAGGCTCATGGCTACTGCGGTCATAACAGTAACGCTCATCAGCGGACCAACCATTTTCTTGAGCGACGGCAGGCTATATATCACCAGAAAATCGAGAAATAGCACACTCCACAAGCCGCTTACGAGAATTGACCGTAGTGGATTGACCGACCAGATGACGCTCAAGAGATTCCAGCCCACAAACATAGCTAGTAACCAGACGGCTTTTTGTCGCCAAAGAAATTGCCGACGGCTCCAGATTTGTGGCAGTCCTACCAACGCCAAAATTACTGCATAAATGACGGTGATTGATAGTTCCAAATTCGTACCGCTTTGCCGACCAAAAGATATGGTGGGAAAATACGAAAACCACAACGCCACGGGAGCCAATAGCACTAGCTTCTCCGTGACGCTAGCCTCTACTAGCCACGACGGCAAGCTCTGTCTCACTCTAGTTACCAGTTGCATCATCAACTATCCGCTGTAGTTCCTGCTTAAACCTCGCGTCCGAAAAATCCTTCGCCGATGCCGAGACCTGCTGTTTATGAAACGTCATACCGTCAAATCGTTGCATTGCCGCCACCAAACTTTCAACTGTCTGCTCGTCAAAGAACGTGCCATTTTTCCCTTCGTGAATATAATCCAGCGCCCCACCTTGTTTCAAAGCGATCACCGGCACGCCAGCGCTCAGCGCTTCAATTGGCGCAATACCAAATGGCTCAATGCTTGGAAAAATAAATCCTTTTGCCTGGGATACCAAGGCGTTCAACTCCTCAGGATTATCAATGCGTGGGATAAATCTAATGAGTGGACTATCTCCCGCCAGCTGCTGCAAAATGCCGTGTTCTGCGCCATCACCCACCAACACCAGCCGCTTGCCTGACAACAAACACGCTTTGATAGCAATATCTAGACGCTTCCAGTTAACCTGCCGAGAGGTAGTGATGAAAAATTCTTCTTTGGAATTAGCAGTCGAACCAATAGTAAATTTATCGACTTCCACCGGTGGAAACAACACCTGAGCGGACCGATTATAGTACTTTTTAGTTTCGGCAGCCGAATACGACGAGTTAGCGACCAGCACTGTTGGTCGCTGGGCAAATTTCCAATCAATCTTGCGCAGCGGCCCAACCAATAGCTTAAAAAAGAACCGTACGATGAAGTTCAGTTTACCAAAGCCAGGGTTTTTGACATAGTCATCATACATCCCCCAAAAATACTGCGTCGGCGGACCTTGTAAATAGCAAATTCCTGTCTGATGTGGATAAAGTTTGATACCCTTACTTTCTGCCGTACAAACGGTGATGATGATGTCATAGTGACGCAACCGACGATGTAACCGGTTGAAATAGAGCGCCCTGGGTACCGCCAAAATCTTCCTGAGGCGAGCAGGAAAGATATTCACCCAACCAACATGAACTTGGCAATCATTAAACCAATTTATCTGCTTGCGAGAGTACTGAGAGGTGAAAATAGGTGCGTCAGGGAATAGTTCATGGATGGATTTGACTACTTTTTCCGCTCCGCCATAGGTCGTCAACCAATCGCAGACAATAGCGACGCGCGGCGCCTCCGAACTCTCAGAAGCCATCACCGAGCTCCCCGCTGAAACAATACCATCCCGAAGGTCTTCACTAAAATACGAATATCCAACCACAACGACCAATTCTGTACATAGTACACATCAAGCTGACGTCGCTCCTCAAAGCTAATATCACGCCTCCCAGACACCTGCGCTAGACCAGTCAAGCCGGATTTCACTGCCAAGATGGTGTCTTTGCGTTTGTACTGATTGATTTCCTGAGGAATCAACGCTCGTGGACCAACCAGTGAAATATCACCTTTGACGACATTTAGCAGTTGTGGTAATTCGTCCAGCGAGGTTGCCCGGAGAAATCGCCCCAACCGAGTGATGCGTGGATCGTTGTCTAGTTGATCGCCATTGTCACGGTATTGCTTGATCAGCTCCGGACGACCCATCATCGTAAAGGCTTCTTCAGGAGTGGTGCCGTTGTATTTGGACTTCTGTGAGCGGAACTTATAAATCCTAAATTCGCGGTTAAATCGTGTCAGCCTGGTCTGGCGGAAAAATACGGCTTCACGCGGCGCACTCAGTTTCATGATGATGGCAACCAACAACATGATTGGTGAGAGTAGCAGTAGCGCCACACTACCGACCACGATATCCATCAAGCGCTTCCACACCCGACCAATACCAAACAGCTGGGTTGCCTGAATTTCTATGATGGGCAGTCCAGCGATAATCTCCACGCTATTCATCCTGGATACCATTCGGTCTTGCTGCGGCACGAACATATAGGTCAGATGGTTTGACAACGCGTAGTGATAGACTTCTTGAGACCGCGTGATATCAGTCTGCATGATGATGGCGGGGCGAACTGCTTCGACGGCAGTTTTAAAGTTTTTGAAGGTTTCTACTCCCTTACCGCCATAGCCCGCCACAACGCCGACGACATCATAGCCATAATTAATATGTTTGCCAAAATACTCTGCCAGCTCAACAGTTTTTTCGTTATCACCAACGATCAACACTTTTTGCCGACCAAAGCCACGCAGAATTAACACACTATTAATCAATTTCACAATCTCACGACCCAAAATCATCAAGATAAAGTTGATGACCACAAAGTACACTGCAATGATTCGCACTGGAAACACATCTTCACCAGTGAAAAACTCATAGGAAATCAGCGCCATCACACTAATAACAGAGGTCAATAGCACGCGCATATATTCTTTGGGGCGCGACAAAAATATTTCTCGGTTGTACAGCCCAGACAATGCATTGACTATCAGCCACAGCGGTAACAAAGCGACGATGAGCACGACAAAGTTACGAATTTGCGGCACAAAGTAATACACGCGAGTGTCCAGGTGAGTTCGGTAATAATAGGCTAGCGCAAATGACAGCACCACCATCGCAACATCAGCCAACAAGAGTAACGCTTTTGAGGTAAACAGGAAATCGCGTTTCATAGTGCTATTTTACCTCTTAATCACTGAAATCCCAAGGCTTTCTTGATGCGATTCACCTGCCTCAACGGAAGGCCGTGGTATAACAGTGATTTGATGTAAGTATTTGAGACGGTTTTAGTCTTTTGAATACGGCGACGCTTAGTCAGTGATTTTGGCCACAGGCCTATGCTTTGTATAAACCCTTTGACTGCAAATTTAAAGCCACCTTTTGGTATTTGGTACACCATGAACATGAAATATATGAGCGTAAATTTGAACCACATCGGTATAATCATAGGAAATGGCACATTTTTCCAAAATACCTGCGGCAAGTTTTTGAATACTTGATTGATAGTAAAACCAGGGATTTTGGAGCTTGTTGCTGAGTGTTTATGGAAAACTACCGCAGTTTTTTCATACCACACTTTCCAGCCGACTAGTTGCATACGCCATGAAATATCAACGTCTTCATTGTACGCGAAAAAATCCTCGTCAAAAAAGCCGATTTGCTGAAAAACTTTCGTCCGATACAAGGTCGCCCCGCCGGTTGCCCCAAAGAGTAATCCACTGTCAGGAGCTTGGTCTTTTGGCAAATGCTCCGCCCGTAGCGCTGGAATACCCCAGGTAGAATATTCGTCACCTGCATCATCGATGAACTTGCCAGTAGTATCTAACATCAAGCTAGTGACTGCACCAACCTCTAGTTTTTGCTCAAGAGCGCCCGCCAAATTTTTCAACCAATCTGGTTCTGGAGCCGCATCATTGTTCAACAAAGCCACCGCATCAAATCCCTGTTCAATAGCCCAACGAATACCAATATTAACGCCGCCAGTAAAACCAGTGTTTTTTGGCTCTTGATGAAAATGGAGATTCTTCATCTTGATTTTCGATAATTCTTTAACCGAATCATCACCCGACCCATTGTCTATCAAATATATCTCAAAATCTTCATATGTCTGCTTTTTCATAGCAGCCAAACATTTCTTCGTGTCCTGCCAGCCTTTATAATTCAAAATAACCACTGCGGCTCTCATATCATCTCCTGTTTTAGCCTGATACAATCCATTATACATGGTATAGTATATATATGACCAGAATGCTAGTTACGGGAGGTGCGGGATTCATTGGCTCGAATTTTGTACATTATACCGTCAAACACAAGCCAGAATACGACATCACCGTTATCGACAAGCTCACCTATGCGGGCAATACCGCCAACTTACAGCCAGTAGCTGACCAAATTAATTTCGTGGAAGGCGACATTTGTAATGCCGAGTTGATGGACAAATTAGTATCTGAAACTGACATTGTGGTGCATTTTGCCGCCGAAAGTCACAACGACAATTCTCTACGCAGTCCCTGGCCGTTTGTCAAGACCAACGTCATCGGCACCTACACCATCCTCGAGGCTGTCCGCAAACATGGCAAGCGCCTCCATCACATCTCGACTGATGAAGTATTTGGCGATTTGGAACTCGACGACCCAAACCGCTTCACCGAAGACACGCCGTACAATCCATCAAGCCCCTACTCCAGTACCAAAGCTTCCAGCGACATGCTGGTGCGCGCTTGGATCCGCAGCTTCGGCATCAAGGCGACGATTTCCAATTGCTCAAACAATTACGGCCCATATCAACACATCGAGAAATTCATTCCGCGCCAAATCACCAATATTTTGAGCGATATCAAGCCAAAACTGTACGGCACAGGTGAACAGGTTCGTGACTGGATTCACGTCGATGATCATAACTCGGCAGTTCACCTCATTTTAGAAAAGGGCGAATTGGGTGAAACCTACATCATCGGTGCTGACAACGACCACGTCAATAACAAGATGGTGATTGAACTGATTTGCGAGTTGATGGGTAAAGGTAAAGATTGGTACGAGCACGTCAATGACCGCCCAGGCCACGACATGCGCTACGCTATGGACTCTAGCAAACTGCGACGTGAGCTGGGTTGGCAGCCTGAGTACACCGATAACCAAACTGGTATGCGCGATGGACTACTGCAAACCATTGAGTGGTATCGCGAGCACGAAGATTGGTGGAAAGCGCAAAAAGAGGCCGTTGAAGCAGCTTACGCAAAACAGGGGCAATAATCATGACTGATACGCCATCAAAAACGAAAGTCAGCAGTAAAATCGTCTATCAAAATCCTTGGATCACCATACACGAAGACCAAACTGTTAGTCCAGACGGAAACACTGGGGTTTATGGTTACATGGAGTCGCGAGACTCGTGCATGGTTGTAGTGTTAGACGACCAAGAGCGCCTGTATTTAGTGCGCGGTTTTCGCTATCCGTCGCAAAGCTTTGGTTGGGAGTTACCTGGCGGTGGGGGTGACAATGAAGATCTATTAGAAGCCTCAAAGCGCGAACTCGAGGAAGAAACCGGCATCATCGCTCAGTCCTGGCAAAAACTAGGTGAAGCATACGTCTGCAATGGCCTACTGACGGAGAAAATGGCCGTTTGCCTGGCCCGAGAATTAAGCTTCACTGGCCAGCGTGAGCAAAGCGATGAAATGTTTAGTGATATGCGGTTTTTCACACTTGATGAGATCGATAATTTGATTCGAGACGGCGAGATTAATGACTGTCAGACCCTGGCAGGGCTACATTATTATCAACTATGGCGAAAGGACAATCTATGAATTTCGATCCAAACGACTACAACGAACTCACCGTCACCGAATCCCCCATCCCTGGGCTGTTTGTAGTAAAACTGCCTGTCCATGGCGACAACCGCGGCTGGTTCAAGGAAAATTACCAAAAGAAAAAAATGGAAGCACTGGGACTGCCGTCATTTACCATCGTGCAAAATAACATCAGCTTCAACGACAAAGCCGGCGCTACCCGCGGTCTGCACGCCGAGCCGTGGAATAAGTTCATCTCCACCGCCAACGGCCGGGTATTCGGCGCGTGGTGTGATTTGCGTCAGGGCGACAGCTTCGGCACTGTTTTCACACACGAAATCAATCCTGGCACGGCAATCTTCGTACCCAAAGGTGTCGCTAACGGCTATCAAGCACTTGATGATAATATCGCCTACACGTACCTGGTTGACGCGCACTGGTCTCCAGACGCAAAATACACTTTTGTCAATCTGTTTGACCCGGCACTCGGTATTGACTGGCCGATCAGCCAAGACCAAGCAATCATTTCCGAGAAGGATGCTGCTCACCCGCTCCTTGCAAACGTAATTCCGATGGAGGTTTAATGGACGACACGACAGTAGTTATCACTGGCGCTAATGGTCAACTAGGGCGTGCCCTCCGCATTATTTTCCCGAACGCCATAGCCCTAACTCGTCAAGAATTAGATATTACCGACGAGGCTGCTGTCAAATCATTCAGCTGGCAACCTAATTCGACTATTATTAATGCCGCCGCCTGGACTGACGTTGATGCCGCTGAAAATCCTGATAACTTTCAGCAAATCAACCTAGTTAATCACCGCGCTGTACGATATCTAGCAGAAGCTGCAACAACCCACGGGTTGACATTAGTGCATATCTCTTCGGAATATGTTTTTGATGGATCTCGGCCAATCCACAACGAAGATGAACCTTTTTCACCGCTCAACGTTTATGGCAAGACTAAAGCTGATGGTGATCTAGCTGCCGCTACAACAGCCAAGCACTACATTATTCGCACCTCGTGGGTAGTTGGTGACGGCAGAAATTTTGTCAGTATCATGCAAGACTTGGCAGCACGCGACATTAAGCCTTCGGTTGTTAACGACCAGATTGGTCGCCTAACCTTCACCGATACTTTGGCTCATGGTATTAAACATTTATTAGAAACGAACGCACCATACGGCACGTATAATCTGACTAATGAAGGTCAATCAGCCAGCTGGGCAGATATTGCCAAAATTGTCTTTGAAAAATCAGGTAAATCATCTTCAGACATACAGCCAGTCTCTACTGCTGAATATTTTGCTAACAAACCAAGCGCCGCTCAGCGACCACAACAAAGTACCTTGAATTTAGCGAAAATTGAAAGAACCGGATTCATACCAGAAAACTGGCACGATAAGCTAAACAACCTATTTGGTTAAGTTAGTTGTATTTTTAAGCTTGTCGTTAATTTCTTTATTACTTATACTGTCCTTACCCCAGTAAGCGTTGTCCGCCAATTCACCGACCTTGGCTGGATTCCGAGTTCCCATTTGATTTGACAACCAGTTATTTCCAAGCCCAAATGATCGCTCTTCACGTTCCATCGATTTTTGTAGCGTTTCCTCATCCAGATCCGTCCTACTCTCAACAAATACCAGCTTAAAGTTGTCTGGCATCAGATAATCAGCCAACCACATCACCCGTGGCATATGTGCAATATCAGCTACAATAACTGCTGTCATTTCAGTATCAGCCAACAATTCCATCTTTTGTTCGGTACTCATAACACCAACCTCATCAGCATTGTAGCCATTTTTGATCAGTTTATCAGACAAAATCATCGGGATACTGTTCGTAAAGTTCGTAACCGTATCAACCGAGTCGGGTTCCTCATCTGTGAACTCATCCAGTTTCTCAACTACTTCATTAATTTCTTTTTCACTCTTACCTTCACTTCGTAACTTTTCAGCAACGTTCTGCAACATCTGCTCTTTCATCAGTGTTGAAGTACTAATGCGCGGATAATTCTTATATTCATCCAATAGCGCATCAGTCAACTCAGATGAGCTGGCAGTGTCTGGATCAATATGGCGTGCCTCGTATATTCGCCGGAGCGCCCGCGTACAAACCTGCATATCTTGCATTGTTGGATCAGTGTCAACTTCATGCATCAAATCGTTCAGGTCGACTTGTTTTTCCTCTACTAACTGACGTATTTTGGCATCAGAGGTGTGAATCACTTCTTCATAGTTAAGCCCGGCACTCTCAGCTAAAATTGGCATCGCCGTTGCCATAGCAATCGTCTTATTATTCATCCTACCAGTGTGAACAACTTGCACATTAGTATTACCGGATTCCATCGCCCGCACATACAGATCGCTCACCATATCGGTATTTGCCACCGACTCTGGTGGTAGTTTGACATTCCTGTCAGGATGGCCAATCTCCGCCTCAACAACCTCTTCACCACGAGCAATGTTGATGATGACGTCAGTCTCAGAAAGCACTTTAGTAACCTTTTGATCACCACTATCAGTAAAGATAATGTCTGGACAATCCTGTTGTAAACCTTCATCAACACCATGATACGGTATATAGATAATTGAACGGCTTCTTGGTTCCTTTTCAGGATGATCCGGGTCTTGATACAACTTCTCAGCTACCTTAGTAAGATAGCTCTCCCGATACTGCTCAAAGGATTCATGGCTACTGGATGTTCTTTCTATGCTCATAATTAACCGCATTATAGCTGATTTTTGTATTTTTGTCAATTAGCTAATCTATTTGTTATACTTATTATTAGAAAGTAGGAGGTTTATGAAAGGAATAATTTTAGCAGGTGGATCTGGGACGCGCCTTTGGCCAATTACTCAGGCAATTAGTAAGCAATTAATGCCAATATATGACAAGCCGATGATTTATTATCCGCTTACCACACTGATGCAGGCAGGAATTCGCGACATTTTGATAATCACCACACCAGACGACCAAGCTGGCTTCCAACGACTGCTTGGCGACGGTTCACAATGGGGTATTAACCTCGAATATGCCGTTCAACCCAGCCCAGATGGCCTCGCACAAGCCTTTATCATCGGTGAAGAGTTCATAGGCGACGATAAGGTGGCGTTGGTTCTGGGAGATAACATCTTCCACGGCGAGCGACTAGACGAATCGCTGCAAGAATGCACCAATCCTGACGGCGGTACGGTTTTTGCTTACAAAGTGTCTGACCCAGAACGATACGGTGTCGTCGAGTTTGATGAGCAAAACCAAGCTATCTCCATCGAAGAAAAACCGGCCGAGCCAAAGTCAAACTTTGCTGTTGTTGGTTTGTATTTCTACGATAATGATGTAGTCGAAATCGCCAAGAACGTCAAACCATCTGACCGCGGTGAGTTAGAAATTACCTCCATCAATGCTGAATACTTGCGCCGCGGCAAACTACAGGTTCAGACCCTAGACAACGGTGACGTTTGGCTGGACACCGGAACGATTGACAGCCTGACCGATGCCTCTGATTTTGTTCGTGTCATCCAAAAACGGACTGGTCGCATCATTGGTAGTCCGGAAAAAACTGCCTTTAAAAATGGCTGGATCAGCCGAGAACAGCTTGACACACTCGCTGAACCACTGAAAAAATCTGGATATAGTAACTATTTCACAAGGTTGTTATAATATAGCTAGCATGAAACGAGTTTGTGTTATCATACCTGCCTACAACGAGGGCGCGGTTATTCAGGACGTTATCAAGAAATCTAAGAAGGTTTTTTCAAAAGCACACAAGTCCTACGCTATTGATATTGTGCTTGTCAATGATGGATCAAAAGACGACACACTTAAGCAAGCACAAAAAAGTGGTGCGATCGTCATTGATCACATCTTAAACTCTGGAGCTGGCGGTGCTACGCTAACCGGCCTTACCTACGCACGACAAAACGGTTATGATATCGCGGCTACCATGGATGCTGATGGACAACACGACCCAGAGGATGTTTTGGCGGGCATTCGGCAAAGCGATAAATCTGACGTAGATTTACTTATTGGTAGCCGACTTATCAACAGTGAGGGTATGTCTAGGACTAAAGTTTTAGGAAATAAAGGTCTCAGTTTCATCACCTACGCTCTGTTTGGCATCAATGTTACCGATTCACAGTCTGGTCTACGGGTTTACTCGCGAAAGGCAATTGATAACCTCGACTGGAAATCAACTGGCTACGAGTTTTGCTCAGAAATGATTTGGCGTGCCAAACAAGCAGGTATGGTTATTTCCGAATACCCGATTAAAGCAATCTATACTGAATACTCCCGCGCCAAAGGTCAAAACAACTGGAATGCTATTAACATCGTCAAACGACTATTCAAGCAACGCTTAATGGAGCTATTCGAATGAGATATCTTATCCTTGTACTACTCAACGTGCCCATTATCCTGGCAGCACTAATCAATATCATCACTCAATACAAACTACGCAAGGTCAGCACGGCACGCTTTCGCCATCAGCTCATTATCTGGTTGGTTATCATGGTTGTTTTGGTGGGTTCATTCCCGATGTATAACATTTCACTTGGACATCCGCCGCTTGATTCATCAGAATTAAGCTTGTTTGATATCCTACAAACTACCACTATCATCCTCCTGTTCTATATCGCCAATACACAGCGCCAACGTATCGACCAAAACGAACGTAGGCTGCGTGACTTACATCAAGAATTATCGATCAGATTGTCTAAAAAATAGGTGTATTATCTAGCCTGTAATCATTCTTATTTTTGAGTCATCACCCCAAACTGCCGGCGAATCATACGGCCTGTCCGGAAACGCTCCATACTGCAATTTGATATGATAATGATTGTCTTGTATGTATTGTTCAACCCGCTCAGCTAGACTAACTGGTTTGCCAGAACAAATATTGATTATTCCCGTTACCTTATCTTGAGTGATAGTCGCTAACACTTGATCCGAAAATTCATCAATATGCAAAAAATCATATTTATTTTTGCCTGTCGTGAAAGGAAATTCGGTTTTACCGTCAGCAGCAGCTTGTGCGATTTTGGAAAATATCGAGTGGCCGCCCATATCATCGCCATAGATATAAAAACCACGCAGCCAATATAAGCTAATATCGCTATCTTTTGCGAGCAGCATCATACTTTGCCGCAAGGCATTTTTGGCAACACCGTATTGAGACAGCGGATCGCACGGTGTCTGCTCATCGATTGCGCCTTCCCAGTACCCAACCTCATGCATGCTACCCATCACCGCCACATTCTTGCCGCCACCGTTGATATATGACCGCAAGAACTCGTAGTGATGAGAGAGATTTTTCATATGTTCTGGTGAATTATGCTGAAAGCCATCTCGCCAGGCTAAATGCAGTAGAACATCAGGTTTTTGTAACGCTTCAAATATATTGTCGTGTTGAGCAAAAATATCGATATCGCTCGATCTATCAATAGCTATTATCTCGTGGCCATTCTTTTTAGCTAGCGCAGCAATGTGACGCCCAATATATCCACTTGCTCCAGTGATGGCAATTTTCACCCGTTACTCCGCTCACTAAGTCGATATACTGATGAGATGATTTTAGCTATTGGTTTAGGCCAAAACTTTGACAAGATCATATACTCTTCTCTGGCACGGGCATTGTCGCCAATCGCTTTGGTGGTAATTGAACCTTCGTGAATACGATGACCCATTAGCGATTTTTTGATATACCCAAAGCCATAGGTATTTTTCGACAATTTTTCCCACGCCCAATAATCAAACGTTGCTATCAAATCAGATTCAAAAACTGGAAGCTTGTAGTGACCTTTTACAAAAGTTACGGCTGGACAGCAAATTGGATCACCAAAAGACAGAAGCAATCTCTTAGTAAATCGACTTTTTTTGGAAATCGCCAGCGGCCAGCAGAGCATATTTTTAATAACTAAATTTAGAGATTTAGTCACCGCAAAATTGCCTTTGATGTCATACGCCCTAGTAAAGATAATGCAACTATCTTGATGTTTTTCATAGTACGCAACCACCTCTGAAGAATAATTATAGTCATATATCTCATCGTGGTTAGCGACGGTGGTGAGAAACGTCTTAGAAACTGACAGCCCAAAATCAAAATCACTTGCTGCACCTTTACCCCTGTCTTTTTCTGGTCGAGCAATTACTTTTAAGCCATACTTTTTAGCGATAGCATCAATGAAATCATTTGGTGTTGATGTAGCAATTACAACATCACTGTTGTATTGCTGATTCATCACAGATTTAATACAGTCTTCCAAAAATGGTGATTCTTTATAGGCTAAAACAACAAAAGTGTGCTGCGATTTACTGCTCATCATTTCTTCCTCGCAAATTTGCGATTAACCGCCCAGGCGTACAGTTTAACAATTATTGATTGTGGCAATAAGTCATATAGTCGCCAGTTCATATCCTTCTTGGCTACTGGCATCGTAGTATTTTTCCACGGCGTCAGATGTAGATACTTACGCCACAAAATACCAACTGGGTTTTCATTACCTTGCTGCCATGGTCGACCATTCATACCAAACTGTGAGTGAATAATCTTCGGTGTGTAGTAACTCTCCATGATCTCATCATAGCTATAAAAGCTTTCGGGTAAGAAACCGTTAGCTTTAATGTATTTTTTAATGTCATAGCCATAGAAAACGGTCGAAAAGTTATACTCCACACCAACCTTCTTGATCTTGCCTTTGAAAAATACATTACATAGATCTTGATCAGCCACCTCATAATGATTGTGTCGCAGATGTTCGCGCATCTTAGCATCAATCTTATCTTTCATCCATTTTTTGTGATTAATCAGCATAATTCCGCAGTTAAAGTAGCCGTCGGTTGGTTTCAAACCGATGACCTCTTTATGTGCGTTTACCATAGTAGCGTCATATGACAATGCCATTACATTATCTTCAAAATCAAGTTCCAAAAGACCATCGAGCGCACCGCTGATAACCGTGTGTGGGTTAATGTACAAGATTCGGTCTGTTTTGATATCAAGCTTGGCAAACGCCAGCATTTTATACCATGTGATATACAGCCCCTTCCACGCCTTGACGCCGATCTCTTTCAGTTCATCAGGGTAGCTTGAGACATCAACAAACGTGATTGTGGCATTTTGGTAGTTACCAACCATTTTATTAAACTTATTGATGCTAGCTTTTTTGAGCTGGTGTCCGAGATAAAAAATATTAACCTCTTTCAAGTGTTTGTTGTTTTCCAAAAGTGACACAATGGAGATTGCACTAACTACGGCATAGTTGTCATCACTCTGGTATATAACGTTTAGAGTTCCTTTATTCATGCCTGCAATTCCTATCCATTAACCGGCAGTTGTTTAATGTAGTCTTTCAACATGTCCGTATAGTCTCTTGGTGTGAAACCCGCTCGACGCAACTTCGACAAATCCATATCACTGTTGAGCGGTCGTGGCGCAAAGCCTGGTTTACTGGCTGCATATTCCTCGGTGGAAATCGGCTGCACACGGTTACGGTCATGTCCAGCATATTCAAAAACATCGGCAGCAATTTCATACCATGACTTGACTGGACCACTATTTGATACATTATATAGTCCGTACGCCACATTATTATCCAAAAAATACTTGGTAGCTCGAGCGATCTCTGACGCAAACGTCAACCGACCAAATTGATCATTAACCACTTTTGGATTGATGCGCATATCCGCCAAGTTTTTCATGGTTTTTGGCATATTGTGGCCGTCACCAACGACCCATGACACTCGCATGATGTAGTGTTTTGGCGCCAAACTAACCACCAAATCACCTGCCGCCTTACTTTCTCCATAAACCAATAGTGGTGCAACAACTTCATCATCTGTATGATTCTTCTCTCGGCCATCCCAAACATAATCTGACGAATAGTGGACAAGGGTTTTGTTTTGTTCAATCGCAATTTTAGCGAGGTTACGTGGACCATAAGCATTAGCTAGCCATGTCTTAGCACGCAGCTCGTCTGTCTCAGAACCATCGGCATTAACCAAAGCTGCTGCATTGATGATAACGTCGTATTTTGACCAGTCAAAGGCCTTTACTTGCTCCTCATCGGCTATATCCAACTCTTCTCGTGATAATGCCTTAGCGTCTGGAAACATGGCACACAACGCCTTACCTAGTTGTCCACCTGCTCCTAAAATTACGTATTTCTTACTCATAACTCCCCTTTATCTTTGTCAGTTATTATAGCATCTTTTAGCGATCGCTTGTAGATAACTAACAGAAGTGTCACTTGCAACAAGCTAATCATCATAAAAACCAACACACTACCCAACATCGCTAATCGCTCAATCAAACACATAGACACCACTACCGCCAAAATATCCGTGAGTAGTAGTGTATAAAACTGTCCCTTAAACCGACGCATAATGATCAGCAAATTAACATAAATCGACACGAAAGCATTCGCCGCCGCACCAATCACCATAATTGTTAAATCGAGTTGGAAATTATTAATATTGATGCCAAAAATAGTATTAAGCACCCAAACACCAACCAAATAACTCAGAACAACCGAAAGCACTCCTATGCCAAAAGTTATGTGATTAATTTTACTAACAACTTGCGCAAATTCTTTTAACTTTCTTTTTACTAATAGTTCAGATAGATTCACTACATTTGGCTGAATGATAAACGAGATAAAGAGTCCAAGAAGCGTAATCGGCATCGCCATAATACCAAAATAACCAATCTGGTCAGGATGCGATTTATCTAAAAAATACCGTGGGATATTGAGTGAAAACATCGTCAAAAACATCACAACAAACACCGCTGAAGTGTGTTTCATGATAGCAACAGCCTGAGCGATATATTCTTTGCATAGTTTTTTACTTACGTTAATAACTTCAACGCGCCGCACCCAAAGTATATCGTAGAGAAATATGATAAGCACATTAACCAGCAGTATCGCCAACGTACCGTATATGACGTTTTTGGTGACAATGTCAACCGCCATGAACGCCGCAAAACCAAGCATCGCTTTCATGGTTAATGATATACCAGCGACATATAACTTATGATGAATTTGTAAAACACCATACAGCGAGTCAGCAATTGATTCTAGGATTTTAAAGGTCACTAAAATCATAATTAAGCCTGTTTTTGTAGCGTTATAGCCGTTCAGCACACAGAATACTACTGCGGAAATCGCCACAATAAGTGATGCGATGAAGCGTACGGCGACGTATCCACCACTCGAAAACTCCCGCTTAACATCAGACACTTGATAGGTCCGACCACCCCATAAAGAAACCGCCCAAAACACCACTGAAAGTGACAACGCAAACGAAAACAGTCCAGAATCGTCAATGCCATTTAGTCGAGTGATGACAATGAGTAATACCGGAGAGATCGCACTCTGTAGCAATGAACCCAGCGAGTTCCAGAGATAATCTTTTTTGATATTTTGCATACAGTCGCCTCACGTTACGGGGTATACATGAAATACCGCTGAAACGTTATCAATAGCGCCATTATCACCAATAACAAAATGATTAGCGATGAAATCATGATGATATTTTTCTTATCTTGAGGTTTTAGCTCAGCTCCTCGACCCAAAAATATCGCCATGAAAATTATGATAAGTGTTGGCAAGAAATAGCGACCCTGGACCCCGTAGATGATGTCAAAGTTATATGGTGTATACGTTAGATAGATAGCTACATTAACTGCAACAAAGTGTACCGCGGCCAAACCTACAGCTAACCAACGCCAAGAGTTCGGGATAGTAAGCTTACTCTTGTCCTTTCCTAACGATACCGTTGCTGTCATTCCTAACACAAAGATATATATATAACCCATCCATAATGGATATAATGTATCGGCCGCACCAAAAGTACCAATTACACCTCGAGCCTCATCATCACCAAATGATGTCATATATGAATTCCACAAAACACGAGGTCCTCGTCTTGGATGTTCTTTGAGATTCTGTAATTGTTTATCTGATTGTATATTTTGAGGCAATGAATCACTTCTGTATTCATATTCTCCTGCATTGTTCGCCATCACTATATTAGCTCCAAGCAGCAATACACTGATAACTGCAGCGGTAATCGACCAACGCCAAAAATGCTTCTTTTTTACCAAAATAATGATCAATGGCAAAAACAGATATAGTAGCGGTTTAGACCAAACGATCGCACCGCACAGCATAGCTAATTTAATCCATTGATTACGCTGGATGTCGGTTGATTGTGTATATAAGCGCAGTACATATGCAAGGAATAACAACAGTAAAGCGTATGATACTCCATCAGTTCCTACCATAGACTGCTGGAATAACATCATTGGCAACAACGCAACAAACGTAAATAAATATTTTTTACCTGGTAATAGTTTAATAGCAAAATAAACTATTACCACTGACGCTAAAGCTAATAGTATTCGTGCAATATAGAGAGAGATAACCGGGCTGAGATTAAAGACGTTAGCCAAAAATACCCCTGGAACAGCTGGTAAATAGGTTAGAAAATTGTATGAAACCATAGGCGGTTGATACCGCTCACTTGGGTTCAACGATTTCTTAACAGCTTGCTTAGTGCGATTAAAATCATATTTTTTAGCTGAAAAACCGCGAATCTCATCATCATAGAACGTTAGTCTCAGCGTCTCACCAATAGATTTTGGCAAACTAGCACCAGTGCTTTTTGGGTTGACTGGTATAACATATCCGTGTGCGATATACTGCACACGAATATAATGCTCTGGCTCATCAGGACCTTGAAATGGAGGGGTGATGATCGCAAAGCCTAATGCACCAATTAACCCAACTATAAGGTAGATTTTATGCGGCTGACTACACAGCAATACTAACTTTTTCTTGACACTATCAAGCTTCTCTCGCACCGTCTTCATATAGCACTAATTATACACTCATGTTCGCTGTTTTGCTATATGAGTTCACCCTTAGCTAGTAGGCTAACTGTGATATAGGAAATCTTAACGATAGGCAGTTTTTCTTTATTCAGCTCAACAAATTTTTGCCAGCTACGAATCGGGTGCAAAGTTCCGTTCCTTAGATGATAGATTGTACCACCTGGATCGCCCACAAACTGCGGCATTTTTGCTTCTTTGGTCAGCATGGCGCATGTTTTGCTTTGTAGTGGATATGGGTTTTGTGACGGTAGGTGTAATTCATATAATGTACCGCCCATTCCTAAGTAACTGCGGCCCTCGCAACTAACATATGGAGACAAGACTCGGTTGCTGACTTTGTATTTTTCAACCACCCTGTCATCAACTTGGCGGATGGCGCCATTGACACCCAAATCAGCAGCTTGATCAAAGTGTGACAGCGGGATGAGTGTGTCGTATCCATCAGAAACATATACCGTACCATTAGAGGGTGCTTTTACCATTTTACCGGGTGCAAAGACCACGTTGCCTGAAGGAATCTTTCGAATAGTCTCACCAGACAACCAGGCGATGGCTGGTCGCTCAGTCTTAGTGATGGCAAACACATCTTCCATAGCAACTATCGGTCGTTTCTGGCGTGATTCCATGACATATACCGTGCCATTATCTGACGATTTCAGGGTTACAACATCGTCCAGCGCTCCAGCTCCAGGCAAAGAACGAACTGTTTCGTCTGACAGCGCCAACGGACTGACTGGTATGTCTTGTGGCTTGGTGACTTTCTTTTTACCTTGATTGGTGATAAGGAAGGTTTCCCCGGCTGGGTTTTTAACATAATCATCGACTGTTTGGCTAGTTTGAGGTAGCTTATTGATACTTTCCTGCTGTAACACGCCGCCGCCAAGTGATTGTAAGGTTTGATCAACATATTCAGAGTGCCTGATGTTGTGTAGCGTACCATTGCTGATCAGTTTTTGATGACCAGTATCCCTATTTCTCACGACCGCTGCCTCTCTGACGATTGGCGTGCCATATGGCAGATATTGAATGGCTGATTCGCCCAGCACATTATATCCCTGGTCGTATTGTTGCAAAGCTAATGATTTGTCATCCAAGACTTCACGGCGCGTACCGTTTTGGATATAGAATCGCTTACCACTAGTTGTCTTATAGCCGTGTCCCATGCGCGGACCATGATAGAATTTATTCACTTGTGCCTCAGTCAGTAACATACTATTGCCACAATCCATACCGTATTGCGCCACCATGGCACAGGTTGTAAATGCCAGTCTGATGCCAGAATCATAGAAATACACCGTACCGTCAGGTGATCGCATCAATCGGTTCGCTACCTGACCTGTCGGAATTTTATCCAGGTATTCTTGAGACACAAAACCAACACCACCCAGAGGAGACAAAGCTGCCAAAATGTCATAGTTCGGTACCGGATATTTAACATTATCCGACACCAGGTAGACTGTTGCGTTATCATGAGACCTCAGCAAGGTACTGTTGACGTGGGTACTACCAAACCACTCCCTAAACATATAGAAGAAGTTGCGGTTGCCGTATGCTCCACAGTGTGCCGTGCCAGGATAAGCCGCCAGTGCTGCATCATTTGGTACATATGGTGTATAGATATACAGGCTGGCAGTTGCGTAATTTTCAATATACACATCTCGGTAGCCACAAGCAGGGTTTGGATTATATAAAATTCTATTAACTCGACCCGGCTGATAGTTATAGTTTTGAATTTCGTTGCGATATTTTCGTAATTGCCAAGCAGCTTTATTTACTTGCTTATAAAAGCCAGCTTTCTCATTATCACAGTTTGCAGAATAGCCTGGACCACTGTCAGGACAGCCATAACCCATGGCATATTTGTATTGTGACCGCAGTGGCCAAGAGTCGGCAAACAACGGACCAGCCGATTCTTTTCTCAATGTTACCAACAATACTTGTGGGTTAATTTGATATCGTTGCGCAGCATCCCAGATGATTTGACCAGCATTGATGCCACCAGGAAAGGCACCGCCACCACGATCAAAGGAAGTCTCGCCGTTGTTTGGATTTTCGTAATAGTTTTGTAAACAAACGTATGGTGGACCATGCCAGCCACGCTGTGCTGCGTACTGTGCTTTGGTATTGCCGTGGCCAGAAGGTCCAGTACCCCAGGTGTCACACGCCGGTGTGTGCTGTTCAATAAACCGCTGCACTGCTGCCGCAGAACCCATAGCTCGTGAATCATAAAAGATTTCATCATCAATAATCCTACCAGGATTAAAGCCTGAAGCTCCAGCCCCTTGAGAGAGAATGACCGCAAAGGTTAAGCTTAGTAACAATCCTACTATCTTCTTCATTTACTCAACCACCACCGTCATACCGTCAGCTACACCGTGAGACCTGCCTGAATTATACTCGATTGACACTGTCCACTTACCAGCAGCTCCTAATTCATCTCTACTCACCCGCATCGTTTGACATGAGGTTGAGCTTGGACCAGGAATTACTCCGGCCGTCTTTCTGACGACTCGATTGCCCAGTGTAAATACATAGGTACATGTACCATCCTGTTCGACAGCGTTCGTTACAAATCCGCTAGCGGTGATAGTATGCTTATCAACTGACTGCTCAACACTAGTCATCAGCACGTAGACTGATTGTTTTTTTGTTTGAGGGTCGGTCTTTGGCTGCGGTGTCACATCAGTGTTTGGTCGAGCTGATTTATTATCTGGATTGTCCTCGACATTTTTAGTGTCTTTTTTCTCAGTTTTGGTTTTGTTTGGATTTACTCCACGACCCTGATCGTCAACCGTAAAAGCCTTGTCCTGATCTGAAAATGGCAACCATTTATTATAGTAAGCTGCCGCCACGTACGAGCCAGCAACAACAATTGCCACCAGTAGTGATATACTGATGATTTTCTTGCGTGATAGTTTAGAAAGTTTTTTCTGTTTCATAGTCATTACCCTGGGATAATGATACAGTAAAAAACCAATTTTTTCAAATTAACCACTAGCTTTTTGATTTTGCTTCAACGTGTTCTAACGAATATTTATCAATCGCCGTGTGGTCGTCCAATTTCGTCAACACTGCCCGACGTACGCCGCGCCATTTTTCTATATTATAAAAAATATTCAACACCAAGTAGAATAGCTTTCTTTTCCGTGAATATTGTTTATCACGCAGCGTAAATAACGTATCACGAATCCAACCGATGATGACCATTTTAGTTATCTGAGAAATGGTCGGTAGTGGCACATCAATACCCACACGACGAAGCCCCATTGTCTCGTCAAACATTCGCATTTTATATTCACGCAGCTTAAATTCATTAGAATGTAGCACATTACCCCTGGAGGCATAGGCTTTCATGTAGCCCGCGTTGATGACATCGCGCCCAAATAATTGGTCCTCGGCGTATGGAACATCTTGGTATGGCAACTCGCCAGTCAGATAACTACGGCGAGCAGCCGAGTTAACATCAGAATAAAACGCTACTTTATCATAGGTTTCCTGTTTTTTGATAAAAGAATCTTTGTAGAACAATGTTGTTCCAAAATCAGGACCAAAACCATTGAACACACCCATGATTTCGCGCTTCAACAAGGGAAAGGTGGTTGGCCGCGGGTCTTGTTTTCCCATAACACCAATGATACGGTCTGACAATTCAAACGGTTTCGTCATCTCATATAGCCAATATTTATGAGCGGGCGTAGCATCTTGTGACAGGTAAACCACGATGTCGCCTTTTGCATCATGAGCGGCGGCTGCCCGCGTCTTACCGTGACCATATTGCTCTTTTGTGATGGTTTTATACCGTAAGTTTGGGTGTTTTTTAGCATATTTTTTGATGATTTTTGGCGTCTTATCTGTGGAGCTTGTGTCGTAAATCAACACTTCATAGGTTTTGTCAATTTTTTGTTTGAACACCATTTTTAGCAGATCATCCAAATAGTCCTCACCAAAATACGTTGGGATAAAAACAGTGATGTCGATTTTGTTCGTGTTGTTAACCACCTATCACCTCACGAATCAGAATGCGCTCAACCTTCTTATATGATTCATCCCATGACAAGTCTTTAACGCTTTCTGAAGCTTTTTTGGCATAGGTGTTGATATTTTTGATCTCAACAACCTTACACAACTCATTAGCCAGTTCAATCGGTGAAGCCGCGGCGTAGTGGATGTATTTATTTTCACCCAAAACCAAGCTGTTGTTTTCACCTTCATTCATCACTGGGATACAACCAGCGGCCAGCAACTCGAGTGGCAGGAGCGACACGTTAGTAAGTGACAGCACTAAGCACGCTTCAGACTCTTTGTATAGATCAGCCACGTCTTGGTGAGACAAGATGCCGCGGTTGACATATGGAAATGGTATTTGATAGTTTGATACGTCCCATCCAAAGAATTCAATAGTGTACTCTGGATGTTTTTTGTGGAATTTATCTAGTGCGATGACACCCAATTCAAAAGCGCGACGCTCAGTCACTGGGCGGGCATAGAAACAAATTTTCTTTTGTTTATCGGCTTTATCTGCCAAACGGTAGATGTTCATATCAGCACCAAAGTCAAAATAATCCGCCTTCATGCCGTATTCGCTCACTTTTTTAGTCAGCCAACGACCAGCTGTGATGCCATAAAAATTCATTTTATAGGTGTTCTCGGCCAGCACTGCCTTTGACCCTAGCCCATAAAAGTACGGCTCAAAATCCTGCACAAAATAAAACTTGTGTGCCTTGGTATCAATATTAAACACCGGGTAGGCCGTCTCCCATCCAGTAGCAATCAACGCGTCAGATTCAGTGTATTGCGACACTTTTTTTACGTTAACATCAAAGTTGAAACTCTCTGATAAAATCGCCTTAGCTTCAGCTGGTGATTGCGGGTGGATTCCTTCATAGATGTAAAATGTAATGTCGTGTCCCTGTTCTTGTAAAAATCGAGCAAAGCGGGTGATGGTATTTTGTCCACCACTTCCTTTTGAGATAGGAGACAACACCCAGCCAATTTTCAAAGACTTCTTTTTTGACTTTTTCTTTGGTGTTTTGTACGGGTGATTGATGTAGTCCGCGTTCATGATATCTTCAATTGAAGCCATCACCTCAATTGGTTGCTTGATCACTGGTGCGGTCTTTTTCGACAGATATACCTGGGTTTTTCTGACAGCCTGACCTAACCCATTTTGTCTGGTGTAGGTGTAGAATTTGTACAGTTTACTCATGACGTTTTCTCCTTCTTACTTTTCACACTCATCCATGAACCACGCTTTTTCAACAAACCACCCCTCGGCTTATTTTCTCTCACATAAAACTGGCTGATACCCTCTTCTGTCGTGTAGGCAATTGGCTCATACGAGTCCTTTTTCTTATTATAAGCAAACAGGGTAGCCGTAATTTCAAAATCACGGTTGTTAAACAGATCCAATGGCAGAGTATACTTATAAATATGCGTGCCTTTTTTACTGGAGGTTATTTCCACATTATTATCATCGATAAAGAATCCGTCATCAATCACAGAAGTGATGCGATTTGAAGCTTCGTCCAAAATTGAAATACCAAATGACACTTGCCTATCTTCTGGAACAAAATATTTTACTTCAACTTCCAACGTGTCTTTCGGTGTTAACACCTTGTTTTCTACCCTTGTTTGAATATACGCAGTATTTTTCTTTGATTTCTTATCAGTTTTTGCTGTTGACTCTATATTTTCAATAGAATACAAGTTAGCAACTTCATTTGGATCACCCGAGGCAACGATTTTACCAGATTCCAGCATGATAGCTTTATTGCAAAACCGTCGTACTGACGCCATGTCGTGAGTGACCAAGATAACAGTCTTTTTCTGTTTTTTGATCTGCTTGAAATATTCAAAACATTTACGCTGAAAGGCTTCGTCACCGACGGCTAATACCTCGTCCAAGACGAGGATATCGGTATTAGCACGGATGGCAATTGAAAATGCCAAACGCACCTGCATACCACTGGAATAGTTCTTCAGTTTTTGATCCATGAACTGTTCTAGTTCGGCAAAATCAACGATCTCGTCGTACATATCTTCAACTTCATCGTGCGAAAAGCCTAGCAATGCTCCGTTCAAATAGACGTTTTCCCGACCAGTCAATTCTGGGTTAAAACCAACACCAAGTTCAATGAACGGAATCAATTTACCATTAACAATCACCTCTCCAGAGTCGGGCGAATAAATATCAGAAATCAGTTTTAATAGTGTAGATTTCCCACAACCATTTCGTCCAACGATGCCAAAAAAGTCACCTTTTTCCACCGTAAACGAGATATCTTTTAGAACTTCTTGTTTTTTATAACCCTTGACACCCTTAGTCCAGTTCAAAAATGCCTGCTTGATACCGTTTGCCTGCTCGGTTGGTAAATTAAAGCTCTTGTATAGATTCTTTACTTCTAGCGCATATTTACTCATTACATATTCTCCGCAAAGGTTTTGCTGCTTTTTCTGAAATAAATAATACCAATAATGACAACAACCACTGTTAGTACAACAGGTATTAGACTAATCCAGATGTTATTTATTGTACTCCAAGTGGTCGGCGTCGTCTGTGGAGCGATAAGGCTGTATCGGACATCTTGAATACTTTGTGCAATAGGATTGAGCATCATAACTTTTGCGACTTCTGGGTGAAAATTAGACACCAGGCTAAGTGGATAAATGATTGGGATGCTGTAAAAACATATCTGTAAAATCACATCCCAGATATGGCTAATATCACGGAATTTTACGTATAGTGTTGATAATATTAGTGATACACCAAGCGCCAAGATAAACAACTGAATGATGCTCAATGGCGCCAAAAGAGCTCTCCAAGTAAAGTCTACTCCAGAGATAAGTCCAAAGATTAGCACCACAATCAAGTTGATCGACAGACTGATGAGCGCGCTGGACATTGACGAGATAATGATAATGTATTTTGGAAAATTAATTTTACGCAGTAAATCACCCCTACTAACGATGGCGTTCATACCAACTGAGGTAGCTTCGGTAAAAAATCCCCAAAGAGCAATACCTAAGAGTAAGACAATTGGATAGGTTTTTGTGCCGTCGGTAAACTTCAAAAATTTCACAAACACCAAATACATCACCAAAAACAGCAACAGTGGCTTCAGTACTGACCATAAGATTCCTAAAAATGAACCTTGATAGCGCAATTTAAAATCAGTTTTTACTAATTCGAGTAAAATTACTCTGTTTCGTTTATTAAACAACTCCTGCATATACCAAGTCCGATTATACCGCTTTTTAATCTTTTAGGCTAATCACAAGTCGTCGATCGCGACCTTCGCCCTCTGAGTGAGTTTCTATATCATCGAAATCATGTGCGGTGTGGTGTACCGTCCAGCGGTCAGCCGCGTTAAGATCCAACCTCTTAGGCTCGCCAGTGTCTCGGACTTCCTGAAACCAAGCGCGAGCTTTTTCAGCAAGCTTCTCAGCGTGCTGCTGTTTGTAGTCAGCGATATCTAGATTAACTCGTTCCACTGCCGCATTGCTGTTGCGAAGCAGTGCTGAGAGTAAGTGCTGGATACTGCGCAACGTCTCAGCGCCACGACCAATCAGTAGGCTATTGTATTGCGTTGATGGAATTTTTACGATCAAAATATCGTCTTCGATGGACACTTCAGCCGTTATATTTAGGTCGAAAAAGGCCATCAAATCCTCAACATATTTCTTGATGTAATCGATTGTTTGCTGCTGATCCATGATTATTCCTCCTTATTCCTTGGCCTTGATCCGGGTTATTTTCGCCTCAGTCGCTGTCGCTGCACGCCTACTTGCTTGAGGTTTTTTGGAGTTTTTCTTTGACTTGTTCGGTGTTTTAGAAATAGTCTCCATCTCATCACTATCTCCCTTTAAGATGATGGCATTTTGCGCATATGCTGCAACGTTTGAGACGGTTAGATACAGTGCTAGGGCACCCGGTAGGTTGATGATCACGAAAAACATAAAGATTGGCATAAATTTCATCATCTTGCGCATCACGATAGCATTGATCTCTGACTGATCTGCCTCTTTGCCTTCAGCAGCTTCTTGCATGATATCGCGCAGTCGCTTCTTACTGTCGCTCGCTGGAGAAATTTGCTTAGTGGTTAGGAACTGCATCACCGCAGCCAATACAGCCAAAATCAATAAACTCCAGGTAACACCACTATTACTGACGGCGTGCTGTGTGAGGTCAACCATACCCAAAAAGTTCTGATTGAGTTGATCTGGATGAGCTACTAAATTGGATACTACTGGTAATTGTTCGATAAAATCATATGCGTATTTAGCGAGGTCGCCGGTATGAACCCGGCTAGATACAAAGATTTGCACCACACGGTAAATACCGATTAATACTGGCAGCTGAATCAAAAGTACGCCAATTGAACCAAACATGCTGATGTTGTGCTCTTTGTACAGTTCCATCATCGCAAGCGCTCGTGCCTGGCGGTCATTCTTGTATTTGGCGTTAATCTTCGCCAGTTGCGGCTGCATTTTGCGCATCGCTTTTGTCTGGTGTAGCTGCTTTTTAACCATTGGCCACAACAGAAGACGGATGATAATAGTAAAGAGGATAATACTGACACCAAAGTCTGGAATTAAGCCATAAATAGCCATTAAAATATTAAAAATTGGCTGTACAATCAGAACATCAAAAAAACTCATGCCTCACATTATATCAAAAAATATGTCATTTATACAGATTAGCCTGAGAGAATAGTCGTTTAACTTCGTTTTGAATACTCTTATATTCCATGTGTAAAAAATCAGCCGTAACAATGATCAGCGCTATGTCATGATTATCTTTAAGCATCGGCAACTCAGCTCGAATCACCTCGTACACCCGTCGACGCACCCTATTACGGCGAACGGCTGATTTGAGGACTTTTTTACTGATTACCACAGCAAATCGACTGTGTTTCCGGCGCGGATTGGTGATATATTTTACTGTCATTACACGAGACCTCACAGCATCACCATTTTGATATAGATACCGTAAACTGCCGTGACCGTGAAACCTGTGACGATGCGTTAACATTCTTCTAGTATACCAAATACCACTCCGACATACATCAGGAGTGGTATCAGATCATCGAGCGCACTAAGTATTATTTACAGTGCAATCCGTGCACGACCTTTTAGGCGGCGTCGCTTCAAAACAGCGCGACCAGCCTTTGTAGAAACACGTGCTCGAAAACCGTGCGTACGGGCACGATGACGTTTGTGTGGTTGAAATGTTCGCTTTGGCATACTGGGTGATAGTTTAGCGTTTTTTTGGTTTTTTTGCAAGTATCAATTGTAGTTTTCCACTGCTCGGTCTGTTTTATCCACAATTATAACAGAGGTGACACGCGCCTGTGGAAAAGTTCACCTCTATTTTCAGTTTCTCTTCCATGAGATGTCTATGCTTGTGGAAAACTCTGTCTTTTTGCTATAGTACAGAGTAGATTATGTGTGAGGGGTTATGATATGAAAGAACAAGCAATCTGGCAGGGAGTATTGGGTCAGTTAGAATTGACCATTCCGTCTTCTTCATTCTCTGCATGGTTCACAAAAACAAAATTAGAACTAATTTCTGATAAAGAAGCAGTTATTATTGTGCCAAATATTTTCGTAGAGGCACAGCTAGAGAAAAAATTTCATACCGATATTCAAGAAGCTTTAAAATCAAACGGTTTTGAAGGTGTGGTGCGATATAGGATTGGTTCTGGTTCACGAAAAAAAACCGTCAACCGGGATCAGCCAGAAGAGACTGTTCGCCCGACAGAACGTCGCATCATCGCCCCAACGCAAAAAAACAATAGCAATCTCAATCCGCGCTATACGTTTGATAACTTTATCGTTGGATCAAGCAATGACTTGGCTTACGCTGCGTGCCAAGCGGTCGCCTCACATCCCGGCCTCAAATACAATCCACTCTATTTATATGGCGGCTCAGGTCTTGGTAAAACCCACCTCATGCAAGCAGTTGGCAATGAAATTATCAAACAACAGCCGTCAGCCCGGGTGCTATACACAACAACTGAAGCATTTGTGAACGAATTTTTGGATTATATTCGTTTCAAGAAAAAGGGTTTTTCTGATAAATATCGCAATGTTGACGTGCTAATTGTTGATGATATGCAGTTTATTGCCGGCAAAGAAAAAACCCAGGATGAATTTTTTCACACCTTCAATGACCTCCATCAAAACAACAAACAAATTATCATCAGCTCTGATAAGCCGCCCAAAAGTATCCCTACCCTCACTGACCGACTACGCAGCCGTTTTGAATGGGGTATGGCGATTGATATTCAAATGCCTGACTATGAAACGCGGTGTGCCATAGTCAAAGCAAAGGCTAGCCTCAGCGGTACTGAATTAGAATCAGGGGTGGTTGAATATCTGGCAGCTAACTTCAAAACAAATATTCGTGAGCTCGAGGGCGCGCTCAATCGCCTCCTGGCCTATGCTGACATGCAAGGCTTTGTGCCAGATGTGGCGGCAGCCGAGAGCGTCTTGGGCGACATGAAACGCGTTCGCCCGCAACACATTACCGCTAAGCAGATTATCGATCGTACAGCGCGCTATTTTAATCTCGATCCAAAAGATATGTGTTCAGCCAGGCGCGATAAATTTATCGTCCAGCCACGACAAATTGCCATGTATCTACTGCGTAGTGAATTGAAAATGAGTTT
Source organism: uncultured Candidatus Saccharibacteria bacterium (assembly GCA_963521715.1). Taxonomy (GTDB): domain Bacteria; phylum Patescibacteriota; class Saccharimonadia; order Saccharimonadales; family Saccharimonadaceae; genus Nanosynbacter. The sequence goes on along the minus strand of CAUQVC010000001.1, from coordinate 6,737 downwards.
TCCAAAAATCGCTCAAGAACTTGGCCGTAAAGACCACACCACAGCCATGCACTCTGTTGAAAAAATCACCAAAGAAAGTTTAACTAACCAGCTAGTGCGCGAACAAATCAACGATGTCAAGGACAAACTATATGTGCAAAATTAGTGGAAAACCTGTGCACGACCTATGGAATTCTATCTGCAGTCTGCGACTAAGCTTGTGGCAAAGTCTGGCGGGCTCCGTACGACTGTGGGTTAACTCAGCCTTATCCACTGCCTCGTACCAAGTTGATCCACAAAGCTATCCACAGGTTTTTTTGCCCACTCACCTCTGTCTGAACACTTGTTTTACTCAGTTTCCACAGCACCTATTATTACTAACACCAGATAAAAAATAAGAAAGGTTATATAATAGTAACTATGAAGCTTTCAGTCACACAAGAAAATTTCGCAAAAGCACTCAGTAATATCGGAAGGGTGGCTTCTGGTCGTGTCGAACTTCCCATCTTGAATAATATTTTACTTCGCACCGACGGAGGGAGATTGTTGATTGCAGCTACCAATTTGGAAATTGCTTCCACTCAGTACATTGGCGCAAAAATACAATCACCGGGTTCGATCACTATCCCGGCACGATTGATCTCAGAATTTATCTCAACCCTGCCAAGCGGCACTATCGACCTGGAGACCAAAGACGATCACCTGCACATCACCTCTGGCAAATTTAAGTCAGTCATCAATGGTGTCATTGCTGATGAATTTCCAGAGTTACCAACCATCAATGAAGATACAGCAGTGCGCTACGAAATCGCCACTGATGATCTGAAAAAAGCGGTGTCGCAAACTATTTTGGCGGCTAGCTCTGATATGGCCCGAGCAGTACTGACTGGAGTGTATTGGTATACCTTTGAAGACGAGTTATATTTGGCAGCGACTGACGGCTACCGGTTGGCTGAGCGAAAACTCATGAAAGCAGATGGTGAGGTTTCAGCCATCATCCCGACGTCTGCTCTACAGGAAGTCATTCGTAGTTTGAGTGACGCCACGGAAACCATCGTGATATTGTTTGGTGATGATCAAGTTTGTTTCCAGACACCAGAATTAGAAATTATCAGCCGCTTGATTGATGGAAAATTTCCAGATTATCGCCAGCTGATTCCTCAGCAGTCACAAACGGAAATCATCGTTTCGCGCGCCGACCTCAGCCGCATCACCAAAGTTGCTAGTTTGTTTGCTCGAGATTCAGGCGGCGGTGTTACTATCAATGCTTCGGCTGAAAATAATATCATCTCCATCCACTCCATTGCCTCAGAACTTGGTGAAAATACTTCAGAAGCTACCGCTAAGATTTCCGCTGATGGTCAGATTACGCTCAATTCTCGGTACTTGACTGAGGCGTTAAACGTCACCGACGGAGATGAAGTGTCGTTTGCTTTCAGTGGTAAACTCTCCCCTTGTATCATTCAGTCCACGGCGAAAAAACGTGATTATATCCACATCATTATGCCACTAAAAAGTTAGGTTAATAATCACGGAACTTGTAACACCATGATGGTCGTCCGTCGCCACATGGTACAGCGGCTCGACTATCTTTTTCTTTCTTGGTCGGTATGATATAGTTATTGACCTTCATGTCGTAGTTATCTGGCGTCGCGCCAAGTTTAGCTAATTTCTCTAATATTTGACTCAGGAGAGCCTCGCCATTGCGTCCAGCCATAGTGATACAGATGCCAATTTTATGCGATTTCTTGATATCCGTGCGATACGGCTGGCAAGAAAATACTCGATAGTCTCTGTCCTCAAATGGTAAGTGTTGCAATATCGGGTTGGCCTTATCAATCTCTTTACCGACCCTATTCACTTCTCGACTACCTAGACCATCAAAAACCTTGGCGTATTTTTTCTGCTTCAGCTCATTTTTTGCTTTATCGGTTTTTGGTGTTAAAGCAAACAGTATGTTCCGTTCTTTTCCCTTTTCTAAATCAAGTTCAACGGTATATGTGTCGTAACCATCAGCGCTAAAACTAAAAGTATGTTTACCGCTTTTAACCGCTACGGGCTTGTCAGACTTGATGACCTGATTTTTCACTGAGTCATACGACATTTTAACAGTCTCTGGAGCAAAGGTCGCCAGTAATGTAGTATCGTGCGTGACTGTTTGAAATACATAATATGAGATAAACGCAACAATCAGCGCGCCGACAATCACTGCACCGCCAATAATTTTTTGCTTTGTGATGACTGGCTGCATGATATTTCCTTTCTAGGTTTTGTTTGATTGAATGACGCGAACCAAGATATTACCTGGTTGAGTGAGTTGATAGTCAACAGATCCTTGCTTGATGAATATCGGTACTGTATCTCCAAGTGAGGCATTAGCGGCGACGTAACCTCCACCGACGTCACCAGTGTAAATCAAAGTATGTCCGTAGCCACCATGGCTTGGGTGGAGGAGGATATCACCTGGCTGCAAGTCTGAAGCAGATGGACGATCGATGATTTTGAATTTTTCTGGATGAGATTTTACATAAGAATATTGTGCTGTAGTGCTAATCGGTTCATAATCTTTATCTGCACCAGAAGTACGCAGCACCGTCGCTACAAATCTACCGCAGTCACTGTCTGAACTACCGACGACACTTGGGTTATTCTTTTTGACTGCATCGATATATTCAGCCTTAGCCGTCTGGTTATTAGCCTCTTTGTCAGTATTTGGATTCCACGCCAACTGCTTGGCTGTATCGACGATGCTCTGCCCGGCGACACTAGACCCATTACCACTACAACCAGTTGCTGATGCTGAACTAATTTGTGCACCGCTCGAATCACCACCGGCGCTTGCCGCGATTTTTGACGGATCGCCGTCTTGGATTTTACCCTTGTAGCTGTTGAAAATCTCAGAGGCATACTGGGCACGGTTACCTTCTTCGCCTGCACCATACCGCTCAAATGTTTCACCAAACTCAACCGCCAAAGCGCTGACACCACTACCCGATTTGTCAGTGTGTTTAAGCAGTACTTTCAGACCAGCATTTTCTGCCCCATTCAGCTCCTCCCAGAGGTATTCTAGCTGCCCTTCGATGGTACTGTAATTTGGCTTCTTCTCCAGATTCGTGCGGCGTCCGCCTAGCCACTGCGCGATACCGTATGCACCAATACTGTTGAGGGCGCTCGGATCAATGCGAGATTCCTGCTGGAGGTTACCAGCCACCGCTGCTGCTTGTACTAACGTTAGACCCTTGCCGGTAAAAAACTTAAGAACTTTTTCTACGTTTTCACCAGAAAGTTCACCAGTCGCAGTATTTTGGGTTGAGCAGATTTGACCGTTTGGATTGTTGATATTGATGTCATTGAGAATGTAGTCTTGGTAAGGAATACCGGCCGGTTGATCCTTCTTCTTTTCTTTGTCTTTCTCTGGCGCTGCTGAGGAGTTGGCGGTCAAAAATATGATACAACTCACCAAAGCTAACAGTAGACCAATAGTTACTCGTTTCATTGTACTCTCCTTGCATAATCCCAGTGCCACGGCTCATCTTTATACCAGCCAGGATTATTACGATCTCTTGCCCATGGTGGGTTAACAAAGCCATATTTTGAGGCATTTGATGCTAGCCACAGATAAATTGGCGTATTAAAACCTGAACCACCTATATTAATATCTAGGGCTAGTCCATGTCCATGTTTTGATGTTCCTGGAGTTGCTTGTGTTATACCGCTTGAGAAGTAATCTTGTTGTGTTGCTAATGTACGGTATGATTCGGTAATTGTCATGTGTTGACCACCATGTTCTTGAGCATAGGCTTCATTCATAGCATCGAAAGCTTGAGCGGCCTTTGGATGCATGTAATGTCCTGGTGCAGTTTTCAACTCACTCATGGCTGACAGTGGAATCTCACCGTTTCTGTGTCCACCCCACGACGCAGGTTCATTTCCAAAAGTCTGTGCTTCTTCTAATTCCGGTGGACCGATAGCGTCGCCGACTGGTCCGCTACTTGGCTGTTGTGCCCCAGTATTGGCTGATGGATCATCAATTTCTTTTGGATAATATTTACCTTCTTTGTCGTCAGCCATCAAGGCCAGGTTGCCAGCTACGGTTAACTCCAAGGCACAGGGGTCAGCCACACTGTACGTCGGGACTAAGTCGCCTTCATGAATCCCATAGCTCGCTTCACGCTCTTTGGCTTTGGTTGAACAGACAGCATCAGTGTACTGACTTGGATCGGCTTTATATACCGCTTCATCACTAAAGCCATGCCATGTCACACCGAAGGCCCGCAGAACGGCCGCTTGATCGTATTTAGCAGCGTGAGTGTTGGCTGGTGTAACAGCGGACGCTAGAGCGACCGGTGCGCGTGCGATTAATCGCATGGTTGAAAAACCGGAAGTTGGCATAACGGCTAGTAACTGTCCAGCCACCGAACGCTTAAGTGTTGGGTCAAATAACTTCGCCATGAGTGGTTGTTCGCGGAACTCTTCGTCACGCTCTTGCTCGATCTGTTTTGCGAGTACACTGACTTGCTGATTGGTGAGGCGTGCCCCACCGATGCCGTCTGGCTGTTTAGATCCTGAATCAGCGCCAGCCTGTCCGGCTTCAGTACTACTTTGCATAGTTGTTGTCAGTCCGCCGTGTAGAGCCTCGAAGTTATTGTTGCCCGGCGCGTCAACCCCCACCTCTGGTATACCGAAGAGCAAACTTACCGCCCAACCCATGGCTTTTTCGATCAAGCCTTCAGAGAGTTCAACCAGCTGCTTCAGTCCTGGCAATTCCTGTAAATAACTAAAGAACCAGCTAAATACCTTACCGACCGTATCACCAACAAAGTCGATGATTGCGCCGAACGTACTATTCCAGGCTTTGGCTATCCCCGCCAACACTTGCCAGACAGGATATTTCGTAAATGTAGTGTAGTCTTTAACAATCTTTTTTTCTGGACAGACAAGCTCACCGGGATCTAAGGCAACTACCTTTTCTTCACCACCAACCTCGCATTTGGTGCGAATACCACCGTCCTCGGCGTAAGCTGTCGGATATAGTAGTGAAGCTGCAGTGTTATTGCCGCCAAACGTCGCTTGGAATATTGGTGCTGCTTCGGCGCCGTCAAATAGCGAGGTTGCTAACTCAACATGTTGAATATTATCAATTGTTCCCGCCCGAATTTGATCTCGCGTCAAGACCGGACTAGCTTCTTCATCATAAGTGAACGCGGTGTACAACTGCTTCTTTTGGTCAGCTCCGACAATTTCGATAACCTTTTCATTAACTGCTCCAACAATCTTCGCAACCAAATCAATTGCTCCAATGATGGCGTTTGCAGCTGCTATTTTCTTAAACAGTTGCTTACTGATGATTTTACCTAGCGGTGTGTCTGGTGCTGCTTTGGACAGAGAATCAATATTATTAAGAGCTTCTTTTTGCCCTTTAACTTTTTTCACTTTTTCATCAGCTTTTGTTTTATTGTCACCTGTCGCTTTTTCAGCCTCTTTTTCTGCTTCGCTAATCTTGCTATCAAGGTCGTTATTTAATTTATCTAATGTGTCTTGGCATTTTTTAGCGTCAGTACCATCCAAACATCCCAAATACGCTGCAAAACGAGGCGACATTTTAGCGGTGATACGCGTATTCATATTTAGCTTAATCTTAGCCTTAAAGTCAGCATATTTTTGACCAGCTTTTTCTGGTATGATGTTAAACTTTTTCACACCGTATTTTCGGTACAATACACGTTTAGACAGATAGCGCATGAAGTAATTACGGCCGTGAACTTTACGTGTCATTTTTTTGATATGACGACGCATATCTTTATGAGATAATTCCTTTTCTACTCCCTGCAGGACAGAGTTCATATCTTTTGACTCAAGATGCATAGTAAATGAGGTCGCTTTACCGCCCAAGGTGTTTCTACCGCTCGCATTAAAGACGGCCTTGACATTTCTTCCCTCTTTCTCAAACTTCGCATCAAGTTGTTTTTCAAACCACGTACTGTATTTTGTAGCCCCCAGGTGACACAAAACACCACCGCCAGCGCAGAACACGAGATTGGCATCACCAGGATATGCGGTTTGCATCATTTTCATAGCAACCCAGCGTGTGGTGATATACTCGAGTCGTTGATTGATGGCGTGCTGTGGCACAGAGCTGAGCTGGTCGGTGATGGTAGAGACCATAGCGTCAAGTTTATATGGCAAAATTGAGAAGAATAGCATCATCAGGCCAAATAATCCTCCACCGATACCAGCCGTGGCGCCCCATTTTTTGCGAGTCATATTTGCCAAGAATTTACCGCGACCTCTGCCGCCGGCCTTGCCTAAAGGAGACCGAGAGTACAGCTGTTCTTGACTATTAACATTATCCGCGGCGTTGAGTCCATCGTCTTTTTTGTCGCCATCATAAAAATTATCATTGGCGGCATTATTCTCCATAGAATTTAGATATTTAGACGTTTGTTCAGAGGCTGGATTGAGCCGTTCATCAACATCTGGATCAGTCGTATAGTCAATCCGTGCCATGATTATACGGCTCCATATCCACCAATTGGTGTTTCAGACGGAAGTTGTTGTTTCACGGGTGAAGTATTGATTAGATCATACTCAGTATCACTGGCTTGAATCTGGATGTGTACGTGGTTTTGTCCAGCAAAGAACAGCCCCTGTCCAACGGGGAAATTCGCCAAGCGTTTCTGCTCTTCCTCGGTCAGCTTAAATACACTGGAAAGCACATCAACAGCACTTGAGGATTGTTTAAGGAGTAGCTGCATGGA